>CAXEZH010000290.1:0-20498 GCA_964000695.1 uncultured Mycolicibacterium sp. | reverse complement strand
TCCCCCACTGGCTGCACACCTACAATCATCACCGCGGTCACACCGCACTCGGCGGTCAACCACCAGCCAGCCGCGTACCTAACCTCTCAGGTCAGTACAACTAGGTGCCCGGTCGAGGTGGAGGGATCGGCACAGCCGTTACGTTTGGAAATGTTCCCGCATGTAACTGACCAGCTCACGCAGGGAAAGCTGCGCGCTCGACGGGCCCGTGCGGATGAAGAACGCCTCATCGCCGCCTTTCTTCCGCAGGTACACCGGCTCGTGACTCTTGCGGCAGCGGACCACACAAACTCGTTTCCCCCCGAGCACGTCAAAATACGGATCGACCAGGGCGGCCACGTTGGCCCCCATCGTCGTCTTGATCGCGTCCATCAAGTGAAGGAGGTACCTGTCCTCGTTCTGGAAGTTATCTGCATCGATTCCCACGGCCGTCCCGTCGTCGGCCACTCCAAGCAGCAAGCATCCTCCCTCAGAGTTTGCGAAGGCGGCGATGGTCTTGAGAGCTGCGTGGGTGATCTCGTCGTTCTTCTTGTCCTGCCGGAGGTCCCAACGAAGGGTCGATTTGAATTCCAGGGATGTGCTCTCGCCTGCCGCGACGAGGCCCGAAACACCTTCTTGCGGAAAGAAGGCGAGATAGTCGGCACATACGCGAGCAAGGTCTTTGTATTGCCTGAACGCGTCGCTGTGCTGCTCCTCGGGTGACACATCGTCGTCGAAGTCGATGCCGAAAAGGTGGTGTAAGGGCGTGGCTGCGAGTACAGCGTTGGCGAATTCCACCGGAGTGCATTCACCTGCGGCAAACGCTACCGACGCAATGATGTTGCCTTCGGTGAGAACTTGCAGATTCGCGACGACGGATTTTCCGGCCTCCGACAGTCGATTCCAGCGGGTCGCAACTCCATCGATGAGAGCAGCCAGCTCATCCTCGCTGTACGCCGCACGTGGGCGAAGCTTTGCGCCAACTCCACGGACGAAACTGGCAACCGGTTCCCACGCCCGGAGCTGTTCTGCCCACTCGGGACCTGCGGCCGGGTCGAGAATTGGATCGTGCTTGAGCGCGTGTGCAACCGTATCGCGGTCGACTTCTGGATCGATCTCGATGAAGTCACGCTGGCTCGAGAAGAGCAGGTATGCGCATAAAGGGCGTGGCTCGAGGATGATTCCGTCTTCCACATGAAGGACCGGGTGTTCTTCCAACTCTCGAACCATGTGCAATAGCAGGGCGCTGTTCGGGCTGAACACAGTGTTTCCCGCCGGGGTTCGAAGCAACCCCAGGCGTGAGATCTCAATTCCGAAGCGATCCGAATCCTCGATCACCGTTACGGTCAGACAGTTGGACGGTACTGTATGGAGCCCTGCTGTGACCTTTTCGACCGCGAATTCGAACTTATCCACGCCGGCGCCACAATTTGGGCACTCCCAGGCGTCGAGGAAGAATACAGAGACGCCGCCGTGATCGGCAGGATCGTAGATAAGGCCGCAGTCGGTGCATTCCTGTCGGAGGTCGTCCGCCATCGATCTATCCTCCTATGAACGGTCCACGCCGCAGCTGTCCTAGTTGCCCGCCGTGAGCGTCCGCCACTATAACTGTGGACGGATATCGAGCAGGCGTCGCATCGGGTGGGTATCCCGCGGCCTGCGATGTCGCGCGCACCGGGTCCACGCGAATGCCGGACACCAGGCGCGACCGCGCGGACCAGCGTTGGCACTACCCTCGTGTAATGGGGTTTGCTACGCCATTCGACCCAGCTCAGCGGCCCGCTCCGTTCACAGGCCGGGGGCCGGGCTTGGGTCCCGCGGATGTCGATGCGTGCCCATGCGGTTCGGGACATCCCACCGCAAGCTGCCATTTCGACCCCCGGACGCACCGATGGCGACTGCCTCCATTCAAGGCTCTACTTTCCGGGCCGTCCACAGGCCTCTCTGTTCGCGGTTGTTACGCGGAGTTGACGAGGGACTGCCAGGGCGGGCTCTCCAATGAACACTGGCTCAGTAAAGGACTGCTAATTGAGGCGGGCGATGGCAAGGTAGTCCGGATCGGCGGTTTGCCGTGGCAAGCCGAGGGTAGTGTGAACGATCTGCCGCCGAACAGGCTCGGTTCAAATGTGCTCTGCGAGAGGCATAATCACGCACTGTCGCCCCTCGATGCCCACGCGGCCTATGCGTTTAAGGTCATGGACAAGTTCTACCTGGAGCAAATCAGTCGCGCAGATCTTGGCGGAAGCCATATCGATCTCTTGAGCGGCGAACAGCTTGAACGGTGGCTCCTAAAAATGCTGTGGGGGGCCACGGCGGCTTTCCCGTCCGTGCCTAGAATCCGTGCTGATGCAGATCGAGCGATGTTGGCCGAGTATCTCTTTCGCGATGGAAGGCTCCCCGCAGACTGGGGTCTTTACACGAAAGGCCTACGGCAGGGGAGGCAAAGCGCACCGGGCCAGGCGATCTCCGTCGAGCTTCAAGATATCGATGGTGAACTGTGGGGCGGATCTGTAATCGTCGGAGGGGTGGAACTGTACTTCAGCCTCGGAAAGCTCAGCGGCGGAGGAGGCGCCACCGTTGCCCATCGACCGTGTGCCATGTTCCTTGACCGCAGCGATAGCGCCAACTCTAAAGTCGTAGCGCTCAGTTGGGACAACCAAGGTACGTCACCCGGTAAGGGAGTCAGAATCACTTACGACCCAGCGCTGGGGCCACCCTCAAACTCGAGACCGGATCGCTGAATCCGATGACCTCGACCGTGCAGCCGCCATTTATCAGCGCGCTCGTGTGAGAGCCGTTGGCCAGCAACAGATCATCGCTCGATCTTGGATCAGAAGCGTATGCTCGGCTGCCCAAATTAGCCGGTGTCTTCCTTGAACATCTGTGAAGACTTCGAATACGCGTAGCGAATGGCAGGCATCAGCGCATCGCGGGCTGACAAGGCTGCAGCGATTGCGTTCAGCAGCGCAACTCGGGTATCGACACGTGAGACCGGCGTGACCGCAAACTGTAGGAAATGAAGTGGTTTGTGAGACAAACCACGCGGCAACCGTCATGAGACAACTTGCGAAGGCGCAGCTCAGCGGCGGATGCCGATGCTACGAGGAGTGAGAACCTACAGGCCTGTAGGTTCTCAACTTTTGACTGCACTTTCTCACGTTTCGCTGCACCAGGACTGCACTTGTGCAGCGCACCACTAGGGCCGCCCGCAGTGCGGTCGGCGAAGTCCGGAACTCCTCATGGCCCCCGTCCGCGTAATCCTTCCGCAGCGGGACTCAACTACGAGTGGCCCAAACTTGGCCGGTAGTCAGCCACCTCGGACTCAGCAGCAAGCAGCGCACCCAATTCGCCCTCCTGCTGGGCAACAAACACACCGATCACCTGGCGGCACACCTCCGGCACGCTCTCCCCGCGCATATCAGCGATACGTTTCAACCCGATCAGCAGTGACGTAGATACGTGAAACTGCACCGTGAATTGACCGCACGATCCATCCTCGGGCGGCAACCCCGGACCTACCACCACAGGATCATCCGCCCCGAATTGTTCCACCTCAGCACCGCGCGCCCTCTCGACGACCCCATCACTAGCGCCGCCCGCAGTGCGGTCGGCGAGGTCCCGGAACTCCTCATGGCTGAACAAACCCATTCCGCCAACGTTAGACCTCGAAGAACTCCAAAGCCGCCAAGTGAGCGGCTTGCCGGGGCCGACCGACAGCGAGGGGCTGCCGCCGAGCTTTCGCTGCAATGCGGGCGAGAGCGGCCCACGAGTAACCTCGCCACATGCCGCGCAAACTGACTGACGAAGAAATCACGGCGCTCCTCGACAGCCGTCCGGGCTGGGCGGTCCTGACCACCATCGATAAGGACGGGTTCCCACACACCGTGCCGCTGGGCTACTTTCGGATGGACGGTGACGTCGTCATGGGTGTGCGAGATGGCACGCGCAAAGTGGCCAACGTAGAGCGCAATCCGAACGTGAGCGTCATGCTCGAAGACGGCTCAACCATGGCGGATATCCGCGGGGTGATGTTCCAAGGTCACGCGCGCATCGTTCGGGAACCCACTGAAACGCTGGAGCTCGCACGCCACGGCGCCCGGTCACGCGGCGTGCCAGAGTCGGGGTGGCCCACCGCGCCGAGACCGGGTGCCACCTATATCTACGTGACCCCCGCGCGGACCCTGTCTTGGTACTACGGCGACTCGGCGTCGGACGACGAATAGCCTCGGCGAACCTCCACGTCCGCGCCGACGCCCGCGTCCTGCAATCGCCGCTCTTCACCGAAAAGGGCTATCTAGTCGGCACACGCGACCGCTCGGATCTGTCCTACGAGCGCCCGCTGTCGATGGACGTCCCTGCGCCCGCGCGCTGGTAGGAGGCAAGCGGCGGCCGCGCAACCCACACATTCCGGCTCCGCCCTAGGCAGGAACCGAAGACCGTGCAGAAACATGACACGCAGATGAGACTGCGCACCGGCAACACGGGGTGAGACTGGGGGATGCCGAGCACAGCAGCGAGTCCCTCGATGCGTTCGTCCTGAGCCCTCGACTCACAGATTCATACTTCGACGGAACGCATTTTCGGGCCCGTTTCAACTGAGCGGCCTATGACCAATCGAAAATGTTCGACCGCAACTTGATTCGCGTAAAGCTTATAGGTTGCCAGTTGGTCACGAATAGTGCGGGGAGGCGGTCTCTCCGGTGAGTCTCTCTTGTTTAGAAACGAGACGAATTCCGGGACGGCTTCGGACTGCGGGTTGTGGGCGTTGGCATTCCCGCGATGCGGCGGTTGTCGATGAGTCGTCCCCAGTTTGTGCCGAAGAGGATCAGTAGCGCGCCGGTGACGCCGATGGTGGTAACGGGGTCGTGAGCTAGGAGCACTCCAACGGCTGCGGCCCAGAGTGGTTCGGTGCCTAGAAGCAGGCTTACCCGGGCTGGCGAGGTGCGTCGGACGGCCCATATCTGGATGAAGAAGGCGAATACAGTGCAGACCAGCGCGAGGTAGATCGTCAGGATCCACGATCGTGTGCTCATCTGGGTGGCGACTTCGCTGACTCCTCTTCCGGAGATCTGTGAGAGCACCGTAAATACGAGTAAGCCCGTGCAGAGTTGCACGAGTGTGACGCGTGCCGAGTCGAGGGTGCGTCCTTCAGACAGTCGCGCGATCACGGTGACGTGCACTGCGCGGGCCGCGGCAGCAAGCAGGATCAACAGGTCCCCCGGGCTTGGCGTGGCGAATCCACCGTTTTGAGTGAGTAGCCCGACGCCTACGACGGCGATGGCCGCGGCTCCGTAGAACGTGGGCGGCAAGTAGGTGTGCCGTACCCATTGTTCCAGCAGTGGTGTCATCACGATGGTCAGGGAGATGATGAGCCCCGCGTTCGAGGCCGAGGTCATCGTCACCCCGAATGTTTCGAGAGTGAAGATGATGCTCAAGATCGTCCCGAAGATCACGCCGAGCGCACTTTCGGTGCGATTAATGTGCCGCAGCCTTGGCGCCAGAACGATGGCCAGACCTATTGCGGCCAGGGCGAATCGGATGACGAGGAAGGAGAACACGCTGTCGGTGGTGACAACTTCTTTAGCCGCCAGGTAACTCGATCCCCAGATGACCGCAACCGCGAGTAGCGCGGCATCGACTGCTCTGGGGGAGGGGGGCCCCGATGGCGGCCGAATGTGGTTGGTTGCCGGGTTGCGGCTAGCTCGGTCGGGGATCTTCAACAGAAGGTCTCGGCGGTGAAGGCGATGACCAGAACGCCGTGATGCCCGTGGTCGAATCCCTGTGCCGGCAGGATAGGAGTGACGGAGTGCAGAGTGGCCGTGTCGGTCCGGTCATTGGCGGATGCGCCGGCCAATGATTTGGTCTGCGCTGCGGCCAAATGGAGGTAAGCGGGTCCGCTCATCGCGGCCGTAATGGCCGAAGCAGTCGGGTTGTCGGTGGTCGATGTGGTCATCGCTGGAGGCTTTCCTCAATCAGGAGCGGGCTTAAATTGTCGAGCAGCTTCCAAGCTCGAAGGACGCCGCCGGCGAGCCAGATTCGGCGACCGCCGGGCCCCCATGCCGCGGCGAACATTCATCATCACCAGAGCGCGACACATTAGACAAGCAACACTATCTTCAGCAAAGAAGTAGATTTGCTACATGGATGTTGAACGTCTGCGACTGCTGCGCGAACTGGCCGAACGCGGCACGGTCCACGCCACTGCGACCGCGATGTCGCTGACTCCGTCGGCGGTCTCCCAGCAGCTCAAGATCCTGCAACGCGAGGCCGGCGTTCCTCTTCTCGAAACCGCTGGACGCCGATTGAGGCTCACTGATGCCGGCCGGGTTCTTGTTGCACGGACCGACGAAGTGCTCGCCGCACTCGATCGCGCCCACGCCGACATGGACGCCTATCGCAATACGCCCCGCGGAGCCGTGCGAGTAGCGATGTTCCCCTCCGGAGCCGCGATGCTGTTGGCCGGACTCATCACCAGGGCTGCAGCGATCGGCGTGGAGGTTCTCGGACGCGATATCGATCAGCCTGCCGCACACGCACCGATGCAGCTCGCCGACTTCGACGTCGTGGTTGTACACCGCGACGAACGTGACGCCGCGGACTGGGGTCCTCGCATCGAATCCACCCTGCTTCTGCGAGAACCCCTTGAGATTCTGTTACCGCCAGACCATCGCCTCACCGAGCGCAAGCGGGTAGCCCTTGCCGAACTCGCCGACGATCCATGGATCGGTGTCGAAGGCGGCCTCATGGTCGACGATGTGCTGCGGTCGCTGGCCACCGTCTCGGGGGTGCATCCGCGTATCGTCCAAAGAGTCAACGACTTTCGGGTCGTTGAAGAACTCGTCACAGCCGGCATCGGAGTTGCGTTGCTTCCGCGTTACGTACTGACCGCCAGGGAAATTACTCGCAAACCGCTCAGCGGGATCCGCATTGCGCGCCGCATCGAAGCTGTCACCCGTGCCGGTGCGACCGCTCGTCCCGCCGTCAACGCAGTCATCAGCATCCTCGAAACACTCGCGCACGAAACGACCCAGCAGAGCACCCGACCGCAATAGCCGCACCTGCCGCACACCCCGGTGATGTCGGGCCAATAGCTCAGGAGCGGCGCTCGGCACCGCGAGTACCCGGCGAACAGAGTCAGGCCGGCGGTGGCCCCCGGCAGTACTCCCGGTGGGGTCACGACGCTACGCGGGACGAATCCACACGGGTGGCGACGCACGTGGAAGACGAGCGCTAGCGCCGTACAGATCGCGGCACACCCATCGTGAGCAGCGCAGCATGGGCGAGGTTGGCAGACGTGCTGTGCAGGAGCGCGATGATCGCACCCCCAGCACGCACAGCAACACCGCTCCGGTGACGTCCAGGTGTTGGCACGCCATGACCGTTGTCGTGGACTACCCGCCGGGCAACCCCGGCGCCCCCGCCGCACCGCCATCCCAGCGGGCCGGCATTCGGCCTGGTGCTGGAAGACGAAATGCTCTTCGAAGTTCAAGGCCAACCACCCCGGGTGGTACGGGCAGGGCAAGCCGTCTGGGAACCCGGCGGCGTCGTGATCCATTACTCGGACGCCAACAACCGTGACGACATCAGATGCCGCTTCACCGTCACGATGCTGTGCGCCCCGGGCGAACCCATGCTCGCACCGGTCGACGACGACGAGCTCGACGCCCGCAAGCACCTGCGAGTCTCGCCCGAGGAGTAGTGCCGGCCGCGGGCTGCCCAAAGGAGAACGCCGCGGTCCTCAGAAACCCCACATGGGACGCGGCGGAACCCGTTGCCAGAAAACGCGACATGGCAGTCCGACGGAAACGGAAGACGCGCGCGTGCCCCATTTGTTGGTGCCGCTATGGGTCAGCATCGCTTCAGCGTCCCAGCATCGCCGGAAGGACGTGATCAACGAGCAGCGGCGCCAAGTCGCCGGGGTAGGGGCATTGCCGCACAGGCTGCCAGCGCAATTCCTCGATCTCAGCGGCAGTCCCACGCACAGCCACCCACGGATGGGTGTAAACAGTCGCCTCAAGTATGCGGCCAGGCTCATTGGCAGCCTCGGCGGTGAACACACCGAACAACGTCAACCGTGCTGCATCCAGCTCCACGGCAAGTTCTTCCGCCACCTCACGAATCGCCGCGGCTGTCGAAGTCTCACCGGCCTCGGGTTTACCGCCTGGGAGCATGAAACGACCGGTGTTCCGCTTGCGAACCGTGAGCACACCGCCATGGTCGTCGCGAAGAACGACCGCACTGACCCGAATTATCGACCCCGGATTTGCGCCGCGCATGAAGTCTTACGTTACGGCAGCATCAGCAATTTGATCCCACGCTTAGTTGTGCCAGGAGAACCGGAATCTGTAAACGGGTGAGCTTCAGTTAAGTCGGCTTGGTGGCAGGTATCTCGGGAAGGTGGAATCCCTGCATTGATGCGGTCAGTGCGTCCCGCAGTGTGCCGACTGTGGGGTTGTCGAGCCAGTATTGGACTGCGGTGTGGATGGCAGCGACGACCAGGGCAGCCGCGAGGCGGGGTTTGAGTTCTGCTGGGTCCGCGTTGGTGCGGGTGGCGATTTCCGTGGCGATGGCCTGTTCGACGTGGGCATCGGATTTTCGCTCCTCGGCGAACAGGGATGGTTCGTTGCGGATCAGCTGTGACCGAGCGATCCAGTCGCGGTCGGGTTCGCCGGGGAACAGGGTGAGCACGGCTGCAGTGAGTGCATCGTGGAGGGGTTCGTGGGCTGGCCTCGCGCGCAGGGCTGAGCAAAGGGTGTCGGCGCGAAAGGTCGCGACGCTGACGATGGCGGCCTCTTTGCTGGGAAAATAGTTGTTGAACGTGCGTGGCGAGATCCCTGCCTCGGCGGCGATGTCCTCGACGCGGACGTGCGCTACTCCTCGTTCGACTGCCAGCCGTAGTGCGATGGAACTGAGCTGGGCGCGGGTGTGGCGTTTCTTGCGTTCGCGCAGTCCGAGGCCGTCGGCATGGTCATGGGCGGTCATGGGTTGAATTCTCGTTGCGGTCGGCGAAGGCGTACTCGCGCAAGCTACGTGGCTGGTCCGATTGGTGACCCAGCAGGTAGGACGTCAATCGGCTGGACAGCAGCATGTTCCTGGCGAGGATACCGAGTCGAGTCCTGGGGACCGAGATGTTGGTGAAGAGTCCGGACTGCTTCTGTGCGACCAGGGGGCGCTGGGCCGCTTCGTAGCGGTCCAATGCTGCGGTGATCGAGCCGCCCACAGCGATCTCGCCGGCGAGTCGGTACGCGCCAGACAGCGCCAACAGCGCGCCGGCGCCCGAGGCCGGCGATGCACAGTAGGCGGCATCGCCGACCAGGACGACCCGTCCCTTCGACCAGGACGGCATCTGCACCTGGTCCAGGGCGTCGAAGTAGAAATCCCCGGCAGCGTCGGCGGCAGCGAGCATCTGGGGGACATGCCATCCCATACCCACGAACGCCTCCCGAAGTAGCCGCCGCTGCGCGGCGACATCGCGATAGTCGTAGCTGAGCGGGTACTTGCTGCGGAACATGAAGTTCATCAGCGCCTGCCCGTTCTCAGCACGGAACACGGCTGCGGACCGACCGGGCTCGTTGTAGAACGTGGTCCAAAGACGCTCGCCCACAGCAAGATCGGCGTTGGCAACGGCATAATAGTGATGTTTGAAGACGCGGAAGTTCTCTTCGGGCCCGAACACCAGACGTCTTACGCCGGAATGGATTCCGTCGGCTCCGATGACCAGATCGAAGCGTCGCCGAGACCCTCCGCGGAAGGTCACGTCGACTCCGTCGCAGTCTTGATCAATGGCAGTGACTGCATCGCCGAAGAGGTACTCGACGTCATCCTGGGTTGCCTCGTTGAGCAAGGACGCCAGATCGCCGCGGGTGATTTCGATGTCTTCGGAACCCACCATGGCGTGCAGGCCGGCTGTAGTGACGCGTGCGCGTTGACGATCGCGGCTGTCCACGAATCGCATGCCTTGGGTGTTCAGCGCGTGGGCCCGAACGGCTGCGCTGAGGCCCATTCGGTTGACGATTTTCAGCGCTTCACCCCGGATGTCGACACCATTGCCGCCTGCGCGTAGAGCGGGGGCCTGTTCGACGATGGCCACCTCGAAACCGCCTCGGACGAGCCAGTACGCGGTAGCGGGCCCGGCGAGACTGGCACCGGAGATCAAGACTGAAGGCTTCGGCATGGTCACCAGGCTATCCAATTGTTGCGTGGTGCGCAAAATTGCGTAATGCGCATGTTTAGTCCGGTGAGTGCTTTGGTCGCGGGGTATGCAACCGGGCCCGAGGGCTGCGACCCAGCGAACCATGGCGGGCGAACCGGATCGCCTGTCGGGCGAGATGCGCTTCGGCCGAGCGCGTCTCGGCCACCCGGACGGCCGCCGACTGATGGAGCCTGCCGCTTGACCTGAACCAAAGTTGAGGTCTTACGCTCGGCTGCGCAAGCTGGACAACACATCTGGTGCACCCACGCCTGGTGCTCATAGACGTCAGGAGTTCCATGACTGAAACCACTCTCGTCCGCGAGGATTCCTGGCCCACGGGGTTACGTGTCGCTCAAGTGCGGGTCGCGCGACCGACCGACAAGCTTGCGCAGGTCGAAGAGTTCTACTCCGGCCATCTGGGACTGCCCGTCCTGTACAGATTCGTCGATCACGATGGTTTCGACGGCGTCATGCTCGGCCTGCCCGGCGGGCACTATCACCTCGAGTTCACCAGTAGCCATGCGGGCAGCCCATGTCCGGCACCGTCAAGGGAGAATCTGCTCGTCTTGTACTTCGAGGGCGAAGCCGCGATGTATGACACCGTCGAACGGCTCGCCGGATTCGGACACGTGCCGGTCGACGCCGACAACCCCTACTGGGGGAGGACCGGTGCGCTCACCTTCGAGGACCCTGACGGCTGGCGCATCGTGCTCGCACCCAGACCGGTTGTGCTGTAGTGCATGCATGTTGGCTTGCGTGACCGTCACATCAATCGGTCGGGTGTGAAGGTGACGTCGACTCCGCCCACCGTCATGGTGACCTGACCTTCCAACACCATCACTTGCGCCGCGATCCGCCGATCGACAGTCTCAGCCAGCCGCTGCACCGGATCGTGCGGTATCTGCACCACGGACAGGTTCGACAGCCCCGCCACTTTGGGGCCGACGGCGCGCCACCACGTGGGCACTCCGGCTGCGAACGGGAACAGCAGCACCTGTTCGCCTTGGCCGGCGGCCTTGCTCAAGGCGCGTTCATCGGGCTGGCCGACGATGATCCACTCCAGAATCCGGCCCGTGTAATCGGCGAGTCGCAAGTCCGGTACGCCAGGGGTGGACAGGCCCGCTCCGAACGTCAACTCGCCGTCGACGTCGCTCAACCGGTGCGCACGCAGCCCAAATGCCAGCAAGCGCAATACCATCCGCTCATCGGTCTCACTGGGGTGACGGGCGACGGTCAGCGAGTGATCGGCGTAGTAGCCGTGATCGACATCGGAGACGCCGAGTTCCACCTTGAACACCGTTGCGGAAAGGGCCACGCCTCAGTGTCCACCCTGGAGGTTCCCCTCGGCCAGTCGGTGGTGCCCGTGATGGCTGCAGCGGGCCGTCGGGTGTCCGACCGGGTTCAATTCGCTTCTTCTCCAGAGCCCTTAATCGATGCGAGGGGGTAGATCAACGGTCCCGCCCGCCACATCGATGGCGACCTTGCCGCGCAGCGCATACGACCGCCGGTTCTCCAGGATCTCGTGCGCCTCGCCCGTTCGCGCGAGCGGAAGCGTCGCACCGATGACCGGTTTGACAAGTCCACGCTCGACCAGTGTGGTGAGCGCGTCACCGCCGATCGTGTCGAACACGACGTCACCTCGTGAGGATGACGGCACCGCTGACCGTTCGGCAACTCTCTTTGCTTTTCAGGTAAGAAGCGGCCGGCCGAACTTTCAGCGCCCGAGCCGGCCATGGCGGGGTGTTGGGGGCCCTCAGACCTCCCCCGCAGCCTGCTCGTGCAGGGTCGCGTAAATTCGTTCGAGCAATCTCAGCACCAGAAGCAGCATTCGACGAAGGCCATCATGTCTGACGATCAGATCTCCGACGTCCCCCCGAACCATCTGTCCATCGATCCGCGCAGCGAGTTCTACAACGAAGAGGTCCTGCTCCGCGATGTGGGCATTCGCTTCAACGGCGTCGAGAAAACGAATGTGCACGAATACGACGTGACCGAGGGCTGGGTTCGAGTCGAGGTGCCCACCGCGAAGGATCGCCGCGGGAATCCGATGGTCGTCAAGCTCAAGGGCACGGTGGAACCCTATTTTCGCGGAGAAGAATAACGGACTCTGCAGATTTCCGGCAGGGCCGTCAAGGGGCCCAGGAGTGACGCCCCGGGGTTCGAAGGCGGAGCGCATCCGCGCTGTCTGCGGACGGATCGTGAGTGAGCCCTCCATGAGACACTCGGCCGATGATCGAGCGCAGGATCGAGGTCACCACGTCCGAGGGCGAGATGCCGACCTTCGTCTTCCATCCGACCCACGGCGGTCCACACCCCGTGGTGATGTACCTGATGGATGCGCCGAGTATCCGTCCGGCGCTCGTCGACATGGCCACCCGGCTGTCGTCGGCGGGGTACTACGTGATGCTTCCCTACCTCTATTACCGCGGCGGTCCGTTTCGGGAGTTCGGCACGAGCGACGAGGACATGCACGCCCGCAAGGATTTGATGGGTTCGGTCACCCCGAGCAACATCGTCGGTGACGCCAGGGCGCTGTTCGACACGGCTGCCGGCGACCCCGGGGCGTCCGACGGTCCCGCCGGGACCGTCGGATTCTGTATGAGCGGTGGCCTGGCGCTGTCGGTGGCACGCGCCTTCCCCGATCGGGTACGCGCCGCGGCGTCGATCCACGGCGCCTGGATCGTCCGTGACAGCGACGACTCACCGCATCTCCACCACGACAGGACCCAGGCCGAGTTCTACTTCGCGTGGGTGGACCCCGACGACACAGCTCCGCCGGAAACCCTCAGCCTGACACGCGACGCGCTCGACGATGCCGGGGTGGTGTACACCGTCGACGTGATCACCGACGCGGTGCACGGGTTCGCCCCAGCCGGGCCCCGCTATGACCGGGCCGCGTCCGAGCTGCACTGGGAGCGGGTGCACGACCTGCTACGCCGAAATCTCCGGTGACTCACCGCGTCCCTCTCCTGGCCTCGGATCACCGAACGGCGAGACATCGCGGCGAAAGCACGTCGTTTGTCAGAGACGTGCAGGAATCTCGGCCGGCAGATAAGGCTCGATGTTGCGCCACGCTCGGTCGATGTAGTCCTGCTTCTCACCGACCGGGGCGACGTAGTGCAACGCCCCGACGGCCTGGTCCCTCCCGAGCAGTCGCGTGATCACCCACGCGGCGAGGTACTGCGACGCCAAGCAGCCGCCGGCGGTGGCGATATTGCCCTTGGCGAAGAACGGCTGATTGAGCACGCGTACCCCGGCGGCGGTCACCCAGGGTTTGGTGACCAGATCGGTGCAGGCGGGCACATCGCGCAGCAGGCCGAGCTTGGCCAGAATCAACGCCCCGGAGCACTGCGCGGCGATCAGTTGACGGCCGGGGTCGAGCCTGCTCAGTATATGCATGATCGCCGGGGTCTCCACCACCTCGCGAGTGGCGATGCCGCTGCCGACGATGACCGCGTCGGCTTCCACCGCCTCCTCCAGGCTTGTCATCTGTTCCACGGTGACGCCGTTCATCGACGTCACCCGGGCGGTCGGGGTCGCGATCGTCACTCGCCAATCGTCGCTCCTGATGCGGTTCAGCACCCCGAGCGCGATCAGGGAGTCCAGTTCGTTGTAGCCATCGAAAGTCAGAATGGCGATGTGCACGGTCGATGTCCTCTCCGGGTGGTGAATCCACCGTAGAACCCGAAGTGCAGGACGATCAAAGAATTGTCATGGATACACTTCACGGGTGCCCGCCGCGCGATACAAACGTCTCGTCGACGCTTTCGCGGCCGAGATTCGTTCCGGTCGGCTGACTTCCGGCACGCAGCTGCCCACTCACCGCCGCCTGGCCGAGCGGGAGCGCATCGCCGTCGTCACCGCCTCGCGCGTCTACACCGAACTCGAAGCGATGGGTCTGGTGAGCAGCGAACACGGCCGCGGAACCTTCGTTCGAGACCAAACCCTGCCTCCCGGCCACGGTATCGACCAGCGCCCGCTTGCCGCCGAGTCCGTCGACCTCAACTTCAACTACCCCGCGCTTCCCGGTCAGGTTGACCTGCTGCGCCAGGCGCTGCGTGAGCTGGCCGGCTCCGGTGACCTGGAATCGCTGCTGCGCTACCAACCGCACGGCGGCCGGGAGCGCGACCGGGCGGCCGTGGCCGACCATCTGCTCAACCGCGGACTGGACACCACCCCGGACAGCGTTGTCGTGGTCAACGGCGCGCAACACGGTCTGACGGTCGTCGCCCTGGCCGCGTTGCGGCCGGGTGACCTGGTCGCCGCCGACGCCCTCACCTACCCCGGTTTCAAGGTGATCGCTGAAGCTCTACGCCTCGAATTGGCGCCCATACCAACGACTCCAACGGAACCGGACTTGGATGCGTTGGGGCGCCTGTGCGTGGATCGGCCGGTCCGCGCCGTCTACATGATGCCGACTCTGCACAACCCACTGGGCTGGGTCATGGACGACGCTGCACGCCGCCAACTGGTCGCCATCGCCCGTCGGCATCGGCTGCTCCTCATCGAGGACGCTTCCTATGCCTACCTCGCGGAATGCCCGCCGCCGCCGTTGGCCGCCACCGCTCCTGACGTCACCGTGTACGTCTCCGGGCTGTCCAAGAATGTGGCCACAGGACTTCGCGTCGGGTTCGTCGCCGCGCCGACCGTGCGGATCCCCGCCCTCGAGCGGGCGATCCGGGCAACCGCGTGGAACACTCCCGCTCTGACCACCGCGATTGCCACGCGCTGGCTCGAAGACGGCACCGTGGCCCGCCTCGAAGCAGAGAAGCGTGCCGACGCCAGGCTGAGGCAGACCGTCGCCGGAAAGACATTGAAACCCTTTCATCCGCAGGCGCATCCGAACTCGTACTTCACCTGGGTGCCCCTGCCTGAGAGCGCGCGCGCCGACCGCATCGCTGCGACCCTCGCGACATACGGGGTCGCGATATCCACCGCCGAGCCGTTTGCCATCACCGAGAATCCGCCACAGGCCATCCGCCTGGCCCTCGGCTCCACAGAACTCGGCACACTCGCCGACGCACTCACCACCGTCCGCCGCGCCATCGAGGACGACCAGTATCGATAGCCGCACCCTGGACCGGCGAGTATCACCCGACCGATCCGAGCCACAGACAGCTCACCGTCGCGGCGCAGAAGTTCGCCGGGCCGCTTGGCGAATCAGCCGATGAGCGGCGTGCGCCGTGCGGTCAGGGTGTCGAGCCGATCCTGCATTGCCTCCCGCACTCGCTCTGCGAAGTCCTCAGCCGCTTCGTCATCACCGGAAAGCATCCCGGGTAGCACTGCGGTGACGAGCTTGCTGGGGAGCGGCAGATAAGGCAGCAGGCCGACCACGCCGAAGTTCAGCCCCCAGGGGACAGAGATGCTGAGCGGAAGAGACTTGACTCGCAACAACTTCGGCAATCGAAGCGCCTTGGCCGCAGCCTGACCGTCGCTGAGCACCAGGAGTGATTCACCTGCGCCGGCCGTGACGACCGGCACGATGGGAACGCGGTGCTCCTGCGCCAGTCGCGCGAAGCCGGTGCCGTGGAACTTGATGGTGTTGCGGTCGCGCCACGACTTGCCGGCGTCGACGTCACCGCCCGGAAAGACGAGCACGTTGTGACCGGCCTCGAACGCGTTGTTGGCGGCCTCGCGGCTGCCGGGCGTGCCGCCCAGTCGTTCGACGAGTGGACCCGCGCCGAGTGTCCATGCGATCTGGTGCACCATCGCGGTGGTGGGGCGCGTGACGCCGGCAGCCTGCCGTGCCGCGACGAACGCCCCGACGTTGAGGTCGATCACACCGCCGAAACCGTGGTTGCAGACGAACAGCACGGGGCGGTCGGGGACCGGGGCGTCGATGCGAACCTCGTGGCGGTGATACACCCGCAGGTAGGTCTGGATCGTCGCCGACAGCCAGCCGGGCGGCGCGATCGCCGGTTCGTCGGTCATGCCGGAATCCGAACGGGGGCGCGAGACGGCGCGTGGTGCTGGCACATCGGCGCGGCGACGCGCATGCGGGCTCCTCGGATTCTGACGAATGGTCTGCGCACGCTACCAAAATCGCGGCGGACGGCGGCGCGATGGCCCGCCGCAGCGGGCCGGCTACCCGACGGCGTCGAGCGCTGCCCGGACAATGTTGTCGGTATCGATGCCGTGGTAGCGGTACACCGAGTCGAGGTCACCGACCTGTCCGAAAGTGCTGACACCCAGGGACTTACCGCGAACCTGGTTGATCGTTGCCAGGTAGGTCAGCGTATGGGGGTGGCCGTCGAGAACGGTGACCATCGGCGCGGCGCGTTCGGCGGGGAAGACCTGGTCGAGGATCCAGGTCGGCGCCTCGGAGAGTCCGTTGCGGGCCTGGAGGGCGCGGTACAGCAGGTCAGGGCTCGTCACGCACACGACCTCGGCGGCGACATCCATGTCGGCGAGCCGGTCGGCAGCCTCAACGGCCTCGGTGACCAGAGCGCCGACCGCCACGATGCACACCTGCGGTGCAGCGCAGTGACGCACCGTGTAGGCACCCGCGATCACCTGGAGGCGGCGTCGCTCACGGGCCGCGGGATCGGAGGGGATCCCGGTCAGGTCCTGCCGGACCGGCCGCGTGGACAGCCGCAGATAAGAGGACGTGCCGTCGGGGCGACCCAGTCGGCTCAGGCAGTGCAGCAGGATCCATTCCACCTCGACCGCGAAGGCCGGCTCGTAGCTGACGCAACCGGGCTGCTCGAGTCCGATGGACGGTGTCGTGATCGACTGGTGCGCGCCACCTTCCGCGGCCAACGTGACCCCAGAGGGTGTGCCGACCAGAATGGACTGGCCACCGGCGTAGATACCGAACGACCACGGTTCCAGAGCCCGCTCGACGAACGGGTCATAGAGCACGCCGATCGGGAACAACGCCTGACCCCAACGGCTCCAGGTCGCTCCCAGCTCGCCCAGCAGACCGACGAGGTTGACCTCGGCGATACCGAGTTCCATGTGTTGCCCGGTCGGGCGTTCACGCCAATGCATGAGGGTGTCGGCGTCGTCGGCGAACCAGTCGGGCCGCTCCGATGTCGACCACACGCCCACCTTGTTGACCCAACCGGCAAGGTTGGTGGTCGAGCTGACATCCGGGCTCACGGTGATCACGCGCTGCGCGACCTCGGGTGCATCGCGAGTCAGGTCGAGCAGAGTGCGTCCGAGCGCGCTCTGGGTGTTCGACACTGCCGGTGGCGTGCGTCCGATCTCGGTCGGGACCCGTGGCGGTTCGACGCGGCGGACGTCGTCTCGACACAGTCGCTCGGCGACCTGCCGGCACAGCGTCCCGGGCGCCGACTCGGGGTCGAAACGCCGGAAGGGATGCTGGGGGTCCTCACCGAGTTCACCGGCCAGCTGCGCGAATTGCTCGTCGGTCAACAGCGACGAATGGTTCTGCGGATGCCCCTGCGTCGGCAGACCATAGCCCTTGACCGTGTAGGCCAAGATGACCGTGGGACGGGTGTCGTCGATCTGTCTGTAGGCGTCCTGCATCGTCGCGATGTCGTGCCCACCGAGGTTGCCGATCGCCTTCAGCAGCGTGGCGTCGTCGAGGTCGGCTATCAGTGCGGCCACGCCGCCGGCTTCCGCGCCGACACCGGGTAGCCTGCTGCGCAGTTCGTCCGCTGAACAGCGCAGCAGCCGTTGATACTCCGCGTTGGGCATCGTCAGGATCCGGGTCCGGAGATCCTGCCCGGTGGGACGGCTGAACAGCTCGTCGAGCAGCGTGCCGAATTTGACGGTGAGCACTTGCCATCCCGCCGCGGCGAACATGTTCTGCAGCCGCCCCGACGCGATATGGGGCACGACGCGGTCCAGCGACTGGCGGTTCATGTCGACGATCCAGACGATCTCACCCAGGTCCCGTACCGCGGGATCCATCACCGCTTCCCAGATCGCCCCCTCATCCAATTCGGCGTCGCCGACCAGTGAGTATTGGCGGCCGGTTCCGGCGCCGCCGAACACGGTGTCGACGTAGCGGCGCGCGAAACCGGCCCAGATCGGGGCCGTGGCACCGATGCCCACCGAACCGGTGGAGTAGTCGACGGGATCGGGGTCCTTGGTTCGGCTCGGGTAACTCTGGATGCCGCCGAACTCGCGCAGCGTCGTCATGTAGCGCTCGTCGAGCGTGCCGAGAAGGTAGTTGATGCTGTGCAGCACCGGCGAGGCATGTGGTTTCACCGACACGCGGTCCTCGGCCTGAAGCTGACCGAAGTACAGCGAGGTCATGATGTGCACCATGGACGCGGACGACGCCTGGTGGCCGCCGACCTTCAATCCGGTCGGGTTGGGGCGGACCCGGTTGGCGTGGTGGACCATCGCGGTCGACAACCACAACACCCGCGAGGCGATCAGCTCGAGATCGGAGGAAGTCGAGCGGTCTTCGGCGCCGGGCACGGGTCCAGAGGGCGTAGCGATCGTCACGACGTTACCGTCCCTCGGCCTTCACGGAGTACAGATTCACGGCGGCGGGAATATCCGGATACACCGACTCCCACCGACGCACCAGGAACGTTCGAAGTCGATCCGCCTCCGACGGGCCGATACGGCTGCGCCATACGACGTGACCGTCGGGTCGCACCACCACTGCCCCCCGGTCGCCGACCTCGAACAGCTCGACCGCGGAACGACCTTCGCCGGTGGTGGTCGACGTCAGGGCCACTACCGTGAGCGGCACCGATACCGATGTGCCGTTGAGGGCATCGGTCCAGCCGTGGGCATCGGCGGTGAACACGGTGAGTCCTCTGCGCGCGATGGCGTCATGGGTAGACATCTCCCTACCGTCCTGATCGTCGATGATCGCGTGGGGGACGCGCGCACCGGGTTGGGTGGTGGGGTGGTACAGGGCGACGTCGCCGTCGGGGCAACGACCCTCGGCAGCGTCGATGAGCGGACCGGCGTAGGCGTAGCCGAATTCCAGGCCGCTGGCCACGAAATGTTCCTCTTGGCCCGGAATGGCAGCCGACATCCGTGCGCGCAGCCTGGTGCTGCGCGCAGTCTGACGGAGCAGTCCTCGCGTCCGCGACATCTGCGCGCCGGTCAGTGCATCCGCGACACGTGCGATCACCGAATCGGGCAGCCAGTTCACCGGGAGCTTGCCGATGATCTCGGTGGCTGTGTGCAGCGAGCGATTCGTGATGCCCAGCGGCTCGGTGACATCGTCGAGTCTGAAGTGGTTGTTCGTGCTCTGCTCGGCGAACCGCGTGACGACCGGCCGTCGTTCGGATTCGTAGGTGTCCAACAGAGACTCCGATGCGCCGTCGCGCAGGATGGCCGCGAGCTTCCAGGCGAGATTGTGCGCATCCTGCACACCGCTGTTGAGCCCGAAGCCGCCGGTGTGGGGGAAGCGGTGAGCGGCGTCTCCGATGAGCAGCAGCGTGTCGCGGCGGAACCGATCGGCGATCTGCTTGGTCATCGTCCACGTTCCGGTTGACCGAATCCGGTAGGCGGTGGACCCGATCACCTCGGGGAGAACGCGATTCCAATACGTGCGGCTGTCCGACGCGATCGACTGGGCAGCGTGCAGATACGGGGTCATCAACACGTAGTCGTCGTCGGCATGGGCGATCATCACGCCACTGAATCGTGGGTGGTAGATCCAGCTCAGCAGCGGACGGCTTGCGCCGTCTGGGTAGAGCTGCGGCGCATGAAAGAACACGCTTCCCATGTTGGCCAGGACCGGCCCGGTCATGTCGATCCCGGCGGCGTCGCGCAACCCGCTGTTCGCGCCGTCTGCGGCGATGACGAACCTCGGCTCGACGACAACCGGATCGCTGTGCGCCGACCACAGGGTCAACCGCTCACCATCGAGTTCGGCACGACAGCCACGCCGCAGCTCGATCAGCGGTTCGTCGTCGAGAACCCGCCACATCTCGGGCATGAGCAGATGCTGGCCGATGTGGGAAATCAGATAGGGACTGTGCGATCGAACCTCGGCGAGCCGATCCGGTTGGGAGAGCAGGTCGATCTCCCCGATCGGATCGGATCGCACGTCGGTGCACCAGCGGATGATGTTGACGGTGTCGATCGGCGGCGTGATCGCTTCCAGGGCCCGCCCCAGGGCGGGCGAAGCCTGGTTCCAGATCTCCAGCGTACGGGCGTTGATGACGTGGGCGGCCGGATGCAGGCGGGTGTCCTGCCGTTCTTCGATCACGGTGGTGGGAATGCCATAGCGAGCCAGCAGCAGGGCCATGGTGCATCCCGCGGCGCCGGCGCCGACGATGACCACCGAAGCGGTGTCTGTATCTAACATCCCTGTCTCACAGCGTCTTCCACGTGATGGCCCGCTTGTTGGAGCGCGGCTTGGTGCCGGAAGCGCGCACGCCAAGCT
>CAXEZH010000289.1:0-8437 GCA_964000695.1 uncultured Mycolicibacterium sp. | reverse complement strand
GGAACCGGCGTGGCTCAGCCCGGACCCTGCGTGGCTCAGCCCGGACCCTGCGTGGCTCAGCCCGGACCCTGCGTGGCTCAGCCCAGAACCCGCCGCGGCTCAGCCCAGTGCGTCCTCGATGCGCTGCACCTTCGCGGTGAGCTGGCCGGTGTAACCGGGGCGGATGTCGGCCTTGAGCACGAGGCTGACCCGTGGTGAAACTGCCGCGACCGCGTCAACAGCCTGCTTGACCAAAGCCATCACCTCATCCCACTCACCTTCGATGTTGGTGAACATCGCATTGGTCTCATTGGGCAACCCGGAAGCACGCACGACCCGCACGGCTTCGGCGACCGCGGCGCTGACACCACCGCTCTCGTCGCCACCGGACGGGCTGATGCTGAACGCGACGATCATGAGTCGAGCGTAGTTCGCGCCCACCTGGGTAACGCCTGGGAGCCCGGAGGCGATGAAAAGTGCAGTTCAACGCCCTTCTGGTCGAGAGCGCGTCGCGCGCTGTGCCACACTGGGGTGAATTGCGAATTGGAGGTACACGCATGCGGCTGCGCAATCGAAGCCGACTGCTCGCCACGATGACCGCCGCCGTTGTGCTCGCGGGTCTGGCGCTGACAGCGCCCTCGGCACTGGCACAGCCGGCGCCGCCCCCGCCACCACCTGCCCCGGCGCCGCCGCCACCGGCTCCCTTCGTCCTTCCGAATCCTTTCGCGCCGCCGCCGCCGGCAGCTGCCAGCCCGATGGCCGCCGCGCAGCCCTCGACGATTCCGCCGGGTACCCCGGCCGGGCAGAACCCGACGCCCTACGTCGGCGAGCCGGTGTTCCTGCCGCCGTCGTTCAACCCGGTAAACGGCTCGATCGTCGGCGCCGCGAAGCCGATCTACATCAACTTTCAGCGGCCCATCGCCGACCGTCAGATGGCCGAGGACGCGATCCACATCTCGTCTGTGCCGCCGGTGCCCGGCCGGTTCTACTGGACCAGCGACACCCAGGTGCGCTGGCGCCCGCAGGACTTCTGGCCGGCCGGAACCGTCGTCAACATCGACGCGGGCGGCACCAAGTCGAGCTTCAGCGTGCCCGAACAGCTGGTCGCCACCATCGACAACAACACCAAGCAGATGGAGGTCATGCGGGACGGTGAGCTCGTCAAGACCTTCCCGGTGTCGATGGGCAAGTCCGGTTACGAGACCAAGAACGGCACCTATTACGTGCTGGAGAAGTTCGACGAGATCGTGATGGATTCCTCGACCTACGGGGTGCCGGTCGACGACCCGTCCGGCGAGGGCTACAAGCTCGACGTCGAGTACGCGGTGCGGATCGACAACAGCGGCATCTTCGTGCACAGCGCGCCGTGGTCGGTCGGCTCCCAGGGTGAGAGCAACGTCAGCCACGGCTGCATCAACCTCAGCCCCGCCAACGCGAAGTGGTTCTACGAGAACTTCGGTAGCGGCGATGCGGTCGTCATCAAGAACACCGACGGCGGGTGGTACACGCAGCCCGACGGCGGCTCCGACTGGCAGATGTTCTGACCGCCTGACCCTTTTACGGCGCGGTTCGCCCCCTGCGTGCCACGATGGGCTCAGGCCGACGGCGTCCGGCCGCCGGTGCTGGATCCGAGGGTGGGCCGATGCCCGGCGACGGCAGGACGGTGGCGCGCACGATCACGGTGATCGTGCTGGTTCTGTTCGCCACCGTCGCCCTGGGCGGTTATCTGCCCGGTGCCGCGCAGCCGGATGAGGCCCGTGAACCCACCGAGGGTTCGGGCAGCCTGATCGCCGTGGTCGCGATGCTGGTGGTGTCGATGACGGTCATCGCGCTGTCCCTGCTCAAACGGCCCGCACCCCGGCGGGCTGCACCCGCCCGGGCGGAACTGCCGAGCGACGGACGCGGATACGGGCTGCCCTGGCGCCCACTGCTGCTTGCCGCGGCGGCACTGCTGATCTGGCTGGCGGTGCTCTACCTGCTTCTGCGCTGGGCGGCGCCGCAGCCGGTGGATCCACCGCCGCCTGCCCCGGGGACAGATACCGCGCCGCCGACCGACACCGCGCCGCCCGAGCGCCGCGACCCCGTGCCCGACAGTGGCAGCGACATGTTCGCGATCCTGGCGGTGACGACGCTGGTGCTGGTGGTGCTCACAGTCGTCGCCGCGATCAGGGGCCGCCGCAGGCCACCGGTCTCCGCCACCGTCTCCGCGGCGGCGCCCGAACCGGAGCCGTCGGCGCCGCCCGCCGACTCGGATCTGGCCAGGGCCGCCGAACTGGGTCTGGCCGAGATCGGTGACCTGAGCCGTGACCCTCGCCAAGCCATCATCGCCTGCTACGCGGCGATGGAACGAGAACTGGGCAAGTCGCCGGGCGCGTCGCCTCAGGACTCCGACACACCGACCGAGGTGCTCGCGCGGGCGATCGACACGCAGGTGTTGCGCTCGGGTAGCGCCGGTGAGCTGGTGGACCTCTTCGAGGAGGCCCGGTTCAGCGCGCACGTCATGGACGAGGGGCACCGGGCCGAGGCCGTGCGCGCTCTTCAGCTCGTGCAACGCGAACTGGCTGGTGTGCCATGACGAAACTCGTTGTCGGCGCAGTGGCTCTGGTGGTTGCGGTGCAAGCGTTCGCGTTCACCCAGCTCGAACGCGAACTCGTGCTGACGGCGACGGGGGCTGCCCTGGTCGTGGCTCTGCTGGCGCTGCGCCGACGTCTCGTGCCCAACCGTGACCCCGAGGACGAGCACGTCGGCGACGAGGCCGACGCGGCGCTTCGCCGGTGGCGGGGCCGCACCGAAACGTTGATTGCGTGGGCGGAGTCGTCGCGCGCGGACTGGGACCGACGCCTGCGTCCGATGCTGGCCAGGCAGTTCGAACTCGCCGGTGGACACCGAAAAGCCAAGGACCCGAACGTGTATCAAATGACAGGACGCATGGTGTTCGGTGATGAGTTGTGGCAGTGGGTGGATCCGCAGAACATCTCGCGCACCGGCGGGCGGGAACCGGGGCCCGGTCGTGAGGTCCTTCACGACATTCTCGTGCGGTTGGCGAAGCTGTGACGCGCAGTTCCGGTCCGGCGACCACGACCGCCCAGTGCGAGGCCGTCCTCGACGAGATCGGCCGCGCCGTCGTCGGCAAACGCCGGGCGTTGAACCTGATCCTCACCACGATGCTGGCCCGCGGCCACATGCTGATCGAGGACCTGCCCGGGCTGGGAAAGACGTTGATCGCCAAGTCGTTCGCAGCGGCGCTCGGCCTGGAGTTCACCCGTGTGCAGTTCACGCCCGATCTGCTGCCTGCGGACCTGCTGGGTTCGACCATCTACGACATGCAGTCGGGACGCTTCGAATTCCGTCGCGGGCCCGTGTTCACCAACCTGCTCCTGGGCGACGAGATCAACCGGACCCCACCCAAGACACAGGCAGCGCTGCTCGAGGCGATGGCCGAGCGGCAGGTCAGCATCGACGGCGTGACACATCGTCTGCCGGAACCGTTCCTGGTGCTGGCCACCGACAATCCGATCGAGTACGAGGGCACCTATCCGCTCCCCGAGGCGCAACTGGACCGCTTCTCGGTGCGGTTGGAGCTCAAGTACCTCTCGGAACAGGAGGAGGCAACCATGTTGCGGCGGCGCCTGGACCGCGGCTCGGCGCCGCCGTCGGTGCAGCGGGTGGTCGACGTGCACGATCTGCTCGCCATGCAGGAGTCGGTCGAGCAGGTGTCGGTGCACGATGACGTCCTGCAGTACGTGGTCACACTGGCGGCCGCCAGCCGTTCCCATCCGCAGGTCGCGGTAGGCGCCAGCCCACGTGCCGAACTCGATCTGGTGCAGCTGGCCCGCGCCCATGCATTGCTCCAAGGACGCGACTACGTCATTCCGGAGGACGTCAAGGCCCTGGCGGTGCCCACGATGGCGCACCGGATCAGCCTGCGTCCGGAGATGTGGGTCCGGCGCGTGCAGGGCGCCGACGTCGTCGAAGAGCTGCTGCGCCGCACGCCGGTACCCCGAGCCGACCGATGACAGAGGTCGAAATACGTTGGCGTGCATCATCGTTGACGCTCGCCATCGCGACGTGCGCGGCCGCCGCACTGGGCGGCGCTGTGCTCACCGGCCGGGCGGACCTCGTGGTGTTCGCCGCACCCCTGCTGGGTGTGTTGTGTTCGATCGGGTGGCAGCGTCGTCCGCCTACGGTGACGGTACAGGCGCAACCGCCACTGCACCGGTGCTTCGAAGACGAGGCGGTGCGCGTGATCGTCACCGCCGCGGCGGATGACGACGCGCCCGTCGCGGTGACATGCTCCGGTCCGGCAGGAATGCATCTCGAGACTGTGGCGCCCGGGATCGTCGACGCGCGCGCCCCACGATGGGGCCGCTACCCGATCCGCGCTGCCGTACGGGTGCCCGGCCGTGGTGGACTGCTGGACGGCGTCGGCGCCGTCGATGCCGCCGAGGTCTGCGTATTCCCCGTGGCCCCACCGCAATCCACGGCGATTCCGCGCACCGAACTGCTCGACAGGTTGGGCACCCATCTCACCCGCCACCATGGTCCCGGTGTCGAATACGCCGACATCCGTCCCTACGTCCCCGGCGATCTCCTGCGGTCGGTCAACTGGCCGGTCAGCGCACGTCGCGGCGCCCTGCACGTCACCGAGCGGTTGACCGATCGCGCGGCCGACGTTGTCGTGCTCTTCGACACCTATCCTCAGCCGCCCGGCCCGGCGACCGAGGCGATGGAACGCACCGCGCGCGGGGCGGCGCAGGTGGTACAGAGCGCCCTGCGGTACGGCGACCGGGCAGGTTTGGTTGCTCTGGGGCAGCGCCGAACCCGCTGGCTGGGTGCCGACATCGGACAGCGCCAGTTCTACCGGATCCTCGACACCATGCTCGGCGCCGGTGACACCTTCGAAACCGCTCCCGGAACACTCACACCCCGGGCCGCCGTCCCCACCGGGGCGATCATCATCGCGTTCTCGACCTTGCTGGACACCGAGTTCGCGCTCGCATTGATCGACCTGCGCAAGCGCGGTCACACCGTGGTGGCAGTGGATGTGCTGGAGGGCAGCCCGATTCAGGGGGAGCGGGATCCGCTGGTGGACCGGATGTGGACGATGCAACGCTCGTTCATGTACCGCGACATGGCCACGGTGGGGGTCGACATCATCAGTTGGCCCGCTGACACCACCCTGGATCAGGCGATGACGCTGGTGCCGGATCGGAGGCACCGGTGACCGCCGCCGCAAGCAGACTGCTGCCGTTGGTGTTCGGCGTGTTGATGGCCGTCGCTGCGGCGTACCGCGCCGACGGATCCGCCGTGTTCGTCGCGGCGGCGGCCGTGGTCGCGGTCGCCTGGTCGGTCTGGTGGCGACCGGCGAGCACCGCCGCGGTGCTGTTGACGGTGCTGACCGTCGCGCTGGCCGGGCCGGTGGAGATGTTCACCGCGCTGGCCGGTCTGTCCGCTGCCGCGTATCTGGTTGTGCGCCACACGAACCCGACCGCACCGACGATGGTGTCGGCGGTCGGGTTCACCGCGGCCGGCACGGTGGCGGTCGCCGTGCCTGCCACGGTGCCATGGCTTCCGATGGCGGCGCCGCTGGCGCTGCTCGTCGGGTACCTCGTGGCGGTGCGGCCGTATCTGGCCGCACGCCGCTAGTTCCAGATGTGCACGCGCTGGTCCGGAGCCAGGTAGAGCTCGTCGGAGTCGCTGACGTCGAACGCCTCATAAAACGCGTCCATGTTGCGGACGATGCCGTTGCACCGGAACTCCGGCGGCGAATGCGGATCCACCGCCAGCCGCCGGATCGCCTCGGCCTCTCGGGATTTGGTGCGCCACACCTGCGCCCACCCGAAGAAGACTCGCTGCTCGCCGGTCAGTCCGTCGATCACCGGCGCCGGCCGGCCCTGTAGCGACAGTTTGTAGGCCAGCAGAGCGATGGACAACCCACCGAGGTCGCCGATGTTCTCACCGACGGTGAACGCGCCGTTGACGTGGTGCGACTCGGCGAGGCCGCGCGGCACGAACTTCTCGAACTGCTCGATCAGCGCCTTCGTGCGCACCCCGAACTCGGCGCGGTCGTCGTCGGTCCACCAGTCCACCAGGTTTCCGTCACCGTCGTACTTGGCGCCCTGATCGTCGAAGCCGTGCCCGATCTCGTGCCCGATGACCGCTCCGATGCCGCCATAGTTGGCCGCGTCGTCGGCATCGGCGTCGAAGAACGGCGGCTGCAGAATCGCTGCCGGGAAGACGATTTCGTTCATGCCCGGGTTGTAGTACGCGTTGACGGTCTGCGGCGTCATGAACCACTCGTCACGGTCCACCGGTCCGCCGAGCTTGGCCAGCTCGCGGGCGTACTCGACGGCGTAGCCGCGCCGGTAGTTCCCGTACAGGTCGTCGCGGGCGATCACGAGCGCCGAATAGTCCCGCCACTTGTTGGGGTAGCCGATCTTCGGCGTGAACTTGTCGAGCTTGACCAGAGCCTTCTCCCGAGTCTGCGGGGTCATCCAGTCCAGCTCGTTGATGCTCACCCGGTAGGCCTCGCGCAGGTTGGCCACCAGTTCGTCCATCCGTGCCTTGGCCGCCGGCGGGAAGTGCCGCTCGACATACATCCGGCCCAACGCGTCACCCATCAGGTTCTCCACCACCGACACCCCGCGCTTCCACCGCTCGCGGATCTGCTCGGTCCCGGACAGCAGCCTGCCGTAGAACGCGAAGTCCTCGGCCACCAGCTCATCCGGCAGCAGGAAGGCCCGCGCGTGGATCAACCGCCAGCGCAACCAGTTCTTCCACGTCTCGAGATCCTCCTCGGCCCACAGCTGCGCGAAGGCGGTCAGGTAGTCGGGCTGGCGGACCACCAGCTCGGCGGCCTGTTCGTCGGTGACGCCCAGCCCGGCGAACCAGCCGGTCCAGTCGAAGCCGGGCGCCTCGCCCACCAGCTCGGCGAAGGTGCGCAGGTTGTAGGTCAGGTCGGCGTCGCGGCGCTTGACCACATCCCAGTGCGCGGCGGCGATCTTGGTCTCCAGCGCGACGATGCTCGCGGCGGTGCCCGCATGATCATCGGTCGTGCCGCCGAGCGCCAGCGCGAACATCGCCGCGATGTGGCCGGGATAGGCGGCCAAGATTTCGGCGTGCTGCTCGTCGCGGAAATAGGACTCGTCGGGAAGACCGATGCCGGACTGGCTCAGGTGAAGCAGGTAGCGGCTGGAGTTCTTGGAGTCGGTGTCGACGTACATGCCGGTCCCGCCGCCGATGCCGGTGCGCTGCAACGACGCCAGCACCGCGGCCAACTCGTCGGCGGTGGTGGCCGCGTCGATCACGGCCAGCTCCTCCAACAAGGGGGAGAGCCCGCGTTCGCGCACCGTCTCCTCGTCCATGAAGCTGGCATACAGGTCGCCGATGCGCTGTTCGTCGGTACCCGATGTCGCCGCCGACGCGGCTCCGGTACCCGATGTCGCCGCCGACGCGGCTCCGGTGATCAGGTCGCGGATCTGCTCCTCGGCGCGGTCGTACAGCGTGCGGAAGGCGCCGTCGGTGGCTCGGTCGGGCGGGATCTGGTATTCGGCCAGCCAGCGACCGTTGACGTGGCCGAAGAGGTCATCCTGCGGTCGGGCCGAGTCATCGACGTAGCGCAGATCGATTCCGGAAACGAGATTCGACTTGTCAGATGTTGCTTCTACCGTCACCCCGACATCCTTCCAGAAATGTCGCGGTACCCTCACGCGCATGCCCGACGACGAGCAGGAACCCGCCCGCGAACCGGACCGGAACGTGCAGGCCGTCCGCGTCTTCACCGGCTACGGCATCGCCTCGGCCGTGCTCGGGGTGGTGGCGGTCGTCGCGGTGATTCTGGCCACGGTGATCTGGACGCAGCACCACGCGCACGAAGAGGAACTGGACTACCGATCGAGGGCGCTGCAGGCCGCCGCCGAGTGGACGGGTGTGCTCATCAACATGTCGCCGGAGACCGTCGACCAGGACCTCACCACCCTGCACGAGGGCACGGTGGGGCAGCTCAACGTCGACTTCGAGGCCACCATGGCGCCGTTCCGGAGACTGGTGCAGACCCTCGACTCCCGGACCTCCGGTCTGGTCGACTCGGTGGCCCTGGAGACCATCCATCACGATCCGCCCGGCGCGCCACCCCGCGAGCCGCAGAGCGACCTCGGCGGGCTGGCCGACCGCACCGACACCGTGATGGTCGTAGCGACCTCGGTCAGCGACAACGCCGGGTCCGACGCCCCGCAGACGGTGCGGTGGAACCTGCGCCTGGACGTCTCCGAGGTCGACGGCGAGATGCTGATCTCGCGGCTGGAGCCGATCCGATGAGGAACCGTCTACGGGTTGCCGCCTTCGATGTGCTCGCGCCGGTCGCTGTCCTGGCTGCCCTGATCTACATCGGCGTCGCGCTGCGCTGGCCGCTGTGGTGGGTGTCGGTGTGCTCGGTACTGTCCCTGCTGGTCGTGCAGGC
>CAXEZH010000288.1:0-1989 GCA_964000695.1 uncultured Mycolicibacterium sp. | reverse complement strand
TACTCCCTGGCCCCACCAGCCCCCGGAACCCCCGTCACCCGCCGCAGCATCATCGAAGACGGACTGAGCATCGACCTCATCACGTTCGACGCTGCGTGACGTACCAGTCGAGCAGCGCCGGATCGTCGACCGCCCGCGGCTCCACCTCATCACCTTCAACGCCGCACAGGGTCGCTGTGCCGGCGCGGTTAGATTGTCGGCATGGCCCCGACCTTCTCCGACATCGCCGGATCCGAGTACATCCTGCTGACGACATTCACCAAAGACGGCCGTCCGAAGCCGACACCGATCTGGGCGGCGCCCGACGGGGACGGTCTCATCGCGATCACCCAGGGCAAGTCCTGGAAGGTCAAGCGGATCCGCAACACCTCTCGCGTCACCATCGCCAAATGTGACCGTCGCGGGAAGCCACTCGGCGAAGCCGTCGAGGCGGTCGCGAAGGTCGACCCGGCCCGTGCCGGTGATGCCTACGACGCGATCGGCGAGCGCTACGGTCTGCTGGGCAAGACCTTCAACTTCTTCTCCAAGCTGCGGGGCGGGATGAAGAACAATGTCGCCGTCGAGATCAAGGCGGCGTGATGGCCGGACAGCCCGTGGCGTCCCCGACGTTCGCCGACGTCTACCGCGAGAAGTACCTGCTGCTGACCACGTTCACCAAGGACGGCCGGCCCAAGCCGACACCCGTGTGGGGCGTGCCCGACGGGGACAAGCTGTTGATCATCACCGACGACGGCTCGTGGAAGACCAAGCGGATCAACAACACCCCCCGCGTGCTGATCCAGAAGTGCGGTGTCCTCGGCAAAGTCAAGGGTGAACCGGTGGAGGCCGTGGCGCGGATGCTGCCGAAGTCCGAGACCCGCCGGGTCTTCGACATGGTCATCAAGCGGTACTGGAATCACGCCTGGTACTTCATCCCGCAGGCGCTGCTGCGTGGTGGCATCGACAAGGTGCACGCCGCCATCGAGGTGCAGGCGGTCACAGCCGATTCTTAGCCGCCACTGGAACCCAGGGACCAGGCTGCGCGTTGACACACTATGGCGATGAGGCTGTTCCTGCTTTACGCGGTCGTTGAGCTGGCCGTGCTGGTCGCGCTCGTCTCGACGCTCGGTTTCGGCTGGACGGTGCTCGCCCTGGCCGGTGCGTTCGTCTTGGGATTGGCCTTGGCCGGGTCTCAGCTGCGCCGCCACCTGCGCAGACTGCGGTCCGGTCTGACCGCCGCCAACGCTGCCGGGACGGTGACCGACAGTGCGCTCGTCGCGCTCGGTACCGTGCTCGTCGTGATTCCCGGTCTGGCCAGTTCCGCGCTCGGAGCCCTGCTGTTGCTACCTCCGACTCGCGCTGCTGCGCGTCCCGTGGTGACCGCGCTGGCCGCCAGGCGGGCGCCGCTGATCGTCGGTATCAGCACCGTCGGTGGCGTCGCCGCAGGTCGTGCACCGCGGCGCACCGACTACATCGACGGCGAGGTCCTCGACGTCAGCGACGACGTCACCTACGGCGCCGATGACGTCAATGCCACCGTCGACGAGAACGCCCCCGGCGCTGAACAGCGCCGGCTCACCGACTGACTCTCGCGCTGCCGCGCTAGCACCTTCACCCCATGACAACCACCCTGCTGCTCAACGGGCGCGTGCACAGCCCCGCCATGCCCGACGCCACGGCGATGGCCGTCCGCGGCGGTCTGGTCGCCTGGCTCGGCAGCGATCACGTCGGGCGAGCGCAGTTTCCCGACGCGGCCGTCGTCGACCTCGAGGGGTCGTTCGTCGCCCCGGCCTTCGTCGACAGCCACGTCCACGTCACCGCCACCGGTCTCACCCGCACCGGTCTGGACCTGCGGCAGGCCACCTCGCTGCGGCACTGCCTCGACCTGCTCGCCGACTTCGCCCGCACCCACATAGACGGCGCGATCTGGGCGCACGGCTGGGACGAGACCCGCTGGCCCGAACGTGCCGCACCGACCACCGCCGACGTAGACGCCGTGGTGGGCGGCCG
>CAXEZH010000287.1:0-3026 GCA_964000695.1 uncultured Mycolicibacterium sp. | reverse complement strand
GAGCCCGAGCCGGAGCCCGAACCTGAGCCCGAGCCCTACCCACTGCAGGACGACCTCGACACCATGGTGCTGCCGGTCGCGGCGGCACCGTATGTCGACCTGCCCGACCTCACGGAACTGCGGGACCCGACCGCCCCGTCCAAGCCGTCCCGCGCCGCGCCTGCACGGCGTCGTCACCCCCGTGCCGCGTTGGTCGGGCGGGCCGCCGCGGCCCTGATCGCCGTGCTCGCGCTGGCCCTCACCGGCGGGGCCTGGCAATGGCAGTCGTCCAAGAACAATTTGCTCAACCGCGTTTCGGCGCTGGACCCCGAATCCCGCGACATCGTCGACCCCAATGCCCAGTTCGGCGACGAGAACTTCCTGATCGTCGGCACCGATACCCGAATCGGCGCGAACGCCGACATGGGTGCGGGGTCCATCGACGACGCCGCCGGCGCCCGGTCGGACACGGTCATGCTGGTGAACATCCCGGCCAACCGCGAGCGGGTGGTGGCCGTGTCGTTCCCCCGCGACCTCGAGATCGAGCCGATGCTGTGTGAGCCGTGGGACCCGCAGACCCGGGAATACGGCCCGATCATGGACGAAGAGTCACCCATGTACGGCAAGGACGAGGTCTACACCGAGTACAAGCTGAACTCAGCGTTCGCCGTCGGCGGTCCGAAATGCCTGGTGAAGGTGATCCAGAAACTCTCCGGCCTGCACGTCAACCGGTTCATGGCTGTCGACTTCGCCGGCTTCTCCAAGATGGTGGACGCACTCGGAGGCATCGAGGTGTGCACCACCGAGCCTCTCGAGGACGGCGTTCTGGGCACCGTGCTGGCCAACCCCGGCCGCCAGGTCGTCGACGGCCACACCGCGCTCAACTACGTCCGGGCGCGGCACGTGACCACCGAGGTCAACGGCGACTACGGCCGCATCAAACGCCAGCAGCTGTTCCTGTCCTCGCTGCTGCGCTCACTCATCTCCAGCGACACCTTCTTTTCGCTGTCGAAGCTCAACAACGTGGTGAACATGTTCATCAACGACAGCTATGTCGACAACATGGACACCAAGGACCTGGTCGAGCTCGGGCAGTCGATCCAGGGCGTCTCCGCGGGCCGCATCACGTTCGTGACGGTGCCCACGGTCGGCTATGCGGACGAGTGGGGCAACGAAGTCCCCCGTACCGACGACATGCGGGCGCTGTTCTCGGCGATCATCAACGACGACCCGCTCCCCGAAGAACGCAACGCGGACAACACCCCCGTCGATGGCCCCGACTACCTGGCGAACTCGACCAACGGCGACCCCGCCACCGAGCACGGCGAGACGGTCGACGCCATCACCACCGACCCGTCCGCTGTCACTGTGCAGGTGTCGAACTCCACGTCTGAGAGCGGCCTGGCCAACAGTGCCGCCGACGAGCTCCAGAGCCACGGCTTCAACATCACCACACCCGATGACTACCCGGGCCCGCTGACGCGCACCACGGTCTTCTACTCCCCCGGCAACGAGAAAGCTGCGGCGACAGTGGCCTCGTCGTTTGCTGAACCGACCATCGAACGGGTGACCGGCATGGGAGACGTCGTGCAGGTGGTGCTGGGCAGTGACTTCAACACGGTGGACGCACCCGCCCCGAGCGGCTCCTCCGTCCAGCTGCGGATCATCCACGGCGACGACGACACCCCCGTCTCGCTGCCCGAGGATCTGACGGTCACCAACGCCGCCGACACCAGCTGCGAGTAGAACCCACCGGGGTATTCGCGACTAACTCGTAGCGACATCTGGGCAGGTGGCATTCACCTTTCGTTCACCGGGCTAGTCGTGACGACCTGCACGATCAGCCCGTAGGCTTGGCTCATGCGTACCGCTTACCATGAGCAGTTGGATGCCCTGACCAACCGGCTGGCCGAGATGTGCGGACTTGCGGGGGTTGCCATGGAGCGCGCCACGCAGGCCCTCCTGCAGGCCGATCTGCCCCTGGCCGAACAGGTCATCACCGACCACGATCAGATCGCGACGCTGAGCGCACGCGCCGAGGAAGACGCCTTCGTGCTGCTGGCGCTGCAGGCCCCGGTCGCCGGCGACTTGCGCGCGGTCGTCAGCTCGATCCAGATCGTCGCCGACGTCGACCGGATGGGTGCACTCGCGCTGCATGTTGCCAAGATCGCGCGGCGGCGTCACCCGCAGCACGCGCTGCCCGAAGAGGTCAACGGATACTTCGCCGAGATGGGACGCGTTGCGGTGGACCTCGGACACAGCGCCCAGGAGGTGCTGCTGACCAAGGATCCCGAGAAGGCCGCCCGCATCCGCGAAGAAGACGACGCGATGGACGACCTGCACCGCCACCTGTTCACCGTGCTGATGGACCGCGACTGGAAGCACGGCGTCGCCGCGGCGGTGGACGTGACTCTGCTGGGCCGGTTCTACGAGCGCTTCGCCGACCACGCCGTCGAGGTGGCCCGTCGGGTGATCTTCCAGGTCACCGGCCACAACCCCGACGAAGAACAACTTCCCGCCGCCCGCTGAGACCAGACGGGACAACACAAACCCCCGGGGAGCACCCCGGGGGTTTGTCGTTGGTCGAGCAGCTCAGCCGCTATATCTATTGTTCGGCCTAGCCGCTGTGCTGCTTGTTCGGCTCAGCCGCTACATCTATTGTTCGGCCTAGCCGAAGCGGCCCGAGATGTAGTCCTCGGTGGCCTTCTGCGTCGGATTCGAGAAGATCTTCTCGGTGTCGTCGATCTCGATGAGCTTGCCGGGCTTGCCGGTGGCCTCGAGGTTGAAGAACGCCGTCTGGTCGCTGACCCGGGCGGCCTGCTGCATGTTGTGCGTGACGATGACGATCGTGAAATCCTGCTTGAGCTCGGAGATCAGGTCTTCGATCGCCAGGGTCGAGATCGGGTCCAGCGCCGAGCAGGGCTCGTCCATGAGCAGCACATCGGGCTGCACCGCGATGGCACGGGCGATGCACAGGCGCTGCTGCTGACCGCCGGACAGCCCGCCGCCGGGCTTGTCCAGCCGGTCCTTGACCTCGTTCCACAGGT
>CAXEZH010000286.1:0-25637 GCA_964000695.1 uncultured Mycolicibacterium sp. | reverse complement strand
CTCGGGTCGCGCGTTGCGTGACCTGCGGGCGTTGTCGTCGATGCCGGACGCAGTGCATCTCGTGGGATCCCACGGAGCGGAGTTCGACTCCGGGTTCTCGCATGACATCAACCAGGAACTGTTGCGCAGCATCACCGAGACGCTCGAGGAGATCGCGCGCGGCCGGGACGGGGTCACCGTGGAGACGAAGCCCGCCAGCGTGGCGTTGCACGTGCGCAACGCTTCGCCGAGCGACGGGGAGGCCGCGCTGGCCGCGGCCTGGGAGGCCGCCGCCGAGTGGGACGCCCATGCCACCACCGGCAAGGCGGTCCTCGAGTTCGCCGTGATCTCCACCGACAAGGGCGAGGCGATCGACATCCTGCGGGACCAGCATGCCGCGTCGACCGTGGTGTTCTTCGGGGATGACGTCACCGACGAGAAGGCGTTCCGGCGGCTGACCGACGGTGACATCGGTGTCAAGGTCGGGCCCGGGGACACCGGGGCGGCCTACCGGGTCGACTCCCCGGACGACGTCGCGGCGGCACTGCAGTATCTGCTGGACGCGCGTAGCGGCATGCGCTTTGCCTGATCGGCAATAATCTTTGCCGCGCCGGTGCTGCTGACGCACAGTGGTGGCATGCCTGAATCTCCTTCCCCCACAGCGACCGCCGACGAATGGGACCAGCGTTACAGCTCGCTGGCCGATCAACTCCCCGACATGGCGCCGAGCGCGGCGTTGATCCGCGAGATCGGCGACCTGGCCGCGGGCACCGCACTCGAGATCGGTTGCGGCCTGGGTGCGGATGCCGTCTGGCTGGCGAGCCGCGGGTGGCGGGTGACCGCGCTCGACGTGTCCCAGGTCGCCCTGGACCGCGCCACCCAGCGAAGTCGCGAGGCCGGGGTCGAGGTCACGTGGCACTGTGGCCGCCTCGAGGACATGCCGTTGCCGCCCAACGGGTTCGATCTCGTCACCGCCCACTATCCGGCGCTGCGCCATTCGCCGGGACACGACGCCGAACGCGCCCTCCTGGCGGCGGTGGCACCGGGCGGCACACTGCTGGTGGTGCATCACGCCGACGTCGACGTCGAGAAAGCCAAGTCCTACGGCTTCGACCCCGCGGATTACCTCGGGCACGACGACGTCGTCGAATTGCTCTCGCACGGGTGGAAAGTCAGCGTCGACCGCCGCCACCTTCGGGAGGTACCCGCCGGACTGGAGGGACAGCACACCCACGACGACATCATCAGGGCACGCCGACTGACCGGCTAGGCCGGCGGGCCGGAGGTCCGTCCCCGCATCACCTCGGTGTCGAGGACCTCGATCACCGGCAATCCCGACCGGGGCGGGTCGTGCAGCAGTTCCCCTGCCCGGCGGCCCTTTTCGACACTGGGCTGCACGACCGTCGTCAGGCCTCGCTGCAGCGCCTCCGGCACACCGTCGAAACCCGTCACCGTCATCGACCCCGGCACGTAGACCCCGCGGGCCCGCAGGTGATCCATCGCCGAGAGCGCCAGCACGTCGGCAGTGCACATCAGCGCGGTGATGCGCGGATTGGCCGCCAGCGCGGCGTCCGCGCCGGCACCTCCGGACGAGGGCAGGTGTTCATAGCTTTCGACGACGGTCAGCGACGCCGGATCCAACCCCGCCGCCGCCATCGCGTCACGCACGCCCCGGATGCGCTCGCTCTGGACATGGAAGTGCGGGCTACGCACCCGTTGCGGATCGGCGACCGCGGGGGCCGGGCCAGCGTCCGGCCAGTCGCGGCCGAGCCGCATCGTCAACAACCCGATCTCGCGGTGACCGAGCTCGAGCACGTGCTCGGCGAGTTGGCGCATCGCTGCCCGGTCATCGATGCACACCCGGGACACCCCGGGCACGTCGCGGGGCTGGTCGACCACCACCACCGGCAGGTGCCGCTCCAGGATCGCCGGCAGGTAGGGGTCGTCATCGGAGGCCGAGTAGACGACGAAACCGTCGACACCGGCGGCCAACACCGCGGCCGAGCCGTCGGAGACACTGCGGTCGGGCCCGACCGCCACCAGCAGCAGTCCCTGGCCCACCGCTTCGCACGACTCGGCCAACCCGGCGACGAAGTCGAGCGCGGCCGGATCCCGGAACGAGTAGTTCAACGGCTCGGTGATGACCAGCCCCACCGCGCCGGCCTTGCGGGTACGCAGCGAGCGCGCCACCGGGTCCGGACCGGGGTAGCCGAGCGCCTTCGCGGTCGACAGCACGCGCTCGCGCAGCTCGGCCGACAGCTGGTCGGGCCGGTTGTAGGCGTTCGAGACGGTGGTCCGCGAGACCTTCAGCTCAGCGGCGAGTGAAGCCAGGGTCGCGCGGCGCCTCGGCGCTGGACTCCTGGACATGCTCCCCGAGATTAGTGGACGCGCCGGGTTGCGCTGCGGAAGTCCGCTTCGGGCGCGGCACGCGAGCGCCCAGCCAGACGACCAGCCAGATGCCGCAGGCGAGGGTGACCACCAGAAAGCTGGGCGGCAGATTGAACATCGCGGACAGCGCGAGGCCCGCCCAGACGGAGAACACCCCGATGCCCGCCGATACCGCCATCGCGTACACGGGGCGCGCGGTGAAGATCAGAGCCGTCGCCGCGGGAGTGACGACGAGCGCGAACAGCAGCAGCGTGCCCACCGCCTGCACCGCCATGGTCACCGTGAAGGCCAGCAGCACCATGAACACCACCGACAGCCCGCGGACCGGAACCCCTTTGGCCTCGGCCACCTCGCTGTTGACCGAGGTGAACAGCAGCGGCCGGTAGATGAACGCCATACAGGCCGCCAGGACCAGCAACAGCGTCAGGAACCCCACCAGCTGCTCGGTGGTGATGGCCAGCAGGTTGCCGAACAGCACGTTGGTCAGGGTGGACGAATTGCGGGTGGCCAGCGAGTTGAAGAACAAACCCAGCCCGGTGGCGAAGGCCAGCACGGTACCGGTCGCGACGTCACGATCGGAGGCACGTTTGCCCAGCGCCCCGATCGCCAGCGCGCCCCCGACGCAGAACACCCCCAACCCGAGCGCCGCCGGCAGCCCGAGCAGCACCGCACCGGTAGCACCGGGCAGCCCGATGTGGGCCAGCGCGTGCGCCGCGAACGAGGAGTTGCGGACCACGATGAAGTACCCCATCAGGCCCGCCGCGAGCGCGACGATCGTTCCACCCAGCCAGGCGTTGCGCATGAATGACGAGCCCAGGATCTGCACCCAGTTCTCCTGGTAGCCCATCGCCACGAGGGACTGGGTCATCGGTTGCTCCGCAAAATCATCGGTTGCTGCGCAAAGTCATCGGTCGCTCCGCGAAGTCATCAGTCGCTCCGCATGTACAGCTGCCCCTGCAGCGTATGCGCAACCTTGATCCGCGTGCCGTACATGTGGGTGAGCAGATCGGAATCCACCACCTGGTCGATCGCCGCGTGATGGGCGTGGCCGTCGAGCAGGTAGATCGCGCTGTCGAGCACCGCCAGCAGGGGGTTGAGATCGTGGGCGACCACCAGGATGGTCACCGCCAGTTCCCGCTTGAGCCTGGCGAGCAGTTCGACGATCTCGTGCTGGGTACGAATGTCGAGCGAGGCCAGCGGTTCATCGAGGATGAGCATGCGCGGGTGAGCCACCAGGGCGCTGGCCAGCGCGATGCGTTGACGTTGCCCGCCGGACAACTCGGAGAGCCGCCGGTCGGCGAAGTCGATGGCCTCGACCCACTCCAAGGCCTCGTCGACGCGTCGGCGATCCTCCGCGCGGGGCCGCGCGAACCCCCATCGTCGCCCCGTGAGCCCCAGCAACACGGCGTCCCTGGCCCGGATCGCCTCGGTGGCGTTGACGTCGTAGTGCTGAGGTACGTAGCCGATCTCGTCGTTACGCGCACCCGGGCGGGAGCCGTACACCTGCACCGTTCCATGCGCGACGGGAAGCAACCCGAGGATCACCTTGAGCAGCGTGGTCTTGCCGGAACCGTTGGAGCCGATGACGGCGACGAACTGACCGGCCTCGATCCGCAGCGTCGAATCCGACCAGATCGTGCGCCCGCCCCGGACCACGCTGACGTCGTCGAACGCCAGCGCCGGCCCGGTTACCGGCTCATGCTGGGACACCGAGCGCCTCGGCAAGTGCGTCGAGCTGGCCGACCTGCCAGGTCTGGAAGGACTCGGTGTTCGGCGGAACCGTCTCGGTGACCTCGACGACGGGGACTCCGGCCTGCTCGGCGGCCGCCCGGATCTGCTCGGGCACCGACCCCTCGGTCTGCGTGTTGTAGATCAGCACGTCCACCCCGCGGTCGCCGAGCAGACGCAGGAAGGCGTCCAGGTCGGCCGGAGACGGCTCGGCCTCGTTCGCTGACGCGGCCTGGTAACCCTCCGGCGTGCGGTTCTGCATTCCCAGCGCGGAAGCCATGTCGTCGAACACGCTCTCGGTGGAGGCGTAGGTCCTGCCCTGGGCGCCGGACCTGATCGTGGCGATGGCGTCGTTGTAGGGCTTCATCACGTTGTTGAACTCGGAGTGCCGCTCGTCGAGGTAATCGGCGGCGTCGGGCGCCAGATCCTTGAGCTGGGCGGTCACCGCTTCGGCCACCTCGTTCACGACCGCCGGGTTGTACCAGACGTGCGGGTTGCCCTCGCCGGCGTGGTCGTGGCCGGCCTCCCCCTCGTGGCTGTGGCCCTCTTCGCCCTCGTCGCTGTGGCCGGACTCGCCCTCATGTCCACTCAGTTCGACGGCGTTGATCACCGGGGCGTCCGGGGCCGACGAGGCCGCCAGCTTCGCCGCCCACTCGTCGTAGTGACCGCCGTTGATGACGACGAGCTGCGCGCCGTCGAACAGCGCCGCGTCCGCCGGCGTGGGCTCGTAGTCGTGCGGGTCCACCGAGGAGCTCGCCAGAACAGTCGTGACGTCGGCGCAGGCACCGCCCACCTGGGAAACGATGTCCCCCCACTGGTCGACGCTGACGACGACGTCGACCGGTGTGGTCGGGCATCCGCCCTCCGAGGGGGGCGGGGTGCCGGCCGAGGTGCTGGACCCCTCGTCGCTCCCACAGGACGACAGGACAAGAGGGAGGGCGAGCGCGAAGGAGGCTGCCAGCACGCGCACGGTCGAAGATCGAACTGAGTTCACCCGGCAACGATAACCGTTCCCAATTGGAAGCGCACACATCCGGCCCGCAGATGCGCTTTAAATGAAAACGATTATCATTAAGTCATGGCTACCGAAGCGTCTCCGAAACTGCCCGTCACTGTGCTCTCCGGATTCCTGGGCGCCGGCAAGACGACCCTGCTCAACCACATCCTGGCCAACCGCGAAGGCCGCCGGGTGGCCGTCATCGTCAACGACATGAGCGAGGTCAACATCGACGCAGCCCTGGTGGCCGGTCAGGGCCACCTCGACCGCACCGAGGAGAAGCTGGTCGAACTCACCAACGGATGCATCTGCTGCACGCTGCGCGAGGACCTGGTCGAGGCAGTCGGCGCGCTGGCCCGCCAGAATCGATTCGACCAGCTCGTCATCGAGTCGACCGGAATCTCCGAGCCGATGCCGGTGGCCGCGACGTTCAGCTGGGAGTTCGAGGACGGTTTCAGCCTCGGCCAGCTTGCCCGACTCGACACGCTGGTCACCGTCGTCGATGCCTCGACATTTCTGACCGAGGTCGCCCGGGGGGAGGCGCTGGCCGACCGCCAGATGAGCGCCGGAGAAGGTGACGCCCGCAGCGTGTCAGACCTTCTGGTCGACCAGGTGGAGTTCGCGGACGTGATCCTGCTGAACAAGACCGACCTGGTCCCCCCAGCCACGCTGGCCACCGTGGAAACCCTGGTACGACGACTGAATCCCACCGCCAAGCTGATCCACACCGACCACGGCGTCGTCGATCTCTCCGAGGTGCTCGACACCGGTCTGTTCGACCCGATCCTGGCCGCCGAGGCGCCCGGCTGGGACGAGGAGATCGCCGACGGCCACACTCCGGAGACCGAGGAGTACGGCATCAGCTCCATGACCTTTCGGGCGGACCGGCCGTTCCACCCGAACCGCCTGGCCCGAGCACTGGGCCAGATGACCCGCATCCTGCGCAGCAAGGGGTTCTGCTGGATCGCCAGCAGGCCGGGTATCGCGGCCATCTGGTCGCAGGCTGGCCCCAACCTCGTGATCGAGCCCGCCCAATACTGGTCGACCACCGACATCGCGCCCGGCCAGGAGATCGTGCTCATCGGCGTCAAACTGGACCGGGAGCGGGTGCAGGAGTTGCTCACCGGGGCGCTTCTGACCGACATGGAACTGTCAGCCGGAGAAGAGGCCTGGGTCAGGTTCGACGACCCGTTGCCGGCATGGGGTGTGACGCACAGCCACTCACACTGACAGGCCACCGAGGGCCGAGCCGTCACCGAGACGGTCGGTGCCGATCACACTCAGTGAGCCGTCGGTCTCCAGCACCACGACAGCGATGTCGGCCAGACTGCCGGCACCGCTGGCCCGCACGGCTTGGCGGATCTCGTCGGCACTGATGCGCTGTTCGTGCAGGACCTCGTCGAGGATGACGCCGTCACGCAGCAACAGCGTCGGACGTGCGGTGATCACGGCCCGGCCCAGGCGCAGACGCGACGAGATCATCGCCGCGACGAACTGCAGAACCGCCAGCAGAACCAGCGCCGTGACACCTTCGGCGTAGGACACGTCGGAGCTGAGCAGAATGGTGGCCAGCGTCGAACCGAACGCCACGGTGACCACCAGATCGAAGGCGTTGAGCTTGGCCAGGGTCCGTTTGCCCGAGATCCGCAACAGGGCGACCAGTCCGACGTAGGCGGCGGTGCCGACGATCAGCACCCTGACGATGTCGGACCAGTCGTCGAACCACATGGTGCCAGCGGTTACCCAGCGGGCACCGGGTCAAACGGTGAAACCAGTTCAGAGACCGAGCTTGAGCGAGGCTCCGGCGTCGACGAACAGCTGCTGGCCGGTCACGTACCGGGATTCGTCGGAGGCGAGATAGACCACGGCGTGGGAGATGTCCGAGGCGTCGATGTAGGGCACCGGCATGGCCTGCATGAACGGGAAGGTGACTTCGGCGTCCTCGCGGGTCGGCTCGGCCAGGTCGGGACGGAACGTCTGATACATCGCCGAGTTGTGCAGCATGTCGGTGTCGACATTGGTGGGGTGCACGGCGTTGATCCGGATCCGGCTCGGCCCCAGCGTGAGCGCCAGCGACTTGGTGTAATCGCGGATCATCTTCTTCGCCAGTCCGTATCCGTCGCCGCCGGCTCCCTGCATGCCGCCCTGCCCGTTGATGCCGATCTGCGGGACCAGTCCCGCCACGGATCCGGTCACGACGATCGAACCGCCCGGCTTCAGGTGCGGCAGTGCGACGTGTACCGAGTTCACCACACCGACGAAATCGACATCGAACGCATCGACGAAGCCCTGGACGGGAATGTCGTTGCCCAGCGGGCAGATACCCGCGTTGGCGACCACCACATCCAGGCCGCCCATCTCGGCGACCGCGGCGTCGAGCACTCCCTTCAGGCCTACCCGGTCACGGACGTCGACCTGGGCGGCAATCACGCGCCGGCCGGACTTCTCGACGAGCCTGGCAGTCTCCTCGAGATCGGCGGCCGACGCCAGCGGGTAGGAGTTCGTGTCGATGTTCTCGCCGATGTCGACGATGACGAGATCGGCGCCCTCGTCGGCCAAATGGACAGCATGGCTGCGGCCCTGGCCGCGCCCAGCCCCGGTGACAAAAGCGACCTTGCCGGTCATTCGACCCACCGACAGCCTCCTCAGTTATTGAAAACGATTATCGACAACGACCATGGGGCACTGTAGCGTGAAGACGGTATTGTTGGAAACCGTTACCAATAACGGCCCTGCTGCGCGGAGGCTACCGAGGAGACGAGCGTTGAGCGCGAAGCAACGACACACCGGCAACCCCTTCACCGTGGCCGTCTGCACGGCCTGCGGCACCGACGTCACGGCGATGGTGATGCCGAAGCTGCGACAGGTGGTACGCAACTGCCCGCACGGCGTGTTGGTCGTGACCAATTGCTTGCTGGGCACCTTCACCTGCGGCGGGAAGACCTCGGCAGAGCCGGGCAATTCGGCGCGGGACGTAATGATGGTGCTGCAGCCCTGCACGAGGGACCGGACCCCCGTGTCGTCCACGCAGTGGATCGGTCCGGTGCGCGACGAGGTCGATGCCGACGCGGTGTGCCAATGGATCGCCGCCGGCGAGTGGGATCCGGGCGATCTTCCGACGAACCTGCGCGCCGAGTTGCACATGGCCAGACTGAGCCGATCGAACTGAGTAAGCCGATCGAACTGAGTGAGCCGATCGAACTGAGTGACCGCCTCAGCCCGGAGGGGCTGTACGCGTTGAGGGGTCAGTCCCCCTTGGCCACCGGCCGGTCCGGCTCGGCGCACCACTGCGACCACGACCCCGGAAACAGCTGGGCCTCAATACCAATTATCTGCAACGCCGCGATCAACACAGCGGCCGTGACACCTGAGCCGCAGTACGCGCCCGCGCCGGTGCTGGCGTCGACACCGCCGTCGGTGAAGAACTCCTGCAACTCGCCATCGGTGCGGAACGTGCCGTCGACTGTCAGCACCGACGTGCTCGGAGTGTTGCGGGCGCCGGGTATGTGGCCGGCGACAGGATCGACGGGTTCGAGCTCTCCGCGGAACCGCTCCGGAGCGCGCGCATCGAGCAGTGGGCCAGCCAGTTCCGCTGCCTGGTCGGCGGTCAGCGTCGGCAGCTCGCCCTGGTACAGGTCGCGATGCGTGATCGTCACATCACCGAGACCGACTGTGGTGAAGCCTGTTTCGAGTTCGCCACCGGAGTCCACCCAGGCGGAGAGGCCTCCATCGAGAATGCGGACGTCCTCGACACCTGCCGTGGTCAGCAGCCACCAGGCCCGAGCCGACCCGGCGCGGTTCCAGTCGTCATAGATCACGGTGGGAACGCCGGCACGCATGCCCCACCGGCGGGCGGCCTCCTCCAGACCAGGCCCGGACGGCAGCGGATGGCGGCCTCGACCTGACACCGCGTGATCGGTCAGCTCGTCCTCGAGCGAGACGTACACGGCGCCGGGAACGTGACCGGCGGAGAACGCCTCGCGCCCGTCGGGCTGTGTCAGTTCCCAACGGACGTCGAGGACGTTCACCGGTCGGCCGGCGACGAGGTGGCGCGCCAATTCTGACGCCGTGATGAGGATGTCAGCTCGGGTCATACCACCATCGTCGCACCGACTCGCCTAGTGGTGGTGATGCCCGACGGCGCCGCTCAGCTCGTTGGGGGCCTGTTCCAACGTCCTGGATGCCGACACTGTGCCGGACTGCAGGTCGACGAGATGGATCTGCCGAGTGGCAGGGTCCGACACGTAGACGGCATCTTCACGGGTGAACACAGCCGGGCCGCCGGCCTGCCAGTCGTCGGGTTCGGTCCACGGTTCCATGATGTCGATCGCTTGGATCTGATCACCGGTCACCTGATCGAAGACATACAGTTTTCCGTCGGTGCCCAGGATCAGGGCTTCGCCGCGGGGACCCCGGCCCAGCGAACGGAACCAGTAGCTGACCGACTCGGGGAGCTGGACGATCTGCATCTGATCGGTGGTGGTATCGATCAGAGCGAACTGGTTCGGCCGCTCCATCTCAGCGTCCGGGTCGACCTTCATGTCGGCCAGCACGACCGGCGAATCATCATGTCCGCGAACGTTGCCCGACCTACCGTACGGGGTCGGGCTGGGAATCTTGGTGAACGACCCGTCGGCGAAGGTCAGGACCCCGTTCTCGCAACCGAGCACGACCACCTCATCGGCGGCCACCGCCTCGCCGTGGATACCGGGGCAGTCTTCGCTGCGGGCGATCTCGCGGTCGCCCTGCATCGCCACCGCGCCGGTACGGCTATCCGGGTTGCCGAGGCTGTGCACCAGTGTCCCGTCCGACAGAATCACCGCGACCCCGTGATGAGGCTCTGGCGTGGAGAAGGTGCGGCCGTCGGGAAGTCCGCCCTCTTCGAGCGCGTGCGGATCGAATGCGGTGATCTCACCCGAACCGTCGGCGAACAACACGGTGTTCTCGCCATGCACGACGACGTGGCCCGGGTCGGAGGCGGCGAAGGTGTCGTCGGTCATTTCGCCGCCCGCCGCATCGAGAATTCGGAAGCCCTCGTCTGTGGTCACGAGCACGTGCGCCTCGTCACCGGCCGGATTGACCCGCAGGAATCCGTCGAGCGGGATGTCCTGGGCGACTTCGAGCGTCTCACCGTCGAGGACGTAGAGACCTCCGTCGTACGTCGCCACCAAAGGCTCGGCGACCGGTTCGGAAGGCGCCTCCGATGCCGGTGCCGACTCCGCGCTCTGAGTGCTCTCGGCGCTGTCGGTTCCAGACGAGCACGCCACCAAGGTTGCCGCCGCGCAGGACAGCGCTCCGGCGCGGTACAACCACCGCGTATCGAACATATCTGCTCCCTTCCGAGCTGATGGGTGGGCTGCGGCTATCGCAGGCCGTTGACGATGGAGTCGGTGTTGGAGCGCATCATGTCGAGATACCTCGCCCCCGGAGTCCCTGGGGGACTGAGTGATTCGCTGTACAGCGGCACGATCTGGACATCGATGTCGGCCTGCTCGGACAGCACGCGGGCCAACTTCTCGGGCTGCGAGGAATCGACGAAGATGGCCGGAACCCTGGCCGTTTCGATGGCCCCGACCAGCGATTCGAGATCCGACGGGCTCGGCGCTGCCAGCGTCGTGCCGCTGGGAACGATCGCACCGATCACGGTGAAACCGAACCGCTGGGCCAGATAACCCAGCACGTGGTGGTTGGTGACCAGCTTGCGACGCTGGGGGGCGATGGAGTCGAACTTCGCGCCCATCGAGGCATCGAGCTCGGTCAATTGGTTGCGGTAGCTCTCGGCATTGCGGGCAACCGCAGTTGCATCGATGTTGTCGACCTCGTTGACGAGGGTCTCCTCGATGACGTCGACCGCGGTGATCATGCGTTGCGGATCAGTCCAGAAGTGCGGATCGGGCGCACCCGCGGTATCCCCTTCGGTGTACTGGATCGGATCGATGTGCTCCCCCACCGCGAGCGTCGGGACCCCGTTTTCCGCAGCGCTTTCGACATTGCGGGTCACGTTCTCCTCCAGCCCGAGACCGTTGTAGACGATCAAATCGGCCGAGTTCATCGCCTCGGCTTCCTGCGCGGAGACACCGAACGAGTGCGGGTCGGCGTTCGGCTTCATGAGCACCCGAACCTCGGCGGTGTCACCGACCACGTTGCGCACCACGTCACCGAGGATGTTGGTGGTGACGACGATCTCGCTGCGTCCTGATTCCGCACCACCACCACCGCACGCCGTGACCGTCGCGACGAGGGCAGCGACCAACCATGACAGGGTCCAGCGGAGACAATTCCGCCTCACCGGCCGGCCTCGACCATCAGACCGGGAGCGACGTCGGTGCGAAGCGTGCGGGCGATCCTGATCCCGTCGGCGTAGTCGATTTCATAGACTTCCCGTCTGCCCGCGTTGTTGACATAGGCCCGATCGGAGTCGATGTCGATCACCGGCTGGGGACCTTGATCCGGCACACCACCGGGAAACAGGGGCACCCGCGCGGTCTCTGTACGTTCGTTGACGGCAAAAGAACTCAGACTCCCATCACGGTGCAGCACGAGCACTGAGCCATCTCCCGCGGTGTTCGCGGCCACCGCGTCGGGCACCGCAATCGTCGTCCACCTGCGCTGCCGGCTGTCGAGAACCCAGACGGTGCCCGGCGACAGCCCGGCGAACACATCGGCGCGATCACGGTGATCCATCTGCTGTGGCCGTTGCGCCGGCGCGTCAGGCGGGAACGGCATGGCGGTGACTGTCAGGTCACCCTCCCCGCCGGTGACCCGGACTGCGCCTGCCTCACAACCGAATACCACCGCGCGCCGCGACGCCTTCGACCATGTCGGGTTGACACACTCGCCGACCAGGTCGTTCGCACCGGTGTCGTCGACGACCTGCATGCGACCCGTGCCCGTGACGGTGACGACACGGCTGCCGTAGGGCACCGCCGCAGTGACGTCCTCTCCGAGTGAAAGCCCTGCGGGCTCGACGGTGCGTTCACCGAGCTTCTCGTAGTCCAAGACCGCGACAGCCCCTTCCGCCGACTCGACAGCGACGAGTGAATTACTCGCGGCTGCTGAGAAAACCGGGATGCCGAGCGTGCCCACCAGCGCCGGGTCGGTTGCGAAGTAGTGGTAGTGATCGCCGTGGTCGAAAGTCCATGCGCCAGCGTCCACAATGGTCGCGCCGTCCCCGGTCTGCAGGTAGGCGTACCGTCCGTCCCCGTCGACCGAGGTTGTCGCGCCGAAGGATCCGATGGCGCTCTCGGTCTCCTCGACAGCGTCGTACACCGCGGTGTCACCGCTGGCCGGGTCCACGATGACGAGTTTCGTCAGCGGGCCGTCGAGTTCCCGCGCGCCCTCGACGGCCACCTCGTCCTCTCCGGCCGCCGTCGACTGCGACGTCTCCGACGGCGCGGGACTTCCGCCCGAGCATCCGGCGACCAGGCAGGCGGAGACCGCCACCACCGACGCACGCCGCCAATGCGAACGCAGCTGAGACAGCAATGTCGAGACAAAGAACAACAACACCGCCACTCCGGCGATCGTGGCACCGCCGGCGGTCTCCGCGTACCACGAGACAACCAGGCCCAGATACACCGCGGCCGAGCCGATCAGGGCGGCGAGCGCCATGACTGCGGGTATGGACCTCGCCCACGCCAGCGCGGTCGCCGGTGGTGCTACCAGCAGGCCCAACACCAACAAGGTGCCGACCACGTGGAAGGAGGCCACCATGGCGACCGCCATCAACACAGTCAGGGCCGGGATGGCCAGCTGTGGCCGCAAACCGAGCGTGGCCGCCTTGCGCGGATCGAATGTGACAGCCACGAACGCACGGTGCCCGATCACGACGGCGATGAACGTCACCGCCAGCGCCACCGCCAAGACGACGAGGTCGCTTGTGCGGACGGCGAACACGTCGCCGAACAGAAAGCCGGTGAGATCGACGGCGAAACTCTGCGATCGCGAGACGATGATGACGCCCAGCGCGAGCGTGCCTACCAGCAGGAGACCGATGCTGGCGTCCGTCGCGAGTTTCGACGACCGGCCGATCGCGGCGACGCCGAGCGCCATGGCCAGTGCGGCCAGCAGGCCACCGGCCATCAGGCTGCCGCCCAGCAAAGCGGCCACCGCGACACCGGGCAGCATGCCGTGTGTCATCGCGTCACCGAGAAATACGCTGTGACGCAGCAGAACCCAGCACCCCACGACGGCGCACAGGCACGCCGCGATCACCCCGGCGACAAGAGCCCGAACGACGACGTCCGCTTCGAACGGCTCCATCAACAACTGCATGGCGTACACTTCTAGCAGTAATGAAAGTCATTTTCAATAAGAGCGAGGCTCCCACCGCCCGAATCCAGCTGACCGGCGTGGCGTTCGGCTATGGCCGCGTCCCGGTGTTCAACGGGCTCGATCTGCAGATCGCACCGACCTCGTTCACCGTGGTGGTCGGCGCCAACGGATGCGGCAAGTCCACCCTGTTGGATCTGATCGCGGGAGTGCGACGCCCCGACCGCGGCCACGTCCATGTCGGCGTTCCCGATGTCGCCTACGCCGTGCAACGCAGCCGAGCCGGCGACAACTTCCCGCTCACCGCTGCCGAAGCGGTCATGATGGGCCGCTGGCGTCGGCTGGGACTGCTTCGCCGCCCCAGCGGAGCCGACCACGCCGTCGTCGAGCACTGGATCACCGAACTCGGCCTCGCAGACCTGCGGGACCGCACCCTGGGCGAGCTCTCCGGGGGCCAGCGCCAGCGCGTCCTGCTTGCTCAAGCACTGGCCCAGGAAGCTCCTCTCCTGCTGCTCGACGAACCCACCACCGGACTCGATGCCGCCTCGGGAGCGCTGGTGATCACCCACCTGCGCCGCCTCGCCGATACGGGCACAACCGTCATCGCAGCCACCCACGACACCGCACTCACCGCGGCAGCTGACCACCGCATCGACATCGGCGGGGCCGCACCGCACTAGGCTGGGGCGATGGCAGCGGGTTCGGTGGACCTCAACGCCGACCTCGGCGAGGGGTTCGGCGTCTGGACACTCGGTGATGACGACGCCATGCTCGACATCGTCACCTCGGCCAATGTCGCGTGCGGCTTCCACGCCGGCGATCCGGCGAACCTGTTGACGGTGTGCCGGGCGGCCGCGGATCGGGGGGTACGCATCGGCGCCCAGGTCAGCTATCGCGACCTCGCCGGCTTCGGCCGGCGATTCATCGACGTCGAGCCTGCCGACCTGACCGCCGACGTCATCTACCAGATCGGCGCGCTCGCGGCGTTGGCCACTGCCGCCGGCACGTCCGTTTCCTACGTGAAACCACATGGTGCGCTCTACAACTCGATAGTCGCCAACCGTAGCCAGGCGCATGCCGTCGCAGAGGCCGTGCACGCCGTCGACCCGTCCCTGCCCGTACTCGGCATCGCCGGATCGAGATTCTTTGCCGCCGCGGAGGAATTCGGACTGCGTGCCGTCCCTGAAGCGTTCGCCGACCGCTCATACCGGCCGGACGGCAAGCTCGTTTCACGCCGCGAACGCCACGCCGTGCTCGAGGATGTCGACGAGATCGCCGAGCGGGTGATCTCGATGGTGACTCACGGCCGGGTCGACGCGGTCGACGGATCGACGATCCCCATCACCGTGGAATCGGTGTGTGTACACGGCGATTCGCCGGGCGCAGTACAGATTGCGGCCGCGGTGCGTCGCCGCCTCGTCGACGAGGGCGTGACACTCGCGCCGTTCAGTTAGCCGACTCGGCGTTCACGCCCTGCACGATGCTGCTGAGGAGTCCCGGGATGGCCGCATCCACCTCTGCACGACGCAGCCGCTGATGAATCAGACCGTCGACGGCCAACCGTTCGGTCACCCCCGCTTCGCGCAGGATCTTGAAGTGGTGGGTGGCCGTGGATTTGTTGATTCCGTCGTAGAGCGCCCCGCACTGTAGCGGCTTTCCCGCGTTGTACAGACGGCGGACCATCTCCAGGCGCACTGGATCGTGGACCGCGGCCAGCACCTGCTGCACCGTCCCGACCTGGGCGGCGACCCCTGTGTCGTCTGCCATCCAAAGTGCCCTTCACCACACGAGGTTTGATATCGGTCAAACCCAGCGTACGCTCGGCGGGGTTCGATGTCTGTCAAACCTACTCGACGGGAAGGTGCATCCGCGATGGTGGCGGTGGATCGTCCGATCGGCCAGCAGCAGCGATGGGCCTATCCACTGCTGCTCGTCGTCAGTGGCGTGGCGCTGGGTGTATCCGGCCTCCCCGCGCCGCTGTACGGCATCTACGAGAGCACCTGGCACCTCTCGCCGTTGGCGACGACAGTCGTCTTCGCCGTCTACGCGCTCGCCGCGCTCGCCGCGGTGCTCGTCTCCGGCCGAGTGTCCGACGTGGTCGGACGCAAACCGGTACTCCTGGGCGCACTGTTCGCTCTGCTGGTCGGCCTCGGAGTCTTCCTGGTGGCCGACAACATGGCGCTTCTGCTGTTGGCTCGCACCATCCACGGCGCCGCCGTCGGCTCGATCGTCGTAGCCGGCGCGGCCGCGCTGCTGGACCTGCGGCCCGACCGCGGGGTGCGGTCCGGGCAACTCAGCGGAGTGAGCTTCAACGTCGGCATGACGATCGCGATCATCGGTTCGGCATTGCTGGCCCAGTACGCTCCTCACCCCCTGCGGACTCCGTACGCGGTCGTGGCGGTGATCTGTCTTCTCGTCGGTATCGGGGTGCTGGCATTGCGCGAACCGCACACCGCCCGCAATCCCGGCCCGGTCCGCATCGCCAGACCCGCTGTTCCCGAAGAGATCCGCGGCGACTTCTGGTTCTCCGCGCTCGGCGTCATGGCCTCCTGGTCGGTTCTGGGCGTGCTGCTGTCGCTGTACCCGTCGCTGGCGGCCCACCAGACCCACATCGACAACCTGGTGTTCGGTGGCGCTGTCGTCGGTACGACCGCCTTCGCGGCCGCTGTGGCCCAGCTTGCCGCGACTCGGCTACCTGCCAGGTACTCCGCGATCATCGGTGACGTCGGTATGGCGCTGTCGCTGATACTCACCATCCCGGTGTTGATGACACACAGGTGGCCACTGGTGTTCGTCGCCGCCGTATTACTCGGGGTGACCTTCGGTCTGGGCTTCGGTGGATCACTGCGGCACCTGTCCGACGTCGTACCCGCGCACCGTCGCGGCGAGACCATGTCGGCGTTCTATCTGGTGGCCTACACCGCTATGGCGGTGCCCACTCTCGTCGCCGGCTGGGCCGCCACCCGCTGGGAGCTCTCCGCCGTGTTCCCCTGGTTCGCCGGCAGCGTTGCCGCCGCATGCCTGATCGCCGCCGCTGTCGGCATGTACGGCATGCGAACCCCGGCCTCAGCGCGTTGCTGAGAGCTCGACCTGGGTATCCACGTAACCGCCGCAAGTCGTTCCTGCTGGCACAATGGCCGCCGTGGCGGTTGACGCGCAACCTCGGCGGACGCGCCTGGGATCGATGCACCTGCTCGTCGCCGTGGTCGTGGGGCTGGCGCTCGCCGGTTCGTTCCTGCGCAGCTTCGTGGCCGGAACACCCGACATCGCCACGGCGGCAACGGTGTTCTGTGGGATCTTCGTCCAGGCGATTCCGTTCCTGGCACTCGGCATCCTGGTCAGCGGTGCCGTCGCCGCGTTCGTCACCCCCGATCGGCTGGCCCGCTGGTTACCGCGGCGGCCCGCCACGGCGATCCTGGCCGCCGGGGTCGGCGGCGCGGCGCTGCCAGGCTGCGAGTGCGGTTCGGTGCCCATCGCCCGCCGCCTGTTCGGGGAAGGTGCTGTCGGGGCCGCCGCGCTGACGTTCATGCTCGCCGCGCCGGCCATCAATCCCGTGGTGCTGGTGTCGACCGCCGTCGCGTTCCCCGGAGAGCCCCGCATGGTCGCCGCCCGCTGCGCCGCATCTCTGTTGACCGCGCTCATCATGGGTGCGCTCTGGGCTCGGTTCGGTCAGCCGCGGTGGATCACCCGCCGCATGCCGCACCTGCACGGCCACGACGGATCTCGCTGGACCGTGTTCACCGAGGCGGCGCGCCACGACTTCCTACAAGCCTCGTCCTACCTGGTGATCGGCGCCGCTGCCGCGGCGGCGCTGCACATCGTGGTGCCCGAATGGGTGTACGACCACCTGGCCGGGCAACTTCTTCTGGGTATCGCGGTGATGGCGTTGCTGGCGGTGATCTTGGCGCTGTGTTCGGAAGCCGACGCGTTCGTCGCGGCCAGCCTGTCGATGCTTCCGCTGGTGCCGCGGCTGGTGTTCCTGGTCGTCGGCCCCGCGATCGACATCAAGCTGTTCGCCATGCAGGTGGGCATGTTCGGCCGTTCGTTCGCGGTTCGGTTCGCACCCGTGACGTTCCTCGTCGCCGTGGTGGTCGCCACCGGGGTCGGCCTATTGGTGGTGGGCAACCGATGAGCCGGGAAACCCAGAACGCGCTGCTGCTGCTGGTCGGGGTCAGCACGCTGATCATCTCGGTGACCGGCACGTTCACCCGCTATGTGAAGCCCTCGCTGCTGCCGTGGCTGATGGCCTCGGCAGTGCTGCTGATCGTTCTGGCGCTGGTGTCGATCGCCCGCGACATCCGCAGCGGGCCGGGTGAGGACGGCCATGCCGCCCATGACCATTCCCACCGCTCGGGCGTGCTGTGGCTGCTGATCCTGCCGGTGGCGTTGCTGGGTTTCGTGGTGCCGCCGCCCATCGGGCCGCAAACCGCGCGGCCCGCAGTCCGGGAGGTCTCCAGCGAGGTGCTGAAGCGGCCATATCCGGCCCTGCCCGCCGAACGGGCCCCGGAGCTCGCACTCCCCGAAGTGCTGATCCGCGTTGCGCAGGATTCGGCCAACACGCTCGACGGGCGACTCATCACCGTCAGCGGCTTCACCATGAAGAACGGTGACAAGGTCCAGCTCGGACGCGTGGTGATCCTGTGCTGCGCCGCCGATGCCCAGCTGGCACGTCTCGATCTCGCCGGTCCGGCCGCCGACACGGCGGCTTCGCTGCCCGACGGGACCTGGGTGCGGGTGGAAGGAACGATGCCTCCCGGGCAGGGTGATGCGTCGATGCGCTCGACCCCCACGATGCAGGTGTCCGCCGTGCAGGAGATCGAACCGCCCGAGAACCCGTACAGCTACTGACCCCTCGGAAGTCGTTTTCGACACCGCCCGACCGGCGAGGTATCGTCGCATCCAACCTAGATGGAAATGGTTTTCGTTAAGCGGTGGTGTTGAGGTGACGATGAAGCGAACACCGGTGATCGTGGTGGCCGGCCAGGAGATGACCGACGACGTCTGCGAGACGCTGGCGCGGACGCCGGGCACGATCGTGGTCCGGCACCGCTTCGACGGGCACGTGGTGGTGCGCAGCGTGCGCATCGGCGACGATCTGCGACCGCACACCTCGGAATGGCCGCTGGAGCTGGTCAACTGCTGCGTCGACTGCACGATCCGAGAAGACCTGCTGATCCTGTTGCGCCGCCTGCACAGGCGCGACGACGTGAGACGCATCGTCATCCACCTGGCGCCCTGGCTGGAGCCCGAACCGGTCTGCTGGGCCATCAACAACGTCATCGTCCGGGTCGGACCGGGATACACCGATGGCCCGGCGGCCCGCGACGTCAGGATCGAAGCGGTGGTGAGCACCGTGCACACCGCCGCGTGGCTGACCCAGGCGCTGGACGACGAAGTGCTCGACGACGACCGGACCGTCGCTCAGGTCGTCGTCGGCCAGGCCGAGTTCGCCGATGTACTCATGCTGTCCGCGACACACGACCGGACGTCGGCGGTTCTGCGCCGGCTGGCGCCGCGATCGCAGCACGTGGTGGGTCCAGCACTCCTGGAACCGGCACTGGCGGCCCTGCAATGGACCGCCCGGCGCGGCCGCGAGCACAACCCCCACGAGGCATTGCTCGCCGGGCAACCGCCACTGGGCGCCGACGGAGACGTCGAGCTGGTGGAGTTCAACGCTGACCGGCCGTTCCACCCGATGCGGCTCCATATCGCGATCGACGATCTGCTCGACGGCGTCGTGCGGGTGCGCGGGCGGGCCTGGCTGGCCACCCAGCCCGACGCCGTGGTGTGGATCGAATCCGCCGGCGGGGGACTGAAAGTGGGCCATGCCGGTGAATGGCTCGCGAGCTCAGCAGAGCATTCCGACGGATACGCCGACCCCGAGCGGGTGGCCCTGGCCGGTCTGCGGTGGGATGAGCGGTTCGGTGACCGCCACATCTCCCTGACCGCGCTCGTCTGCGGGGCGGACCCGGGCGTGATCACCAATGCGCTGGCCGGCGCGCTGCTGACCGACGACGAGATGGCGCGAGAACAGGATTGGGCCGCCTACGACGACCCGTTCGGCGACTGGCACGAGGATCCGTGCGACGACTTCGACGCCGCCGACGACGCCAACCAGCGGCATCAGGACGGCGAAGGCCACTGACCGAGCCCATCCTGGCGCGTTCACGCGGGGTCGTGGCACCCCAGATGCCATGCCGCTCAGGGTGTTCCAGTGCATGGCTCAAACACTGCGGGCGCACCGCGCAGCGGTGGCAGATTCGCTTGACCTCGTCTTCACGTGCGCGCCGCAGGCTGCCCTGGTACTGCTCGGAGGCGTAGAACAGGTCGGTGGGCAGGCCACGGCAGCGTGCATGCCGTCGCCAGCCCCACCGGTCGGTCACTGCCCGTGCGCGCCCGAGCGCCGGTTTCCGTAGCGGCGGTTGAACTTCTCGACCTGACCTGCGGCGTCGACGATCCGACGGCTTCCCGTCCAAAACGGGTGCGAGTCCGCCGAGACCTCCACGACGACCAGGGGGTACTCCCGCACCCCCTCCGGGGTCTCCCATTCGATGGTCTTGTCGCTCGTCACGGTCGACCTGGTCAGGAACTTCGTGCCGGTGTTGGCGTCCTGAAACACGACGGGGTGGTAGTCGGGGTGAATTCCCACCTTCATGAGCTGCCTCCACGGTCGACACTATTTGAAAATCGTTTCCATTAATACCGGCTTCGGCCGCCCCAGCGCAACCCCGCCTAAGGTGGCGTGATGCGTCTGAAGTTGGGCCGGCCCGACCTGGCGGCTTACCGTCGCTTCTGCGACGTCCCCGCGGCGTCGAATGCCACCGAGTTGTCCGTCACCTGGGCCGGGGTCACGACCCTGCTGATCGACGACGGTGTCTCGGCGGTGCTCACCGACGGGTTCTTCAGCAGGCCCGGGCTTCTCACGGTGGCCACGCGCCCGTTGCGGTCCAGCAGACGGCGCATCGAGTCGGCGCTGGATCGGCTGGGTGCGCAGCGCCTGGCCGCCGTGACACCGGTGCACACCCACTACGACCACGCGATGGATTCCGCCGTCGTGGCCGATCTCACCGGCGCCCGCATCATCGGCGGATCGTCAGCCGCACAGATCGCTGCCGGCCACGGTGTGCATCGGGCCGACGTCGTCACCCCCGGCGAGCCCGTCACCGCGGGCAATTACGACATCACGTTGATCGAAGGGCACCATTGCCCGCCGGATCGATTCCCGGGCCCCATCACCGCCCCCGTCGCCCCCTCCGCGCGGGCGTCGGCGTACCGATGCGGCGAAGCCTGGTCCACCCTGGTCGCGCACCGCCCGACCGGCCAACGACTGCTGATCGTCGGCAGTGCCGGCTACCTGCCGGGGGCGCTGTCCGGGTACCGCGCGGACGTGGCCTATCTCGGTGTCGGGCAACTCGGTCTGCAACCGGCTGATTACCTCGTCGAATACTGGTCGCAGACCGTCCGCACCGTCGGCGCCCGCCGCGTGGTGTTGATCCACTGGGATGACTTCTTCCGCCCACTCGACAAGCCCTTGCGCGCACTGCCTTTCGCCGCGGACGATCTCGACGCCACGATGGCCGTGCTGACCAGGCTCGCCGAGCGCGACGGGGTGGCGCTGCACCTGCCGACGCTGTGGCAGCGCGCCGACCCATGGCGTTGATCCTCTCTGTGGCCGCCCTCGCGGCCGTGCTCGGCTTCGCGCTGAGGCGCCCACGCGGCTGGCCCGAGATCGTGGTGGCGCTACCCGCGGCTGGGCTGCTACTCGCGGTAGGGGCGACCACGTGGCAGAGCGCGCGCACCGAGGTGACCGACCTGCTTCCCGTGGTCGGCTTCCTCGCGGCGGTGCTCGTACTGGCTCGTCTGTGCGACGACGACGGACTGTTCCGCGCGGCAGGATCGGCGATGGCGCGCAGCACCCGGGGGGACCAGAAACGGTTGCTGGCATCGGTGTTCGCCATCGCCGCGGCGGTCACAGCGATCCTCAGCCTGGACGCCACGGTGGTGCTGCTGACCCCCGTGGTGCTGGCCACCGCCCGCACTCTCGGCGTGCCCGCCCGGCCCCACACCTACGCCACCGCTCATCTGGCCAACAGCGCGTCGCTGCTGCTTCCGGTGTCGAACCTGACCAATCTGCTCGCATTCAGTGCCGCCGGGCTGTCGTTCCTGCACTTCACCGCTGTCATGGCACTTCCCTGGCTGGCGGTGGTCGCGATCGAACACCTGATACTGCGAAGGCTTTTCGCCAAAGATCTGGCCGTGGCGCCGCGCCCGCGGGCCGAGGCAACTCCGGCTCCCTGGCCGCGCTTCACGCTCGTCGTGCTGGCCCTGACACTGGCCGGCTTCGCGCTGACCTCACTGGCGGGGTTGTCTCCGGCGTGGGCTGCGCTGGCCGGGGCACTGGTGCTCGGCATCCGCGGCCTTGCCACCGGGCGGACAACGGTCACCAGGATCACCGTTGCCGCCGACGGCCCCTTTCTCGTGTTCGTGCTGTGCCTGGGCGTGGTCGTCGACGCCGTGATGCGCAACGGCCTGGAATCGGCGATGCAGCAGATCCTGCCCGACGGGTCGGGGCTGCTCGCGCTGCTCTGGATCGCCGCGGTGGCCGCGATCCTGTCCAACGTCGTGAACAATCTGCCGGCGGTGTTGGTCTTGCTGCCGCTGGTGGCGGCGGTGGGGCCGGCCGCCGTACTGGCCATGCTGATCGGTGTCAACGTCGGACCCAACCTCACCTACGTCGGGTCACTGGCGAACCTGCTGTGGCGCAACGTGGTGCGCACATCAGACGTCCCCACCGGCGCCGCCGCATTCAGCCTCGTTGGACTGTGCACGGTCCCGCTGACGCTGGTCGCCGGCGTCGCAGCGCTGTGGGCCGGTCTACAACTGTTCAACATCTGACCCTCAACGTTTCACCTGCCAGAGCAGCGGTGCGGCAGGCGCGATCACGCCTGAGCCGGGACAATCAAGAACGTGGTGCCCTACCGCAGATACGTCGCGCTGGGTGATTCCTTCACCGAAGGCATCGGCGATCCCCACCCCGGCAGCCCGAACGGCGTGTGCGGCTGGGCCGACCGGTTGGCCGCGCGGCTGGCGGGAGCCGATCCCGAGTTCCGCTACGCCAACCTCGCTGTGCGCGGCCGGACCATGGACGACATCCTGACCGACCAGGTCCAGGCCGCCATGCTCGCCGAACCAGACCTGGTGACCATCTACGCCGGGATGAACGACCTGATGGCCCTGCGCGTCGACATGGACGCCATGATGGCCCGCTACGCCGACGGCCTGAAGTCCCTGCAGCAGACCGGCGCCACCGTCCTCGCCTTCACCGCACCGGATCTGGGGGCCAAACCCATGTTCCGCGGGTTGCGCGGGCGGGCGGCGATCTACAACGAACTGCTGCGCCGCATCGCCGACGACCTCGGCGTGGCGCTCATCGACTTCTGGCGCTTCGACGAATTCCGCGATCCCCGACTCTGGGACCACGACCGGGTGCACCTGTCGGCGCTCGGCCACGAGTTCATGGCCGAGCGGGTCTTCGATTGCCTGCCGGACGCCGACCCGCTGGCCTGCCCTGCGACGTCGTTTCTGGCCGCTCCGTCCGGCAGCGCGACAGTCGTCGGCAACGTGCGGTGGGCGGTGTCGTTCGCAGCACCGTGGGCCATCCGGCGGCTGCGCCGGATCACGCCCGGCATCGGGATCGAGCCGAAGTCCACCACGCTGGCCCGGGTGGGCTGAGCCTGCGCTGTCAGCGCCGGCGTTGCCGGGCGATGTCGGCGAGCACCACCCCCGCCGCGACCGCGGCGTTGAGCGACTCGGTGGGTCCGGCCATCGGGATCGACACCACCGCGTCGCAGTTCTCCCGCACCAGCCGGGAGAGTCCTTTGCCTTCCGACCCCACCACCAGCACTGTCGGGCCGTCGGCATCGAGATCGTCGATAGTGGTGTCTCCACCGGCATCGAGACCGACGATCTGCAAACCGGCGTCCGCCCAGTTCTTGAGGGCGCGGGTCAGGTTCGGCGCCCGCGCCACCGGCACGCGCGCAGCCGCACCCGCGCTGGTGCGCCAGGCCACTGCCGTCACCGACGCGGACCGCCGCTGCGGAATCAGCACCCCGTGGCCGCCGAACGCGGCGACCGAGCGCACGATCGCACCGAGATTCCGGGGGTCGGAGATGTTGTCGAGGGCCACCAGCAACGGGGCCATCGCGTCGGCCTTCGCCGCGGCCAGCAGATCGTCGGGATGCGCGTAGTCGTAGGGCGGAATCTGCAAAGCGATGCCCTGATGCATCCCGTTGGCCGCGATGCGGTCCAGGTCGTGGCGCGGCACCTCGAGGATCGCGATGCCCGTATCGGCGGCGGTCTGCACCGACTCGGTCAGACGTTCATCCGAATCCGTGCCCAACGCCACGTACAGCGCCGTGGCAGGCACCCCGGCGCGCAGGCATTCGAGCACGGGGTTGCGCCCGAGCACGATCTCGACACCTGAGTCTTTCGAAGCCTTCCTGGCCCTGCCCTGCTGCTGGCGGGCGGACTTGGCGGCACGTTTTGCCGCGGGATGGTTGGGCCGCTGGTGGGCGGGCGGCGTCGCGCCTTTACCCTCCAGCCCACGCCGCCGGACCCCGCCGGATCCGACCGTCGGGCCCTTCTTGGTGCCGGGCTTGCGTACCGCGCCCCGCCGCTGCGAGTTGCCGGCCATTACTTGTCCGTTCCGTCGATGAGTGACCACTGAGGCCCGTCAGCGGTGTCGGTGACCTCGATCCCGGCCTGCTTGAGGCGGTCGCGGATCGCGTCGGCCTCGGCCCAGTCACGCCGCGCCCTGGCGTCTTCGCGGCGCTTCACCTCAGCGTGCACCAGTACGTCGACAGCCGCCAGCGCGGCGGAAGTCTCGTCCCGCGACTCCCACCGCTCATCGAGCGGGTCGGCGCCGAGGATGTCCATCATGGCCCGGATCGACATCGCCCGGTTCAGTGCGGTGTCGTGGTCGCCGCTCTCCAGCGCCCGGTTGCCCTCGGCCCGCACCGCGTGCACCTCGGCCAGCGCCGCAGGCACCGCCAGGTCATCGTCGAGGGCCGCGGCGAACTTCGCCGTCCACTCACCGGGCACCACGGCCCCCACCCGGGTCCGAACCCGGTGCAGGAAGTCCTCGATGCCGGTGTAAGCCCGGGCCGCGTCGGTGAGCGCTGTCTCGGAGAACTCCAGCATCGAGCGGTAATGCGCGCTGCCCAGGTAGTACCGCAGCTCGGCGGCGCGCACCCGCTGCAGCACCGCGGGGATGGCCAGCACGTTGCCCAGCGATTTGCTCATCTTCTCGCCGCCCATGGTCACCCAGCCGTTGTGCAGCCAGAATCGGGCGAAGCCGTCGCCGGCCGCCTCGGCCTGGGCGATCTCGTTCTCGTGGTGTGGGAACACCAGGTCCATACCGCCGGCGTGGATGTCGAACTGTTCGCCCAGATACGCCTCGCACATCGCGACGCACTCGGTGTGCCACCCGGGCCTGCCCCGGCCCCACGGCGTCGGCCAGGACGGCTCGCCGGGCTTGGCGCCCTTCCACAGCGTGAAATCACGCTGATCACGTTTGCCGGTGGCCACGCCCTCGCCCTGATGGACGTCCTCGACCTTGTGGCCGGAGAGCTTGCCGTAATCGGGCAGCGACGCGACATCGAAGTACACGTCACCGTCACCGGCATAGGCGTGCCCTCGCTCGATGAGCCGTTCGATCAACTCCACCATCTGCGTGATGTGCCCGGTGGCGCGCGGCTCGGCCGACGGCGGCAGCACTCCCAGCGCGTCATATGCCGCCGAGAACGCCCGCTCGTAGGTGGCGGCCCACTCCCACCACGGGCGGCCGGCGTCGGCGGCCTTGGTGAGGATCTTGTCGTCGATGTCGGTGACGTTGCGAATGAACGCCACGTCGAAGCCCTTGGCGGTCAGCCAGCGGCGCAGGACGTCGAAGGCGACTCCACTGCGCACGTGCCCGATGTGGGGCAGGCCTTGCACCGTGGCGCCGCACAGATAGATCGAGACGTGGCCGGGCCGCAGTGGCGCGAAATCGCGCACACCGCCAGACAAGGTGTCATACAGCCGCATCACGGCTGCGGGGCGTTCGGTCACGACGGGCCAGCTTACCGGCCAGTTCAGCCCCGACCCTCATCGCCGGTGTCAGTCTGCTCCTCGCGCAAGCGCTCGTCGGTGTCAGTCTGCTCCTCGCGCAAGCGCTCGTCGGTGTCAGTCTGCTCCTCGCGCAAGCGCTCGTCGGTAACCAGGGCCGTGGCGATAG
>CAXEZH010000285.1:0-5029 GCA_964000695.1 uncultured Mycolicibacterium sp. | reverse complement strand
AGTTCTAGCCCAAATCACGATCGGGTAAACCCGTCGCCGGCCAACGGTGATGCGCGTAACAGTGCGATGGCGTCTACTGAAACGGTGAGCCAGACATTGCGTGCCGAGCTGCGGCGGGCCGCGGACTCCCCTGGAACCGTGGCCGAGGATGCGCTGGTCGCCCTGTCCGACGGCCCGATGCGTGAGCGGCTCGAGGCGGCGATGAGGGCGCTGGCAACCCATCGCGGACGGACCAGCAGCACCTGCCCGTCGGACGTGGCCCGCAGTGTCGGTGGGGACCGGTGGCGCGAGCTCATGGACGACACCCGTGCGACCGCGCGGCGGCTCGCGGCCGCCGGCGTCGTCGAGATCACCCAGCGTGGCAGCGTCGTCGACCCGAACGACGACTGGCACGGGCCGATCCGGATCCGGATCGTCGGCTGAACGCGCAGACATGTCCGAGCAAGACCGGGTCCGCTGGGACCAGCGTTATGCAGACCGCGAACCCCCCGACAAGGCCGATGTCGACTTGCCCGCGGCCTTCCGTCCGTATGCCGACGTGTTTCCGCGGGCCGGGAGCGCTCTCGACGTGGCATGTGGCCGCGGCGCCGGCGCGGTATGGCTCGCGCTGCGCGGCATGACGGTCCACGGCGTCGATGTGTCACCCGTTGCGGTGCGAGCCGCACGTGACCTCGCCCGCCGCTGCGGCGTCACCGCGCGCTGTCGCTTCGACGCCATGGACCTCGACGCCGGACTGCCCGCGGGAGGGCTCGTCGATGTGCTGCTGTGCAGCATGTTCCGCGATCGACGGCTGGACGCGGCTCTCGTCGCGCGGCTTGCGCCCGGTGGCCTCCTCGCGGTCAGCGCGTTGAGCGAGGTCGGTGCCGTACCGGGACCGTTTCGCGCTCACGCCGGTGAACTCACCGACGCGTTCGGTGCGCTCGAGGTGATCGCGTGCGCCGAAACAAACGGGCAGGCCTGGTTACTCGCCCGTCGCTGAGGACCGCGCGGTACGAGGCCGGGTCGCGCCCCACAACCCCACCCCGATCCCGACGACCGCGCCACCGAGCCCGATGAGTTTCTGCGAGGGCCTCATCTGGTCGTGCACACTCCACCCGCCCAACAGGTCCGACGCATCCGCACCGCCCGAAGCCAGAAACCAGCCGCGCGTGTCACGCCCGCGCACCGCGCTCGAGAGCAACATGGCCCCGATCAACGCGTCGCGGTAGCCCATCGATCGCAGCAGCAGCCGCGCCGTGGGCGGCGGTTCGTCTGGGTCGCCCCACCACCGGTTGGCCCGCAGCGGATCGACGAGGAACGACACCCCCGACGCCAAGCGAATTGCGCCCGCTGCCAACGCCGCACCGTCCACCGCCATGCCGCGAACCCTACCGAGGGTGCTTGCGCCCCGTGGCGGAATCAGCCTGGGTGGATGTCAGTCCGCCACCCATGCGGTGGCCTGCTCGAATTCGTCCAGCCCGGACAGCGGCAACTCCCCCGGCACCATCCGGGCTCAGGCATGCCGTGCGTGAGCGACCCGGTCCTTGTCCGACACCACGCGATGGAATCGGCTGCGGTGCTTGAACAACGCGCCTGACCCCATGTCAGACCTGTGCCAGTCCCGCCGCGCTCAACCCGTCGGTCAGACCCCTGTCGCACCGTCGAGGCGCTCACGCAGGATATCGGCGTGACCGTTGTGCCGTGCGTACTCACCGATCATGTGCAGGTAGATCCAGCGCACGGAGACCTCGGTGCCCATGAACGGAACCACGTCGTCGAGTTCGTGATCCGAGCAGATGGTGTGCGCCGTGTCGACCTCAGCCCGCCATGTGTCCACCGCATCCGCGAACGACACCTGCTCGGACAGCTCGAAGCCGCCGTCGTGGCCGCCGGGGGCCGGTGCCGGGCCGTAGATCGGCGGCGCGTCCCGCCGGCCCAGCACCCGCTGGAACCAATTCCGTTCCACCTCGGCCAGGTGCTGCACCAGTCCCTGCAGCGTCAACGACGACGGTGGTGCCGACGCGGCGCGCAACGTCGTGTCGTCCAGTCCGTCGCACTTGAGCAGCAGCGTGTGGCGCTGGAAATCCAACCACGCCGCCAGCGTGCTGCGTTCGTCGCCGGTCAATGGTGGTGTCTTGCGCTCACCGATTTCCATGGCCGCGATCATCGCACCCTGTTCTCACCCGCTCGCAACGCCGTTCAGATGAGGGACGCGATTCCGGACGAGCACAGCCGTTCCAGACGAGCGCAGCCGTCTACGGACCTGTTTCAGACGAGTGGAGCCATCGGCGATGATCGGAGCCGTGCTCGATACACCGTTGACCATTCCGGCTCTGCTCGCCCGCGCCGTTGCCGACCACGGTGACCGGATCTATGCGGTCACTCCGACCGGCCGAGTGACCTACGGTCAGGCCGAACAGCGTTCCGCAGAACTGGCCCGCTGGCTGTTGGCTCTCGGCGTCGGTAAGGGGACTCGGGTGGGGTTGTTCTTCGCCAACGGCATCGAGTGGATCATCTGGTGGCTGGCGGCGTCGCGCATCGGCGCGGTCGCGGTCCCGCTGAGCACCATGTACCGGCCCGCCGAGCTGGCCAAGGTGGTCAGGTTGGCCGACGTCGGGCTGCTCGTCGCGCCGGCACAGGTGCTGGACATCGACGTCGCCGCGCGTTTGGAGGCGGCATTTCCCGGCCTCGCCGATCAGCGGGCGGACCGGTTGTCGCTGCCGGTCGCACCGTTTCTGCGGCGCATCGCGCTCACCTCCGGCGCTGGTGTCGCCTGGGCGACCGGGTGCGCTGACGACACCGACGACCGGGTCGGCGCTGACGTGCTGGCGGCGGCCGAGGCCGAGGTATCCGCCGCCGATCTGGCCATCATGGTGCACACGTCGGGATCGACAGCGGATCCGAAGGGCGTTCTGCACACCCACGGAACGCTGGTTCGACAGACCTCGACGTGGCCGGCTGCGATCCGGTCCATTACCGGGTCGCAGGACCCACCGGTGATCGTCTGTGCCATGCCGTTGTTCTGGATCGGTGGGGTGCTGGCCGTCATGGGTGCGATGCACGACGCGGTGACGTTGCTGCTCATGCCACGACTCGATGCAGGCGTCGCCCTCGACCTCGTCGAGGCCGAGCAGGCCACCGGCATCGTCGGTTGGCCGGCGTTCACCCAGCGGATTCGGGAGCATCCCAGCTTCGCCGGCCGTGATCTGTCGTCGGCGCCCATGCTGCGTCACGGCCCACTCGACATCGCGATGACCGATGTGCCCGACGGATATCCGGTGCACCGCACCATGTCCGAGACGGCGGGCGGTTTCGTCTACACCGACATCGCGATCGTCGACGACTCGGGCGCCCCGGCCGCTGACGGCGTGGTCGGGGAACTGCTGGTTCGCGGCATCGGTGTGATGGCCGGATACAACAAGAAAGAACGGTGGGAGACCTTCGACGCCGACGGCTGGTATCACACCGGCGACCGGGTCTACCGTCGCGCCGGCGACGCGCGGCTGTTCTACGTCGGGCGCAGCACCGAGCTCATCAAGACCTCGGGCGCCAATGTCTCGCCGCTCGAGGTCGAGGCCGTGATCGGGGGATTCGACGAGGTGGCACAGTGCGTGGTGGTCGGGGTGGAGCATCCCGAGCGTGGCGAGGAAGTGTGCGCGGTCGTGGTCGGCGCCACCGCCCAGTTGGACATCCAAGACCTGGCTCGTCGTGCCCGTGACGTGTTGTCCCCCTACAAGGTACCCACGCGGTGGATCCCGGTGACCAGCACGCAGATTCCCGCGCTGCCCAGCGGTAAGTTGGATCGAAAAGCGCTGAGGGACTGGGTAATCAGCTCAATTCTGCCGGGGCAGTAGCTCTCGGACGAACCTGTCGAGGAAGCGCGGCATGTCGACCGGGCCGGCCGGTCTGATGACGAACTTCGTCAGCCCGGCTGCGAGGTAGCCGTCGAGTTGTGCATGCAACGCGCGCCAGTCCTCGGCGACCAGCTCTGTCGGGTGCAGGTCCGGGCGTCGTCTGCGCACCGAGTCCGCAACGGCGCCGGGCAACGTGCCGGTGCCGACGGCGAGGTTGATGCCGTAATGATCGGCAGGGATGCTGCGGCCCGCCTCGCCGGCCGCAGCGACGATCTGGTTGCGCGCGGCAGCGGTTTCCTCGGGGGTGAGGAAGCTGCCCAGCCACCCGTCACCGTGCGTCCCGACTCGGCGATACCCTGCGGCTGACGCGCCGCCGAGCCAGATGTCCAGCGGTGTGGCGGGTTTGGGGAGAATCTGCACGTCACGTACATCGTGATAGGTGCCTTGAAAGGCGAAAGGCTCCTTGACGTCCGGGTCGAGTGCGGCGCGGAGCACGGTCAACGCCTCGTCGAACACCGCACCGCGACGGCCGGCAGGCACGGCGAACAGCCCGCGCTCGGCAGGCAGTGCCGAGCGAAGGCCGAACACCGGGAGCACCCGTTTGGGCGCCAGCGAGGCCAGTGAGGCCAGCTGCTTGGCCACCAGCACCGGTTGGCGGCCCGGCAGCACCGCCACCGACGTGCCGACCTTCAGTTCCGTTGTGCGCGAGAGCGCGAACGCCATCCCGATGAAGGGGTCGACCGCCTGCGAGTAGACGACTTCGGAGAACCACAATGAATCCACTCCCGCTGCCTCGAGGCGGTCGACGATGCCGGGTAGCTCCTGCGTGGCGGTCTCAGCCCCAGCCCCACTCCGAAGCGGATCTTCACGACTGTCCACGGTAGCGATGCGCCGTATATGTGTTGTGCCCGCATGGGCGGTGACAGGATGGTGCGCGTGGCAGAGCGCATCACGTTCCCCAGCAGCAGTGGACCCGCCCTGGCGGGCCTCATCGACCACCCAGAGGGCGAGTGCCGCGGGTGGGGGGTCTTCGTACACGGGTTCACACTGGGCAAGGACAGTCCCGCGGCCAGCCGAATCTGCAAGCAACTGGCCGGCGAGGGCATCGGGATGCTGCGCTTCGACGCGTTGGGCCTCGGGCAGTCTGCCGGCGACTGGGGTGACGGTTCGTTCTCGCACAAGGTCGCCGACACGGT
>CAXEZH010000284.1:0-6456 GCA_964000695.1 uncultured Mycolicibacterium sp. | reverse complement strand
GTTCTAGCCTGGCACCGTGACCGTCTCTCTGCGCTCCGGTATCCCGCCGTTCTACGTCATGGACGTGTGGTTGGCTGCGGCCGAGCGTCAGCGCACCCACGGTGATCTGGTCAACCTGTCGGCCGGCCAGCCCAGCGCAGGGGCGCCGTCAGCGGTGCGCGAGGCCGCCGTCGCGGCGTTGACCCGCAACCAGCTCGGCTATTCGGTGGCGCTGGGCATCCCCGAACTGCGCACCGCGATCGCCGAGTCCTACCACGCTCGGCACGGGCTTGCCGTCGACGCCGATGATGTCGTCGTCACCACCGGTTCTTCGGGTGGTTTCCTGTTGGCGTTCCTGGCTTGCTTCGACGTCGGTGACCGGGTGGCCATCGCCAGCCCCGGATACCCTTGTTACCGCAACATTCTCTCCGCCCTCGGATGTGACGTGGTCGAGTTGCCCTGTGGTCCCGAGACCCGGTTCCAGCCCACGGTCGAGATGTTGGCTGCCGTCGATCCACCGGTGTCGGGTGTCATCGTGGCCAGTCCCGCCAATCCGACCGGCACGGTCATTCCCCCGCAGGAGCTCGCCGCGATCGCAACGTGGTGTGACTCGAACGGGGTGCGCCTGATCAGCGACGAGGTCTATCACGGCCTCGTGTACGACGGTGCGCCGGCGACGAGTTGCGCGTGGCAGACGTCGCGGGAATCTGTTGTGGTCAACAGCTTTTCGAAGTATTTTGCGATGACGGGCTGGCGCCTGGGCTGGTTGCTGGTACCGCAGGAACTGCGCCGCGCGGTCGACTGCCTGACCGGCAACTTCACCATCTGCCCACCGGTGCTCCCCCAGTTGGCTGCCGTATCGGCGTTCACGCCGGAGTCGGTGGCTGAGGCCGAAGCGCTGCTCGACGGCTACGGCGCCAACCGCCGACTGCTCCTCGACGGCCTGCGCGCCCTGGGCCTCGACAAACTCGCGCCCACCGACGGTGCGTTCTACGTCTACGCCGACGTCTCCCACCTCACCACCGACTCGCTGACCTTCTGCGAGAAGCTGTTGGCCGACACCGGCGTCGCCATCGCCCCGGGGGTGGATTTCGACACCGTGCGGGGCGGAGCGTTCGTGCGGTTGTCGTTCGCCGGACCGACCTCTGACATCGAGGAGGCGTTGCGCCGACTCGGCGCCTGGCTGACCTGAGCTCGCTGCGGCCCGGTTGGCCTGAGCCGGTCAGCCGGCGTGCGGGGTCAGGTCAGTGCTTCGATCAGTTCTCCGACGGTGTGCGCCGACTCCAGTGGGTGTCGCAGCCGGCCCGACGGGTTGACGGTGTAGCGGTTGCGCCGGCCTTCTTTCGACTTGTCCAGGTAACCGTCGGCGATGAGGTCCGCCACGATCGCTTGGACGGCGCGCTCGGTGATGCCGATCAGCTGACTGAGTTCCCGGGCGGTCAGGGATTCCCCTTGTGCCAGACAGAGCAGCACATGGGCGTGGTTGGTCAGAAACGTCCAGGTGCGCGGCCGCTCGGCACCGGCCTCCGGCAGACGCCCGGCCGATCCGGCGCCCGCTGTGCGCCGGGTCGGCCGGTCCGTGCTCGGCGCGCGCCGCCGCGTCGTCGTCGTTCGCGTTCGCTTCGTCGCAGCCACCGCGCCATGATACTGCCCCGTTCACGAAAGACGTTTCATCAATCGCGGGACGCGACTCCTTTCGCATCGTCGACGGCGTCTCGGTTGCGGGTTGCCACCAGGCTCCAGCCGATCGACACCGCCAGCGTCACCACGATGACCGACAGCGTCAGTGGTATGGGCAGCTTGCCCACCGGCGTTTCCGACAGGATCAGCTTCACCCCGGCGAAGGCGAGCAGGAATGCCAGGCCGTAGTGCAGGTGGATGAACCGGCGCATCAACCCGGACAGGCAGAAATACAGACTGCGCAGACCCAGCACGGCGAACGCGTTCGCCGTCCACACCAGGAAGGTGCTGGTGGTGATCGCCAGCACCGCGGCGACAGAGTCGATCGCGAAGATCAGATCGGTGGCTTCCACGGCGACGAGCACCACCAACAGCAGCGTCGCAACCCGCTTTCCGTCGATCCGCGTGATCAGCCGGTCACCGTGGTAGTTCGGGTCGACCGGAATCACCCGGCGAACCAGCCGCACCAGGAGGTTCTTCTCGGGCTGGAGATCCTCGTCGTGCTTGAAGGCCATCTTGTATGCGGTGTAGATCAGGAATCCACCGAACAGGTAGGCGGTCCAGAAGAACGCGGTGAGCAGTTCGGCGCCGACGAAGATGAACACCAGCCGGAACAGCAGTGCACCGATGACGCCCCAGAACAACACCTTGTGCTGATAACGATCGGGAACGGCGAAGTAGGTGAAGATCAGGGCGAAGACGAACACATTGTCGACCGACAGTGCCTTCTCGATGAGATATCCGGCGTAGTACGTCCCTGCGACCTCGCCACCGTAGGTCCACCACAGCACCGCTCCGAATCCGAGCCCCGCGCCGATCCACAGTATCGACCACACCGCCGCCTCGCGGAATTCGATGACGTGGTTGTCGCGATGCATGAACAGGTCGATCGCCAGCATCACGACGATGGCCGTCATGACCGCTACCCACGCCCACACCGGTACCACCAAGGGTTCGGTCATCACTTCTCCTGACCTGCGGATCCAGCACAAAGAGCGACAGGCTCATCCGTTGTTATTTTCGCGAAGATTGACACACGAGACACAATACACGTACTGTGCTTCGTATGTTAAGCGGAATCGCGCAGGCCGCCCTGGCCACGACCGTATTGGCGCCGCTGACGGCCGCATTGCTCGCCGCGCTGCTCGGTGCGCGGTGGCCCGAGCAGCTCGTGCGACTGGGGGCGGCCGTCGCCTGCATGGGCTTCCTCGCCGGCGTCGGTCTGACGGCAGTGCTGCTGAGCGGAACCGAAACCGTAATCGGAACTGGTGTTTTCAGCCTGCGGGTCGATCCGGTCGCCGCGATCATGGTGCTGCTGATCTTCGGGGTCAGCGCGGTCGCGCAGACCTACGCGGTGCGCTACCTGGCCGGCGACCACCGCGGCGGTTGGTTCGCCGCGGGGGCATCGCTGTTGACGGCGAGCTCGGCGGTGATGGTGACGGCCACCGCACCCGTGGGGATCGGCGTCGGCTGGACCGGGGCCGGGATCGCGCTCTGCGCACTACTGGCCACCTACTGGCATCTGCCCGCTGCGCGCGACGGCGTCCGCCGGACGGCCATCGCCTTCGTCATCGGTGACGTCGCGCTGTGGTCGGCCATCGGCCTGGTCACGCTCGACGCGTCCGCCGACGGAAAGCTCGCCGCGGTGGCGGCTGTTCTCATCGTCACCGCAGCGCTGTCGCGGTCCGCTCAGATACCCTTCCATCGCTGGCTGCCCGCCACCCTGGCCGCACCTACCCCGGTGTCGGCACTGCTCCACGCGGGCGCCGTCAACGCGGGAGCGCTGCTGCTGGTGCGGCTGCACCCGGTCTACGACACCGCTGCGGCCAGCGCTCTCGCGATCGTGGCGGGCACCGCCACGTTGCTCTATGGCGCGGCCGTGATGCTGGCGAAACCGGACGTCAAAGGCGCACTGGCACATTCGACGATGGCGCAGATGGGATTCATGATCCTCACCTGCGGGCTGGGTCTCTGGGCAGCAGCGGTCATCCATCTTGTCGCCCACGGCTTCTACAAGGCCACGCTGTTCCTGTCGTCCGGCTCGGCGATCGCAGGACTGCGCCGTGACGCCGCAGTTCCCCACGACATCGCGGCAACCGGCCGAGGGCGAACACTAGCCGCGACCCTCTCGGCAGCACTGCCCACCGGGGCCCTTCTGACCGCGCTCGCGGTGATCCCGGCGGCACCCGCCGATCACGCCGCCGAGTACGCGCTGCTGATCTTCGCGTGGGTCACCGGCGCGGCCGCCACCTGGGGTTGGCTGCGCCGAAGCCCCGGCCTCGGTGGTGCCGCCGTCGCCGCGTCCTTCCTGGTGCCCGCTGCGGTGGCCTACCTCGGCCTGATTCGGGCGGTGGGTCACTTCCTCGAACCCGCGCTCCCCGCTCCATCGGGGCCGAGCACCACCGTCTGGGTCGTGGTCGCAGCCACGGTCACGCTGCTGGCTGCGGTCGCGACGCTCCGCTACAGGTCCGGCGGCCTGCACGGCGCCATCTACACCCGAGTCCTCACCGCCGGACACGTTCCCACCCCCACGACAGGAGCCCATCGATGACCACAGTCGCAGCAGCGCCGACCGCGGCGGCCCGCCGTGCACAACTACGCAGCGACGTCCGACTGGCTGCCCGGGTGGTTCCCACCCACTACCCGCTGGAGACCTTCATCGCGGTCAACCCGCTCAGCGGCATGCTCGGTATGCCCTTCGAACAGGCCATCCGCCGTGCCGGCGACCTGTACGGAGCACGAGGGACGCTGCCCGAGAGCACTTTCCGGACACTGCACCATCAGGGCCGGATCACCGACGCCGACCTGGACCACGCGCTCGTGCGCCGCCACCCCAACCTCGTCGACGAACCGCCGGTGCTGCTGGGCGGACGGCACGTCGGCGCCACCGAACTGTTGCGTGCGGACCTCCTGACCGGTGTGGAGTACCCGAACCCGCTACGCCGGTACCGCACCCGCGCCGAGCAGTGCGCCCCTCGCGTCGCCGAGCACGTCGACACGCAGGTCGCGAAATGGTGTTCGGCCTTCTTCGGCGCGGCCGCCTGGCCGATGCCGGGCCGCGACAACGGCTTCTACCACGCGTGGCGCACGCTGGCCCCGAAGGATCGCACCCTGCCCCGTGCGGCGCGAACCGCCCTGGCCTCGGCCGCCGAGCGCGCCGACGACGCAGTGTTGTCCGCGCTCGACGCGCTCGAAATCGACGAGGACAACCGGATCACCTACCTGCAGGCGCACCTGACAAAGCTGCCGGGTTGGGCCGCGCACGTGCAGTGGTGCGGGGACCGGGCATCGGGCATCGACCTCGTCGACTACCTGGCGATGCGTCTGCTGTACGAGACCGCGCTGCTGCCCGACGAGTACCCGGGACCGGTTGCACCCGCAGAGCGGCCCACCCCCCCGACCGCGCGAGATCGACTCGCCCATCTGCTGGATCTGTGGAACATCACCCCGGGGGACGAGAGTGAACTGACCGCCGCAGCCCGCATCCTGGCACTGCTGCCGGTCACCACGAGAGAGATGATCTGGCAGAACGCTTTCGAGGGCGCCTACCGGGACCACCTCCTGGCAGACCTGGCGGCCGACCCGCCAGCCGAGATCGAGCCGGCGCACACCCACCTCGTCACCTGCATCGACACCCGGTCCGAAGGATTGCGGAGGCACCTGGAGACGGCGCAGGGTTACGACACCTACGGCTTCGCCGGCTTCTTCGCGGTCGCCATCAGGTACACCGGCCTGCTCGGCGGTGCATCCGCCGACCTGTGCCCGGTGTTGATCTCACCCGCCCACGCGATCAACGAGAACGCCGATCAACCCGAGTCGGCTGCGGTGTGCCGCCACATCCGCGGCAACCAGCAACTGGCGGGAGCAGAGTCGGCGTTCCACGCCGCCAAAGACGCGATGGTCGCGCCCTACGCGCTGGCCGAGGCCGCCGGCTGGATCGCCGGGCCGCTCGCCGCCGCGAAGACCTTCATGCCCGCCGCCGCGGGCCGGATACGCCGCCGGTTGCACGATCTGGTCACGCCCCCGGCTCCGACACACGTCGACGTCAGCGATATGCCGGTGCCGGAACAGATCCTGTTCGCCGAGGTGATGCTCACCGCGATCGGACTGACGCGCGGGTTCGGCCGACTCATCGTCCTGTGTGGCCACGGCAGCACCACGGAGAACAACCCCTACCAAGCGTCTCTGGACTGCGGCGCCTGCGGCGGTCAGGCAGGCGGACCGAACGCCCGAACCGCCGCGCGGGTCCTCAACCGCGCCGAAGTACGACAAGGACTGCGCGAACGCGGGATCGACATTCCGGAGCACACCGTCGCCGTCGCCGCGCTGCACGACACCACGACCGACGTGGTCACCGTCCTGGACACCCACCTGATTTCCGCCGGTCATCATCCCGACGTCGCCCGCCTCACCGCCGACCTGCGCCGCGCCGGCGGCGCGCTCGCCGCCGAGCGGGCCGCGACGCTTCCCGGCACGACGGGGCGCCGGGGAGCGGCCCGCGGTGTCGCCCGACGTTCGGTGGACTGGGCGCAGGTCTATCCCGAATGGGGCCTGGCCGGCAACGCTGCCATGGTCATCGCTCCGCGCACGGTCACCCGTGGAATCGACCTGCAGCGACGGGCATTCCTGCACTCCTACGACGCGGCGGTCGACCCGGACGGTGCGGCACTGGAGACGATTCTCACCGCACCGCTGGTCGTCGCCCACTGGATCAACTCGCAGTACTACTTCTCCACCGTCGCGCCTGACGTCTTCGGCGCAGGATCGAAGACCATCCACAACGTGGTCGGCGGGTCC
>CAXEZH010000283.1:0-18386 GCA_964000695.1 uncultured Mycolicibacterium sp. | reverse complement strand
CACCCAGTGGCGTGGTGGTGGTCGAAACCTCCAGCGACCGAGAACTGACCAACGCCATTCGCGAACACGCCCGCGAAGTCACCGGATTCGTCGTCGAAGGGATGCCGGCGATGATGAGCGGAATGATGGGCGGCGGGATGATGGGACCTGGCATGGGTCACGGAATGATGGGTCCCGGTATGGGTCACGGAATGATGGGGCCAAGCCGCTAACGGAAGCAAACCACCCGCCAGATGGACTGCGGCTCCCCTTAACAACCTTTGACAAGTCCAGTGAAGTTGACCGTCGTACTTGGCCTCGACCGCGAAGTCGGTGAACCGGGTGGGCGGTTGGCCGAGGGTGGCCAGCATCGGGCGAAAGAATTGGAAGTTCATGGTGGCCCCATCACTGTAGGTGTGAGGCGGCAGCCCAAGCACTGGACTGGTAGGCCGACGGAGGTCCTTGCGAGCAACGAGACTCTTAGTGCCCGCTGCGCCTGCTGCGGGTAAGTCGGCGTGTCATGCGTCGGATCATGGGTGTTCATCTCCTCGGGTGTGAGAGACCACGTCTAGCGGCCACCTCGACGGCTCCGGGTAAGGCGTCGTATCAGCTTGCGGATCATCTGGGTTCACCTTCGCGCAAGGTCAATGGTGGGGTCGTCGGACAGAAGGTCAGCCCTTACCCCGCCTGCTGCGGGTGAGTCGTCGTGTCAGCTTGCGGATCATCTGGTTCACCTCCTCGGGGTTCCTTGGACTACCACTGAGCCCAGTGGGATCAGCCGTGGCGTCTGCTGCGGGTGAGGCGGCGTGTCATACGTCGGATCATGTGGGTTCACCCTCTACTCAAGTTGCTGAGGTCCAGGCTCAGCGGCTACCGCGCCTGCTACGGGTGAGGCGTCGTGTCATCTTGCGGATCATCTGGGTTCACCTCTGCTCAAGTTGGTGGGGGCGTCGGATAAAAGCTCAGCTCTTACCGCGCCTGCTGCGGGTGAGGCGTCGTGTCATCTTGCGGATCATCTGGGTTCACCTCCATTCGGGTTTGCTGTTGGCTCGTTGAGTAGAAACTCAGCTTCCGCGCCGTCGGCTGCGGGTGCGTCGACGTGCCATCTTGCGAATCATCTGGTCCACCTCCTCGGTTTCCTTGGACGACCGGCTGACCCCAGTGGGATCAGGAGTGGCCGCGTCTGCTGCGGGTGAGGCGGCGTGCCATCTTGCGGATCATCTGGTGTTGGACACCGGCTGGCCCAGTCGGATCAACCACGGTTTCGACGGCTGCGAGTGAGTCGGCGTGTCATGCGTCGGATCATGGGTGTTGACCTCTTCGGGAGCGAGCTGCCGGGGTTTGCTCGGTGTGATGGATTCATGCTGGTGGCAGCAGCTTGGAGGTTTCTTGGAGGCGTTGTTGCACCGATAGGGCGCGGAAGTTGCGGCACAGTTCAGGTAGCTGTGGCCGGGTTCGGGATCTCGCGTCCTATATCGGCTCGGTTGTGGGTGCGCCCGTGGGTGCGGCGGCGAGTTCGAGGACGAGGCCGAGGAGGGACAGGGCGGCGGCCAGGACGAACGGGACGACCAGGTATGCGGCCAGCAGGATTTCGGCGGGGTTGCCGTGCCAGAGGGATTTGACGAGATCACCGGCGGCGATCCACCACACCCACATACCGAGCGCCGTGAGGATGATCCCGCCGATCAAGCTGAACGCTCCGTAAGCCGCCAGCCAGCGTGGTGCCTCGACCTGCCGAATGCCGCGCAGCCGCCGACCGAGGGCTTCGCGGGAGCGTGGAGCGAGATCGGGTTCGTCCAGATAGTCGGATAACGCGACGTGGCCGTCGACCTCCAGTATCGGCAGTCCGTTGTCGATGACGCTGAGCAGGTTCAGGATCGCGATGCGCCAGAACACCGTGACAATCAGTACCGGTGCTGCCAGGGAGGCGACAATCAACAGGACCGCTGCTGTCACCACGTCTACTGCCAGCCCGGCCAGTGCGTTGATGATGCGTGCGTTCCGGGGCAGGGTGATCCCGTCAGTGGAATCGACGTAGAAGCAGATCGAGCCCCAATAGAATCCGAATCCCGCCCGCCCAGGCCGATGTCCGTAATGCACCAGGGTCACCGCATGGGCGATCTCGTGGAGCGCGGACAACGCGAGTCCCAACAGGAACCCCAACGTCGCGTCCATCCAGGGGTGCCTACTGACTGCCGGACCGTCCGGGCGACCCGCGACCAACAACGCCGCGCCAGCCACCACCACCGCCAATAGCACTGCTCGACCCGCCCACGAACCCACCACGGGCATCATCACCCGGTGCGCGACCCGTGCGACCCGCTCGATCCCAGCGAACTCCACCCCGGAGCGCGTCACCGTCACCCGCTTCATCGCCGCCCCCGCCCCGGGGGTAATGGGCGGGGCAGCCGGATCGACGATGACTCCCTCGGCGATCAGATCGAGCACCAACTGATGCTCCGTCGGGCGGTCGCCCAGCAAGACAGCCAAGCCCGATGGCTCGTCAGCACCGTTGATCACCGCCGGAAGGTCGTCGGCATGCTCATGCTCGATCAGCAGCGGACCGCCTCCAGGCGCACACACCACCAGCCCGCGCTTACTACGCCGCCACGTCACCCCCGAACCGAACTCCACCTCGCCCCCCGCCGCGACAAAAACACCCCACCGAACACCCCTGAGCGCAGGTGACGCTCTCGCAACTCCGCGCTCCCGTAAGAGGCGGCTAGCATGGCGCACCGGCTTCTCGCGCTCACGGTAGCCGACCATCACAAGACTGCGTGGCAAACAATGTCCCGACATGGCCATCGTGTGTAATGGATAAGCGCGGGCGCGGTGCGTCAGCAACCAGTTCAACACGTGCCGTTCCAGTCGGGCGTGCCCGTGCGTGCGATACCGGCAAAGACCGGCTTAGTCGTCGAACCGATCCGAGTGATCGAGCCCCGCAAGTGGCTCAAAGGGTGCTGGCAAAACGAGTCTGTGAACGTCAGACTGTAGAACGCTGTGAGAACGCTGAGAGGGGACTGCCGATGCAGCCGCAGGAGGTTCCACCAGGTTGGTACCCAGACCCGAGGGGTGGTCTGTTCAAGCGATACTGGGACGGGACCGCGTGGACGGAATCGACCGTTGCGTTCGATCCTCCGTCGACCGACTCCGCGCCGCAGCCGCTCTTTGCGCCGCAGCCGCTGCCGGTAGTCCAGGCCGAGCGCAAGCAACTCAACGCGTTCTTCGTCGTCTTAACCGCGTTGTCCGCGATACCTACGGCGTTCTTCGGGTTGGCGTACGTCAACGGCGCGTACACCGACGGAGCGTCGTCGCTCACCGGGATGGCGTTCTTGTGGTGCGCGATGTGGACCTACGTGTGGTGGACACTTCGCCATCGATAACCGCGACTGCAGTGAGGATTCGAATGTGTGATGACAGCGAGGCGGAGCGTCCGCCTTCGTATCGAGAAGAAACTTCGCAGCCCCGGCTCATCGGGCCTGATGAGTTCATCTGCATCCCACAGGACGTACCGCCCTGCACCGAGCTTCCAGTCACAGACTGTGCACTTCGCTGAAGCGACCAGTGTCGGCTGACGGGGACGGGAGCACCCCCCGCATGCGCTCCCGCTACCCCCGCCTGCCATTCAATCAAGACTGTGAACTGAGTCTTACCGGCCCTGGAGTATCCACCGCGCTGATTTAGCAAACCGGTGCCGATAACGGCGCATCAGCCTCCCTGTTAGGCGGCGTCGTAGTAGCCCCGGACAACTCCCGGCCCGTTGAAGAAGCGGATGCTCAGACGGGACACGGCACCAAGCCAGATGCCACCGCGCTGGGCATTGTCGAACTTGCGGATGTCGGTACCCAGCCTGGTGCGCGCCGTCGGCTCTCCCTAGCGGTCCCCCGACCCGACTAGCCGGTATCGCTGACGGAAATGCACTTTCCAGCACGCCTGACGGATTACAGCCCGTACTTTCAAACTCATGGCCGACGAAGCCAAGGACTGGGTCGAGGCTCGGGCCGAGGAGTTGCGCGAGCGCAGTTCCGAGTTGCTTCGCGGGGAGCCCGTCAGCGAGAACGATGCGCATCTGGCGGCCCAACGCGCCGACGTAGCCCACCAGCACGCCGCCGATGCGCACCGCCGAGCCGCCGACCTGCACGACGAAGCCGCTGGGGTTCACGACCGAGCGGCCCAACTCCATGACGACGCAGCGGATGCTGGCGTCGGCGACCCCGACGAGCACCGCGCCGCCGCCGAACGACATCGTCAAGCCGCCGTCGCTGACCGATCTGCGGGCGAAGTCGATCGTGATGCTGCCGCTGCCGACGAGCAGCGGTAGTGATCGACGGCCAGAGGGGCAACGCTAGCGTCTTAACAAAGGGGAATGGTCCCCGCAGGCCGCCTTGCAGAAGTGCGCCGACGCATCCCTCGCCGATCGCCTTCCACTCACGCCGCAGAAGTTGCCAGCTAGCCGCAAAATGAAACCTGCAGGTACCGAGCTGAGCAGTCCGGCCCAGGCCGTCGGAGGCATTGCTACACCAGCTCCAGAAGGAGGACCGGTGAGGTTCCAGTTCGGCGGCGCAGTCGCAACCGGAAGCGCCCGAAGCCCAGTCAGTGTCGGGCTCCGTGCGCATCCGGCGAGCGATTAAGCCCGTGGAGCTGTGCCGCGACCCAGTCCTGCTTCAGGGTAGGTGTCTTTACGGCGACGCAGCCCGGCGAGTCCACCTAACCCGAGCAATCCGACCAGTCCCCACAGGCCGGTCTTGTCGCTCTTGTCGTTGTTGTTGCTGCTGCTGTTATCGGGTTGCGCTACATAGGTCGTCGTGGCCGCAGGAAGCGGTTGAGTGGCGACGGTTGCGCTCGCAACACCCGCGCCACCGGATAGAAGAGCCCCGGCGACACAGGCAGCAGCAAGGGTCCTACGCATGAGTTACTCCTCTAAGTCTGCGTCCAGCGGACGCTGGAACGAACCGTTGTGAACGCGGACCCAAGTACCCTCCGCCGTCGCGCTTAATCCCCACCGCCAGGCTTCTCGGCGGCAAGCCCGCCACCGGACAGCTCAACGACCCCCGAACGCGGGTCGACGGGCGCGACGATCTGGGACTATCCGAGCGGCCCGCGACGGTCGACGTGATCGGCATGGAACAGCGCCAGATTCAGGAGGTTTTGGACGTGTTGATCGGCGGCTGAGTAGTACACGAAGGTGCCCTCCCGGCGGCCCTTCACTAGACCGTACGAGGACAAGTCGCTGAAGGAGATCCTGGAGGCTTCTCCGGTGGCGCTGGCGTGTGACCGACGCCGACGCCGACCAGAAGGCGTCCATCATCAAGACGGTGCGGCAGCTCGGGTACAAGCAATTTCTTCTCCTTCGCGACGGCGCTGGCGGCGATAGAGAAGGCCGGATAGCCGGAACTTTCGACTGGGCGCTTGTCTAGCTGGACTCAGCGAGGTCGTCGGGCGGGAAGCATTGAGTGCAGCTCAAGCACTTCTGCTGCTCGGGGGTGGCGAAAAGCCAATAGTTTCTGGCTGTTTTACGTGGGTGATCATGGGCATCCCCAAGCCCATGGCTACCCTGACCCGACTTCGGCACGCCCAGCAGCAGGTCGTGAGAGTTCAGCGGCGGGTGTGGCTGGGTCAGGTGCTGATGTGGCTGACGGTGTTCGCCGCCGGGCTGCTATCAATCGGCGGCATCGTATGGGCCGTGCGCCGCTCCGCCGGTGGTCGACATGAAATGCCTGATATGCCGGGAGCCCACGAGACTGGAACCATCCACGTAGAACCTGATGGACACCTCCACGAACGTGATGGCGATCCACTGTAGAGCCCGACGTTGGTGCGTAATCCACGCCAGCCCATTGGTTCGCCGGGTGGCCGGTCAGTTGCCGATGTCGATCACCGAGACCGAGTCGCCTCGGGTGTTGGTGACGTAGCCGTAGCCGAAGTTGCCGTGGAACTGACGACGATGTTGTCGGGTCTTTCTCCGGCGGCGACGGCGGCGACGACTGTGTCGGTGGCCGAATCGGGGGCGTTCTCACGGTGTCGGTGTGCGGCAGAACTTATGCCGTTTACAAGCGCGTCAATTGGGCACAAGCGTTACGTGACCTTCGAAGACTGCGCTTTTGTCGTGAGGCTGGCGAACGATCGGTGCCACGCATACACGCACGGGTCTGCGCTAGTCATTGACGAACACGGACACATCACTGCTACCGACCCTCGCGGGCTCGAATGGCGGGTGCCGCGTGAGCGGTGGCTGGATGTGGCTTTGGATGGTGAGCGAGTGGTCACTAACCGTTGGCGTGCTCAGCGTCCGCATCATTAGGCGGCAAGAATGCTGCCTGCATATCTACGTCGTGCCCTCGCAGAACTCGTGTATACCTCGAACACCGTGCGCCGATTCGGTATCTGCGCCGCGTATCCAGCACCGTGCTGGTGAATTTGGGCTGGGACTGACGTTTGCCAGCGTGCTGTGCTGACGGTGGCGGGTGTAGCCCGCCGGGCGGCGGCTGCTAACGCAGGACTGAGCTACATGATGCCGAGGCACCTCGCGAGCGGCTGACCCAGACCTAGACTTCGGCAATGTTCTCCGAGACGCGCTATGCGCTGAACGGGAACTTGCATGTCGCCTACCGCACGTCGCGTGCAGGTCCTCGCGACATCGTGCTCGTTCCGAACTGGTTCACGTGCTGTGAGCACTTCCCGGAGCTGCCATCCATCCAGGGGTGGGTCGAGGCAATGACGACGCTCGGTCGGCTCATCTTCTTCGACCAGCCGGGCAGTGGAGCTTCCGATCCTGTGGAGCCGGGCGCGCTCCCAACCTTGGAGCAATGGGCCGACAGCGTCACCGCCGTGTTGGACGAACTCGGAAGTCGCGAAGCGGTCCTCGTCACGTTCGATGGGTCGTTCGCGACGGGGGCGCTTTTCGCCGCTACACACCCGTCCCGGACCACCGCGCTCGTCGTCCTAGAGGGCTACGCCACTCCGTCCGCCGAACTAGCGACTGACGGGCCGAATCCCGAAGAAATCTTCGCTGCCGTGGCCGCCATGTGGGGAACGGGAGAGTTCCAACATGCGGCGAACCCGGACATGCCGTGGAACGAGGAGATCCGGGCAGCGTGGGCGCGATTAGAACGCATGGCGGCGAGCCCGGCGACCGTCGCCCTCATGCAGTCGCTGCTATCCGTACTCGATGTGCGGGCGGTGCTTCCGACAATCCGCGTGCCCGCCCTAGTGGTCCACCACGCCGACGACCCATTCGCCCTGCCAGCCTTGGGGAAGGACGTCGCCGATCGCATCACCGGGGCAAGATACGTTCAACTAGCGGGGCGCAACGTGTATCACTTCGTCGAACCGTGGCGCGAGTCCTTCCGCGAAATCGCCGAGTTCCTCACCGGCCAGCAGGCCGAGGTCGCCGACGACCGCGTTCTCGCCACGGTGTTGTTCACCGACATCGTGGACTCGACGCGCCGGGCCGCCGAGATCGGCGACCGGGACTGGCACGCGCTGCTTGATGCGCACGACGCCGTCGTGCGGTCGCAGCTTGCCCGCTTCCGGGGCCGCGAAGTGAACACCTCAGGCGATGGTTTCCTCGCTACTTTCGACGGTCCGCAGCGAGCGATCCGCTGCGCCATGGCGATCCGTGACGCGGTGCAGGCGTTGGGCATCGAGGTGCGAGCAGGGTTGCACACCGGCGAGTGCGAGGTGCGCGGCGACGACATCGGCGGGATCGGCGTTCACATCGGAGCGCGGGTGAGCGCGCTGGCCGGGCCAAACGAGGTGCTGGTGTCCAGCACGCTGCGCGATCTGGTGATCGGGTCCGGGCTGAAGTTCGAAGATCGCGGCATACACGAACTCAAGGGCGTGCCGGGTGAGTGGCACCTTCTCGCGGTCGTCTCTACGCGAGTGGCTTAGGAATCAGCCGAGAGGCGTCAGTCCTTGGGTCGATGGCGAAGACCTGTGTGGCTGTGGTCTTTCCCTTCAGTCCGTGCGATCCCCGGTCGATCAGTACTGCCGAACGCTCATGCAGTGCGTCAAGAGTGTGGTGGGTGAGAAGTATTGTGTCGCCGGTAATTTTGGTGAGTTGCTCGACGCGGGCGGCGACGTTGACGGTGTCCCCGATGAGCGTGAACTCCAGCTTGCCTGCACCGCCGATGGTTCCGGCGATCACCACGCCGGTGTTGATCCCGATGCCGATCGTCAGTGCACCGCCGAATTGTTCAGCGACGCGGCGCTGAATTAACACCGCAGCGTTCACCGCAGCGTCGGCATGATCGGCGAGATCGTTGGGTGCCCCGAAGACCGCCAGCGCGCCGTCGCCGAGGAACTTGTTGACGTGCCCACCGGCATCGACCACGGCGGGTACGACGATCTCGAACAAGGCGTTGAGCCGAGCGACGGTGTCCTCGGCGGTGTTGGCTTCGGCGAAGGGGGTGAAGTCACGTACGTCGACGAACATCACTGTCACCTCGCGGCGCTCACCGGTGAACACATCGTCTCCCTGTTCAAGCAACCGCGCCGCCAGGCTGGGGTCGACGTAGGTCCCGAAGGCCGCTTGCAGTCGTTGTCGTTCAGCCAAGCCCGCCTGCATGCGGTTGAACGACGCCGCGAGCGCACCGAGGTCATCGTCTTGAACCACTGGCAGCCGTTGGCTGTAATCCCCAGCGGCAACACGTTCCGTTCCTTGGGCGAGGTCGCGAATCGGCTGCAAAGACGGCGAAAACGCGGACACGAGGGTGATCGGCGCACCCATACCAAAAGCCAACCCAGACGCGATAACCACGGCAAGGACCGGCACCTCGCTGACACGCGGGAACACCGCCGCCAGCATCGCGCCCGCCAAGGCGAACACGAAAGCGACGGCGAGCATGAACACGTTCGCCCACGCCGCAAAAGTGGGGCGAGAGCGCGGGAGGGAGTCTCCCACGTACGCATCGTTAGTCAGCGCGGTCCGGGCTGGCCGCAGTGCTGCTTCGACGAAGCTGTGGCTTGAGCCGAGCTGAGTGGCCGCTCCGAGGACGCCACCCCAAATCGCGTACTGCACAATCCGCTGCCAGCTCGCACCGGCAATTGCACCCACGAAGACCGCGAGCAGGACGGACCAGATGACGGTGACGACTCCGGCCCGCAGAAATGTTCGACGAGCGTATGTGTATGTGTCCTCCAGGGCTGTCGCCCGATCGACCTCGTGGGCCGCCGCCCACCGCTCAACGGAGCGGATTCGACCGACGCCGGGGAGCAGGTTTCCGTACACCAGCAGCGGCACCGCGACAACGGTGACGGCAGCCGTCTCGATGTAACGATCGGTGCCCTCGTAAGCCGTAATGAGGATCGACGACACAAGCCAGACCGGGAGCACCACAACGTTGGTGATCCCGAACATTGCCCACGAATACCTCGCTGCGTACCGATCCCACGCCCACTGCCAGATGCGATCCATGCCGGGAGACTAAAGGGGCTAGACCGCTTGTCATCGGAGTTTGGGTGCGCTCTTGTGCAGCGCCCTAGGACTGCGCAGTTATCCGCCAATGCGACCCCGTGACAGGGCCGTGACGTAACCGGCGCAGAAGTTCGAAATCCGCCTACACCGCGTCGATGACCGAATAGCGAACGATTAGAGACGACCCGTTCACCGGCCAGACCGACGGGTAGTCAGCGTCGCGAGGGATGGGCCGACATAGGTTGCGTGGTTCCTGTTCTGAGGTGGGCGCTGGCGCAGCGCATGGTGTTGAAGCGGTCAGCATCATCCGGCGCTCACCGCCCCCCATAACGCCCGGCTCGTCTGACTTCGTCACGCTCGTCCGAGGAGGGCATGTAGAACGCCGCCGAAGCTAACCGCCCGAATCTCGGGAGGACGGAATTGCTACGCGGGTTGGTGCAGCACTGCACCTGTGGTTCGGTCGAGCACTTCCGCCCATCGGCCTATCGGGATCGACTTCTCGGTGATGCGCCATGTACCGCTACCGCCGACGCGGATCAGCGCCTTCAGCCAGTCGGGCTCGATCCCCCGACGGATCGCCCACTCCTTCCACTTGTGCACGTCTCGATTGAGCAGGGTGACCGCGACCCGCACCCGTGTCTTGTCCGTGCCGTCGAGAGTTCCGCCGAGGCCGTGGTCGTGGCTGAGATCGGGATCGGTGGTCAGCCACACGACATCGGGACCGGCATGTTCCTTGGTCCGGCTCAGGGCGGACTCAGTGAGCTTCAGGTATCCGGCGGCCTCGATCAGCCGCCAACGCTCGATGGACGTGTAGTGGTAGAGCGTCTTCATATCAGGCGGCCGCCTCAGCGGAGGCCCAGCGCCGGGGCTCGCTCGCGTCCAGCACACCTGCTGTCGATGTGTCCATTCCTCATGTCCCTTCCAATAGTTGCGACAACGGCACGTGACCGGACGGTCACGCGCTTAGAACGGGGATTTGTCGGACATCTGCTCTGTAGCCCAACGACACCAACGTTACGGCACCCGTTGATCTTTGCCAAGCATCTAGTTTCTGCTTTGAGTGCTCTGCAGACGAGTCGGCAGGGCAGTTGTAATCCTCTTATTTACCAACAAGATTGAATGATTTTTTGCGATCGTTCCTGGTGTGGATGCTCTTTATTTCTAGTTAGCTATAAGTAAGTCCAGGCGGCGTGCATGCCCTCGCCAGCTTCGGTCCGCGCTGAGGAAATCAACGGTTTCGGGATTATCCTCACCAAGCGAGCCCTGACAAGCACCTCGGACATGGATCAGTCGACAGCTACGGCCTGCCGAATGTTAAACACTCGACAGGTCCCTCCGGCCAGAACAGCCGAGGTATGTCGAGCGCACCAGCTAACATCTCGCCATGCCGCTGAGGATCGGGGAGACCTTCGCCGGATACAGAGTCCTGCGGCTACTTGGCTCGGGCGGAATGGGCGAGGTGTACCTGGCCCAGCATCCCCGTCTGCCCCGCCACGACGCCCTCAAAATCCTGGCACCCGGCGTCTCAGGCGACGCCTCGTTCCAAGACCGGTTCATCCGTGAAGCAGATCTCGCGGCAGGCCTGCGCCATCCCCACATCGTCGGCATACACGACCGAGGCGAGCACGACGGACAGCTCTGGATCGCGATGGATTACATCGAGGGTTCCGACGCGGCCCAACTGCTGCAAACTCGCTACCCCGCAGGTATGCCCGTCGAGTTGACCATCGACATCATCACCGCCGTCGCCAACGCGCTGGCCTATGCCCACAAGAAGGGACTGCTGCACCGAGACGTCAAGCCTGCGAACATCATCGTCGCGGACCTGGAAGTCGATGACCAACGGGTTCTCCTCGCGGACTTCGGTATCGCTAGATCCGTCGATGAGATCAGCGGCATCACCACCACCAACATGACTGTGGGCACGGTGGCTTATGCCGCGCCCGAACAGCTTATGGGCGAGCCGGTGGACGGACGCGCCGATCAGTACGCGCTGGCCGCCACCGCCTACCACCTCTTGACGGGCGCGCAGATGTTCCCCCACTCCAACCCCGCCGTCGTCATCAGCCGTCACCTCAACGCGCCAGCACCCGCGCTTGCTGACGCACGACCCGAACTCGCCGCGCTCGACCCAGTATTGGCTGCCGCGTTGGCCAAGCATCCCAACGACCGCTTCGTGAGCTGCACCGACTTCGCCCGTGCCTTCGGCGAAGCCATTTCCCAGATCCCGCGAGTCGCCGCAGCGCCCACCACCCCCGCCCCCGCAGCCCGCAGGCCGGACGTCCCGCTCGCTCCCAAGCCCGCTGGTGTCAAAGCCGAGGGCGGTTCTACCACCTGGAACAGGCGGCGGTTGATCCGTATCTCGGCTGCAGCGGCACTGCTGCTCGTACTAGGTGTCATGGGGTTGCTGTGGCGGCCCTGGCAGCATCCGCAGTCCAACACCACGGCCACCTCATCGAGCATTCCGCCGACCAGGTCCATCCCGATCCCCACCGCGACCGCAGGCGCACCGCCCCTTGTGCCGCCTCCTGCTGCGCCGGAGCCGTCCCTTACCCCAACGAGTACGGTGACGACACCCTCGGTGATGGTGACAACTACTGCGTCCAATCCCAACGGGCGTGGATGTTCATCGCAGCGACCGGGCAATTGTGGCCAGTGGACACCCGAGCAGGCCGCGTTCGCCTGCAGGGCAACCCTCGCTGGAGCCGACTACGCCACGGACCTCAAGCGCATGCTGATGAATCGCTACGGCCTGAGCGAGGATAGCGCCTTCTTCCTCGGCAAGGAAGCCAGTTACAGCATCAACAGCGGCGGTGCGTACATCCCTCCACCGTCCAATGCCGAAGGCACACACCCTTTGTGCAACGACATAGTTCCCTGACAGAGTCGCACCCGCGAAGCAGTGTGCTACGCAATTCCATGAAGACGGGATCTGGGACTGCAACGACTATCTGATCGAGGCTATGCAGGTCGGCATCGTCACGCAGTTCACCGTGATGGAGATAGGGACGAGCACCCGTAACTTCGCCAAGCCTGCAGCCGGGCCACGTTAGAGGCACGGAGGGAGGGGCATCCCCTGGCTGCGGACTGCGGCTCGTTGCTCCGGCCCGGCTGGTCCGACCGATCGACCGATCATCACCGGTGGGCAATCGCCTTGTGGCGAATGCGGCGGACGGGTGGTCGGGTATCGGTACCTGCGCCGCGGCACTCGGCACTGTTGGCACACTGGATAGGCCGTACCGTCGAGGAGATCTGCCGATGTTGCGTTGGATGGGGCTCGGCTCTGTGACGGCGGTACGATCAGCGGCGTGATGTCACCGGGGGTCCATCGCGCCTTCGCGTTCGCAGAGGACCTACTCCGACTGAACGCAGTGTGCCCGTACTACACGATGTTTCCACTCGACTTTCCCTTCGAGCAGATGGCCTCCCACGGCTCGACGACAAGGGTGCTCGACCCGTTCTGCGGCCGGGGCACCACTCTGTTTGCGGCGCGCGCACTCGGCATCCCGTCCGTGGGTATTGACATCAATCCGGTCGCGGTCGCCATCGCCCGAGCCAAGGTAACGAGGGTGAGCGCCGGCGCAGTCGTAGGCTTGGCCAAACGGATCCTTCGAGACGATCCTCCGTCGGCCGTGCCAGAGGGTGAGTTCTGGCAGTTGTGCTACGAATCAGAAACGCTGCGCGAAATCGCTACAGTGCGCGCAGCCTTGCTGAACTTACATACACCGACCGCCGCAATGCTAAGGGCAATTATGCTGGGCATCTTGCACGGCCCCCGTAATAAGCGTGTGCCGTCGTACCTTTCGAATCAAATGCCCCGAACCTACGCATCGAAGCCCGGTTACGCCGTGAAGTTTTGGAAAGCTCGAGCACTACAGCCACTTCGGATTGACACGCTCGACGTCATTGAGCGACGAGCCGCGCGACTTCTCGAGACGCAGCCCCCGTCGCCCGGAGGGAAGGTGTACCTGGGTGACGCGGTGAGCGTCTTGAACTCGTTGCGTCCTACTTTCGACCTAGTTGTTACGTCTCCGCCCTACTACGGGATGCGAACGTATCTACCCGACCAATGGTTGCGCTCATGGTTCGTCGGCGGAGCACCCGAAGTGCCCTACGGGTCAGCGGGTCAGATCGCCCGCCAGCCGAGTCAGGCAGCCTTCGTCGCCGCGCTCGCCAAAGTGTGGCGCGCGACCGCTCTTCGGTGCCATCGCCGCGCCCGATTGGCCGTTCGCTTCGGAGCCCTGCCATCTGCGCGCACTGACCCGACTCGGCTGCTGCTCGACTCGCTCGACGAGGCGGCGTCGGGATGGGTCGTGATCGATGTCCGACCGGCAGGCACGTCGCCCTACCGGGCTAGACAGGCCGAACAGTTCGTGAAGGTCGGAACTGCCGTGGGTGAGGTGGACGTCGTGGCCGAAATGCGGTGAGAACGAGATGTTCTCAATTTTCGAGGTGAACCTCGGGGCACGGGCCGAGAGAGGGAGGTCGAGGACGACGTGAGAGTTTCGCTGCTTCCAGGCGAGGTCATTGAAGACCTGAAGCGCAAGGACACACCTCCTGTGAGCGATGCCGAACTGAACCGGCGTTACTCCAAGGAGGGAGTTCGGATCGTGATCGAACAAGCGCGGTATCCGTTGAATCAGATACTCGCGATGTTCACCGACACCTTCGAGACCGCAACGGGTGAAATCGAGGCGAAGTACAAGCGCGATCCCGAATATCAACGTCGTCACCGCTGGGATGAAGGCCGCCAGTCACGTCTGATCGAGTCGTTCCTGATGAACGTGCCTGTCCCGCCGGTATTCCTGTATGAATATGAGCTGGCTCGGTTCGAGGTGATGGATGGTCGACAACGCCTTACTGCGTTGATGGACTTCTACGAGGACAAGCTTCATTTGACGGGTTTGCAACATTGGCCAGAGCTGAACGGCAGAACGTACTCATCGCTGCCGAGTTCGATTCGCGACGGAATCGACCGTCGATACCTATCTTCGATCATTTTGCTCAATGAGACGGCAGCAGATCCCGAGCAGGCCGCGTTTCTCAAGAAGCTGGTCTTCGAGCGCCTGAACTCCGGAGGAGTGCGACTCAGCGGCCAAGAAACCAGAAACGCCGTTTACGACGGCCCGCTGAATGATCTGTGTTTGAAACTGTCACGGATTACTGAGCTGAGGTCGGTGCTCGGAACGCCGCTTGATTCCAACGGACTCACGGATACGGATGCCGAGGACGAATCAGACGACGACGGCGGCGGCGGACTCAGTCTGGGGCGCGACGCCCAGGGCGTCGAGGTGACAGCCACCGGGCTACAGCTTTTTAAGAAAATGGAAGACGTCGAAATCGTGCTGCGGTTCTTCGCCTACCGCCACTTCGACAAGTTCACACAAGGATTAAACAAGATATCGGAGTTCCTTGACGAATTCCTAGTGCGTGGCAACAGGTTCGATAAGGAAACGCTCGCTGAGTACGAGCGCATCTTCGTCGGTAACATCGTGTTCTGGTATACGGTCGGCGGTCCGGTCGCATTTCAAGTCAAGGGGAGTAACCGACACTTCAGCAAGATCGCTTTCGATGCCTTGATGTTCGCGAGCTCAGCTTTTACCGCCGAACAGCGAGCGGAGTTGCTGTCCGAGCCGACACGTGTGGAAGCCGCGATTGATGCGATGTACGAAGAGCATTCAGATGTGTTTGGCGGTCGCAAAACTAACGCTGCCGACGCCCGCCGGCGGAACGAACGTGCGTACGAGGCCTTGAGCGCCGCCCTCAACCAGATCGAAGGTTAGGCGCTGCGGCTTTGATTCCTAAGTACGACGCGCTCGCAGCAGATCTAGACCTGATTCGGCGCTACCTTGCCACCGTCTCACAAGTTCAGCAGACGACAGACCAGCGCCGATTCGCCTACATCGCCAGCATCTCGGCGCTGTACGCCTCGTTTGAAACGTTCGCCGAACAACTTGCGTTTCGTTTCGGTCAAATGATGCTCAGCGATCCCAAGGCCTTATCTTCACTGCAAGTGCAGAACCTGCGCACCAAGTACGTGCAGAATGCATCCGCTCTGTTGGGGAAGAACCTCGGAGTGGGTCGATACAAAGAGATTGACCAACTGGACATCGCCACCAGCTTGGCCTCCTGTCTGGACGATTCGCACCCCTACGATCTCCGCCTTGAAGTGATTGCTCTCCACAATTCGAATCTGCGCTGGGAAGCCATGGCCGACCTCTTCCGCTGGGCGGTGCCGGACTTGCCAAGTCGTATACAGCACGCTGATGCAGTCCGCAGCTGGCAGGTGAAATCGGGACACGGAGGCGCCACATTGCCGACCGAGCTGCTCGCTAGGGAGCTAGAAGATCTGGTCGAACGTCGAAACGAGGTGTCGCACCGCGCGATCCCCGACGAAATAATCTCCCCCGAACAGCTCCTCGATAAGGTTGACTTCATCGAGGCGATGAGCCTGGGGCTGGTGGCCAGTCTGTCGTGTCTAGTACTTGAGGCCTCACGGGGCCGCAATGAGAGCGAGGTGTTGGGCGTCCCTACCGAGTACTACCAGAAGGGGCGCATCGTCGTCGTTCCGGCCATCGGGGCAGCCGTAGAGGTAGGCGACATCCTGTGGGCATCGAATGGTCGTGTCGCTCGTTGGGGTCCACTGCGGGAAATACAGTTGAATGGCCGCAGCGTTCAACGAGTTGATTCGGCGGTCGAAGCCGGCCTGAAGCTGGACTTCGCCGTACCCAGAAGCAGTGAACTACAGGTGTGGCGCATACCTGACAGCGAGTTTGTAGAACCCCCGGCCGGGATCTTTGGCAATCGTGGGCCGCTGGTCTCATAAACCCGTTTGTTGCCGGCAGCAGCCCCGAATCGCAATGCCCCAACTCCACTGGCTAAGTGGGCGGCGGCGGGCCGGTATGCGGTGACGGAAGATTAGCGACGAGTCACGATCTCTATAGCGATCTTCGCTACGGCTCCCAAGGACTAGCGACCGGCTGTCTGGAAATTGATGGTCTGCTGAGAATTTCGGAGGCGATGGCCTTCACGAAGATGTTTCTCGGAGCCACCGGCGCTAGGAGCGGGACAGATCCCATCCTCATCAGCGCAGCCATGGTGATCAGCAGCTTGGTCATGGTCGTTGTCCGTGGCCATGAAAAAGTACCCACTGGCGGCCAAGTCGAGGTATCCAGTTTTGGCCAGGTAGAAGTATCCACCCCGTGTTCGTCGTGTCGATCAGGAACTGCGGGCCCCGGTGGTGACGGTGAAGGCGCCAACCAATCGCCGCCACCACCGGGGAGTTCCATTGAAATCTGCGAAGGACCGAATGGACATCATTTCCGCCTACCAACAGCTCGGGTCGTATCGGGCTGCCGCGGAGCACTGCGGTACCACTCACCGCACCGTCAAGAAAGTCGTGGACAAGTTCGAGGCCGACCAGGCGGGTGTGCCGCGTCCACGACGGGCTGAACGGGCACACAACTACGACGCCGTGGCCGATCTGGTTGCCGAACGCGTGGATAAATCGAAGGGTCGGATCTCGGCCAAGCGGCTGCTCCCGAAAGCTCGCGCCGCCGGATACACCGGTTCCGATCGTAACTTCCGTCGCCTGGTCGCCGAGGCGAAGGCGTTGTGGCGCAGTGAGAATCATCGCGGGCGGCGCCCGGCGGTGTGGGAGCCGGGTGAGTATCTGGTGATCGACTGGGCTCAGGTCGCACCGGGGTTGTTTCTGTTCTGCGCGGTGTTGGCGTTCTCCCGGTGGCGGTTCGTGCGCCTCGCCACCGACGAGCGGGCCTCGACCAGGCTGGCGTTGATCGCCGAGACCTTGGCCGCTGCCGGCGGCGTGCCCGGGAAGGTGCTCGCCGACCGGATGGCCTGCCTCAAGGGCGGCGTGGTCGCCAACGTCGTGGTCCCGACGCCGGACTACGTCCGACTGGCTTCCCATTACGGGTTCGCCCCGGATTTCTGTCACGCCAGCGACCCGCAGTCCAAGGGCATCGTGGAGAACCTGTGCGGCTACGCCCAGGACGATCTGGCGGTGCCCCTGTTGACCGAGGCTGCCGTCACCGGAGTACCGGTCGATCTGCGCACCGCGAACCTCGCCGCCGAAGCGTGGTGCGCCGAGGTGAACGCCGCGACCCATTCGGAGATCTGCGCGATCCTGACGACCGTCTAATCGCTGAACGCGAACTGCTGCAACCACTCCCATCGCTACGTCTGCAGATCGGGGCACCGTCGGTGCTGCGCAAGGTCGATCGCCTGTCTTGTGTCCGGTACGGGTCTGCCCGCTACTCAGTACCCACCCGACTGATCGGATCCACGGTGGCCGTGGTCGTCGACCACGGCGCGATCGTCCTGCTCGAGCCCGGGACCGGGGTGATCGTGGCCGAGCACGAACTCGTCGCACCCGGGGGCACCTCCATCCTCGACGAGCACTACGACGGGGCGCGTCCGGCACCGAACCGCGGACCTCGGCCGAGGACCAGCGTGGAGAAGCAGTTCTGCGACCTCGGCGAGGACGCCCGAGCGTTCCTGGTCGGCGCGGCCGCGATCGGCAACACCCGGCTGGGATCGGAGTTGGAAATCCTGCTCGCCCTGGGCGCCGCCCACGGCACCGACGCCCTGGTCTCGGCGCTGCATCGGGCGGTGGCGTTCCGCCGGTTCCGCGCCGCCGACGTGCGCTCGATCCTGGCCGCCGGCACCGGAACCCCACAACCCCGCCCCGCCGGGGACGCGCTGATCCTGGACCTGCCCGTGGCCCCGACCCGATCCCTGGACGCCTACAAGATCGCACCGATCGTCGCCGACGGCGAGGTGATCCCGTGACCAAACCCCCACCGGTCATCGTCACCGAACCCGTTGCCCCACTATCAGTTCCACCTCTGGCCGCCGATCTCGATGCCGGGTTGCGGCGGTTGAAACTGGCCGCCGTGCGGCGCACCGCACCAGAGGTCCTGATCACCGCCAAGACCCAACGCTGGACGCCCGAGGAAGTCCTGCGCACACTCAT
>CAXEZH010000282.1:0-17412 GCA_964000695.1 uncultured Mycolicibacterium sp. | reverse complement strand
CTGTTCACCTATCTGCATCTGGCCGCCTCGAAACCGTGCACCGACGCACTGATGGCCTCCGGCACCACGTCGATCGCCTACGAGACGGTGCAGACTGCAGACGGAGCACTCCCGCTGCTGGCGCCGATGAGTGAGGTCGCGGGCCGTCTCTCCGCTCAGGTCGGCGCCTACCACCTCATGCGCACCCAGGGCGGACGTGGCGTCCTGATGGGCGGGGTGCCTGGCGTCGCTCCGGCCAGGGTTGTGGTCATCGGCGGCGGCATGGCCGGCGACAACGCCGCTGCGGTGGCCTGGGGCATGGGCGCGCACGTCACCGTGTTCGATCTGAACATCAACATCCTGCGCAAGATCGACGCCGAGTACGGCGGCGCCATCGAGACGCGCTACTCGTCGAGGCTCGACCTCGAGGACGCCGTCAAGCAGGCCGACCTCGTCATCGGCGCGGTGCTGGTGCCCGGCGCCAAAGCCCCCAAGCTGGTGCTGAATTCGACCGTGGCCGAGATGAAGGCCGGTGCTGTCCTGGTGGACATCGCGATCGACCAGGGCGGGTGTTTCGAGGATTCCCGCCCCACCACGCACGACGATCCCACCTTCCGCGTGCACGACACGGTGTTCTACTGCGTGGCCAACATGCCTGGTGCGGTGCCGAGTACGTCAACCTACGCGCTGACCAACGCGACGATGCCGTACGTGCTCAAGCTGGCCGACAAGGGTTGGCGCGACGCGTGCCGCGCTGACGCCGCGCTGGCCAAGGGCCTGTCCACCCACGAGGGCGCGCTGCTGTCCGAGCAGGTCGCCGCCGACCTGGACCTGCCGTTCACCGATCCGGCGGACGCGCTGCGCTGAGCGTCACCCATCGATGTCGCCGTCGACATAGAACCAGCGTCCAGCGCGGCGGCTGAAGCGCGAGCGCTCGTGCAGCACGCCGGCATGGTGGTGGGCCAGGAACTCCACCTCGCCGGCGTCGTCATCGACGCCTCCGGCAACCCGGTCGACGATCTCCAGACGCGACCAGGTGACGGCGCCGACTGCGACGTCCTCCGGTCGGGTGCGGGGATGCCAGGTGCGCCACAGGTAGTCGGCGTCGCCGGCGACGTAGGCGCTGTACCGCGAGCGCATCAGCTCCTCGGCGGTGTGCGCCTGCCGCTCGCCCAGGTGCAGCGGTAGACAGCAGCGACCGAACATCTCGTCGCTTCCGCAGGGACAGAGGCCATCGGGTTGCACACAGACAGTGTGCCCCAATTGACGGGTGTCAAGTAAAGTCGGGGGCATGCTGATGCTCGCCGACGTTCTGCCCGACGCTCCGACGACCACCGACGACGCGCTGCAACGCTATGACGCACTGCCTGCCGTGGAACCGGAGTTCATGATCGGGACCTGGCATGGCGCCGAGGTACCCACTGCTCACCCGCTCGACGGCATGCTGGCCGCAAGCGGCTGGTGGGGCAAGCAGTTCCGCGACGCCGAGACCGTGCACCCCCTGCTGTTCCCCACCTCCGACGGCAGCGCGCTGTGGCCACTGAATCCCGCTCTCGCGTTCGGCGGTCTCGGCGTCGCCACCAAGGTTCCGGGGGTGAAGAACCGCAGCTTCGCCGGCACCATCGCCGCGCTGCGTCCGGTGCTGGCAGCGCGCGGCCCGAAGGCCCGGCTGCGCACCACCCGCTACCGCGGCGTGGACACCGCGACCATGATCTACGACCAGCTCCCGATCAATGACGTCTTCCGCAAGCTCGACGATCAAACGGTTTTGGGCGCGATGGATCTGCGTGGCATCAGGGTGCCGTACTTCTTCCTGCTGCGGCGCGACGACTCACTGCCCGTCGTCTAAAGCGTGTCGAACAACTCTATTGAATGTTCGGCACCGCCCTTCTCGGGCGTCGTCGGTTCAGGCCGCGGGTGCGGTGTGAACGTCGGTTCCCGCGTCATTCGGGCTGGTTTCACCAACACGAGGGTGTTGGCCAGCGCCGTCCCGTCGGCGGGCTTTGGTGGCCCGGCCCCGTTGCTTGGGGGTCCGGGGATCGGTTGAGGTGTCGTGCTGGTGGCCCTGGCCCCAGCGGGCCAGATTCCGCGCGGCGTTGGCGTCTCTGTCGGCGGTATGCCCGCATCCGCAGGTGAACACCCGATCCGCCAAGGTCATCGAACTGTCGATGTCCCCGCACTCAGGGCACAGACGGGTCGATGGATACCACCGGTCAACTTCGATGAGCTGCCCGGCCCGCCACGCCTGCTTGTACCGCAACAGCCGCGCGAACTCCGACCAGCTGGCGTCGGAGATGGCGCGGGCCAGCCGATGGTTGCGCAGCATTCCGGTCACGTTGAGGTCTTCGATGACAATCCGGTCGTGGGTCTTGACCAGCTCGCCCGACACCTGGTGCAGGAAATGGCGGCGCACGTTGGCGACACGATGGTGATGCCGTCCCAGCCGGGCCGCGGCATCCTTGCGGTTTCGTGATCCTTTCTTCTTGCGTGACAACGACTTCGACAACCGCCGCTGCTGCTTGAGACCGGTGGCCAGCGCCTTGGGGGCGTCATCGATGCGGGCGACCTCGGTGCCGTCTACAGTCGCGGCGACCAGGAACGCCGACAGGCCGCGATCCACCCCCACCCAGCCGCCACCGTCGTCGCGGCGGGGTGGGTGCTGATGAGCTGAGTGCAGATCGGCGGCCTCGACATTGAGTGCGATCCACCAACGGCCCCCGTGACGACTGAGGGTGGCGAACAGAATCTTGGCCCGGTCCTTGGCGAGCATGCGTCGCAGTCGGCGGGTGTCGTCATGGACGGCGATCTGGCCGATGCCGGGCAGCGTGAGCGAACGGGGCCGGTCGTTGTCGCCGATACGGATCGCGGCGGGTTTACCCTTGGGGTGCTTGTTGCGCAGCCGAAACGACGGGATGTCGCCGGTTTTCTTCTTGAACCGTGGGAACCCGACGCGGCGGCCTTTGCGCTTGCCCGAGCGCGAATCAGACCATGCCGCCAACCCTTTACCCAGGTCAACGGCGGCTTCCTCGAACACCTGCTGGCACACATCGCCCCGCCAAGACAGGCCTGTCACCACCACTTCGACGCCACCGTCGGCATCGACAGCGAACACCCGGCCGGCATCCTCGGTCTTCTTCCACCCATTGAAGGTGTTGATCAGGTCGAAAACCGTCCACGGCACCGTGGTGCCCGGGTCGGTTCGCCGGCCAGACAGGCTGGTTTTGACGATCCGCAGGCACTGGTTGAACGCGAACCGCGACGCGCCAGCATGGCGGGCCAGCACGTCACGCTGCTCGACCGTCGGGTCGAGACAGAACCGGAATGTGGTGTGCCGCGCCATCACCATTCAGCGTCTCATGACGGACTGACAAGCACGCTGGCCATTGCAATCGTGTCGGTACCCGTGATGACGATTCGTGGTCATGTGACCCGAAACCTGGTCGGCGCCGCCGGTACCGCTCTGATCTGTCCGATACCGCGTGGGCGCGCATCGCCCGCTTCCTCGTCTCGAAACATCCCAGAGGTGGGCGGCCCTGCCCACCGCAGCGGTGGCGCGAGTACCTCGACGCCATCTTGTATGTGCTGCGCACCGGGTGCGCGTGGTGGCATCTGCCGCCCGACTTCACCGTGTCGTGGTCAGCGGCGCACAAACACTTTCTGCGCTGGTGCCGCAACGGCACATGGGCGCGAATCCTGACCACGGTCCGCGGCGAGGTCCGTACCCGCTCCGGCCGCCGTAGACGACCCACCGCGGCCGTCGTTGATTCCTCCAGCGTCAAGGCGTCCCCGGTGGCCGGGCCGCGCGGGTTCGACGGGGCAAAGAAGGTCGATGGCGTCAAACGTCATGTGCTCGTCGATTCCGGCGGCGTTCTGGTCGTCGCCGTCGTCACCGCTGCCAACGTCGCCGACCGCGCGGCATTCCCCACGCGGCTACACAAGGCAAAACGCATCGCCCCGACCATCAGCCACGTGTGGGTGGATAAGGGCTACACCGGTCAGACCGTGACCAGCGCCGCGGCCAGGGCCGGTGTCACAGTGGACGTGGTGTCCGGGCCGAAACCCGGCCGCGGGTTCATCGTCCAACCGCGACGCTGGGTGGTCGAACGCACCAACGGCTGGATCAACCACTGCCGACGACTCGACCGCCACTACGAAGTCACCCTCAAAGCACACGGAGGCTTCCTCTACCTCAGCCAGATCGCCCTACTGCTACGCCGACTCGACCGCACCCAGTTGTTCGACACGCTTTAGGGCCTACTGCCCGTCGTACAGATCGGCCGACACCAGAGCCGCCAGCTCGCCGATCAGGTCGCGCCGACTCGGCGCGTCCGGATCATCGCCGGCAGAACGGGTCATGATCGACAACAGCAGCTGCTGACCCTGCGGTCCGTACGCGATTCCCACGTCGTTGGCGGTGCCGAAATCGCCGCTGCCGGTCTTGTCGGCGGTAGACCACCCGGGTAGGCCGGCCCGCATGCTGGACGTCTCGTTGGCTCGCATCCAGTCCTGCAGAGTCTGACGGCTCGACCCGCCCAACGCGTCGCCGGCCAACAGTGCGCGGTAGCCGGTGCCCAACGCCACCGGCGTGCTGGTGTCGCGGGGATCGCCCGGCACGGCCGAGTTCAACGCCGTCTCCCAGCGGTCCAGCCGCGACACCTCGTCGCCGATCGAGCGCGCGAATTCGGTGATCGCCGGCGGACCTCCGAGCACGCGCAGCAGGGCGTTGGCCGCGCTGTTGTCGCTCTGCTGCACCGCGGCCTGGCACAACTCGGCCAGCGTCATGGGTTGACCCACCCGTGGTTCTGTCACCGGCGAATACGTCACCAGCTCCGAGGGCGCGATCGTCACGGTGTCGGTCAGTGCCAGCAGCCCAGGGTCGGCGCGGCTGAGCACAGCTGCCGCGGCGTACCCCTTGAACGTCGAGCACATCGCGAAACGATCCTTGGCACGGTGCGCGAGCCGGCGGCCGGTGGGTAGGTCCACGGCGTGCAGCCCGACGATGACCCCCTCGCGCCTCTCGAGCTCTTCGATCCGGGGGTCGGTGGGCGGAACCGGCGCGTTGGGGTCGTCGCGGACAGGGGCGCCGTCGCGGACGGGGGGCTCGGCACGACCGCAGGCGGCGAGCGCGGTCACCGACAAGCCGCCCAGCACCAGACGGCGACGTGACAGAGATGTCATGACGAGTCAGTCCGCCAGGGTCTGCAGCGGTTTGGGCAGCGAGCGTTTGGTGCGCACCGGGCCCAGCACAGCCGCGCCGAACTGGCGCGTGAGCAGTTGCCGGGCAACGGCGTTGACCTCCTCGTGCGTCACCGCCTCGATCTTGGCCAAGGTGTCGGGGATGCTGCGGTGCGTGCCGTAATTGAGCTCACTGCGCCCGATCCGGTGCATCCGCGAACCCGAATCCTCCAGGCCGAGCACCAGACCGCCGCGCAGCGACCCCTTGGCGATGCGGCACTCGTCGGCGCTGATGCCGTCACGCGCCACCTCGGCCAGCACATCGGTGGTCACCCGCACGACTTCGTCGAACCGTTCGGGCTGACACCCGGCGTAGATCGACAGCGCACCGCTGTCGGCGAAGGTGTCCACCGTGGAATACACCGAGTACGCCAGCCCGCGCTCCTCTCGGATCTGCTGGAACAGACGGGAACTCAGCCCTCCACCGAGTGCGCTGTTGAGCACCGAGAGCGCCCACCGGTGATCCCAGTGCCGACCCGGCGTCCGCACGCCCAGCGACAGATGGGTCTGTTCGGCGTCGCGCCGGATCAGCTGCAGGGACGGACGACCGCTCACCCGGCCGGCACCCTTGCGTGGCGCAACCGGGGTGCGGCCCCGCACCAGATGCGGGCCGAAGTGCTCGCGCACCAGGCTCACCACCTCGTCGTGGTCCACGTTGCCCGCGACCGCGACCACCATGCGATCAGGGGTGTAGCGGCGCACGTGAAAGGAGTGCAACTGGTCGCGGGTCATCGCCGAGACCGAGTCGACGCTGCCGATCACCGGACGGCCGACGGGATGCTCACCGAACATCGCCGACAGGAAGACGTCGCCGAGGGTGTCCTCGGGATCGTCGTCGCGCATGGCGATCTCCTCGAGCACCACGTCGCGTTCGACCTCGACGTCGTCGTGCAGGCATCGTCCGCGCAACACCACGTCGGCGACCAAGTCGACCGCCAGCGCAAGGTCCGAGTCGAGCACATGCGCGTAGTAGCAGGTGTGCTCACGGGCGGTGAAGGCGTTCAACTCACCACCGACGGCGTCGACCGCCTGCGCGATCTGCACCGCCGTGCGGTTCGGCGTCGCCTTGAACAGCAGGTGCTCCAGGAAGTGGGCCGCACCGGCGACGGTGCGGCCTTCGTCCCTGGACCCCACACCTACCCACACGCCGACCGACGCGGAGTGCACCGACGGAATGTGCTCGGTGACCACACGAAGGCCACCAGACAGTTCGGTGCGGCGCACCGCGGCGGTGGTGTCCTCGCCGCGGCGCCCGCGTCGCAGCGCTGTCGCTCTAGTTGCTGGCGGTCGCGGCATCAACAGGAGCGTCAGCCGGGCTGTCCGCCTTCTCGGTGTCGGCGTCCTCGTCGACGAGAATCAGCGAGATCTTGCCGCGATTGTCGATATCGGCGATCTCGACCCGCAGCTTGTCACCGACCTTGACGACATCGTCGACCTTGGCGATCCGCTTGCCGCGGCCGAGCTTCGAGATGTGCACGAGACCATCACGCCCGGGCAGCAGCGACACGAACGCACCGAAATCGGTGGTCTTGACCACGGTGCCCAGGAACCGCTCACCGGTCTTGGGCAGCTGCGGGTTGGCGATCGCGTTGATCTTGTCGATCGCGGCCTGCGCCGAAAGCCCGTCGGCGGCGCCCACGAACACCGTGCCGTCGTCCTCGATGGAGATCTGGGCGCCGGTCTCCTCGGTGATCGAGTTGATCATCTTGCCCTTGGGCCCGATGACCTCGCCGATCTTGTCGACCGGCACCTTGATCGTCGTGATCCGCGGAGCGTACGGGCTCATCTCGTCGGGCTCGTCGATCGCCTCGGCCATGACCTCGAGGATCGTGATCCGCGCATCCTTGGCCTGCGCCAGCGCACCGGCCAGCACCTTCGACGGGATGCCGTCGAGCTTGGTGTCGAGTTGCAACGCGGTGACGAAGTCCTTGGTGCCGGCACACTTGAAGTCCATGTCGCCGAACGCATCTTCGGCGCCGAGGATGTCGGTCAGCGTGACGAAACGCCGTTCGACACCGCCGCCTTCCACTTCCACGTCGTCGGAGACCAGGCCCATCGCGATGCCCGCGACCGGGGCCTTCAACGGCACACCGGCGTTGAGCAGCGACAGCGTCGAGGCACACACCGAGCCCATCGACGTCGACCCGTTCGAGCCGAGCGCCTCGGAGACCTGGCGGATGGCGTAGGGGAACTCCTCGACGCTGGGCAGCACGGGGACCAGCGCCCGCTCGGCCAGCGCGCCGTGGCCGATCTCGCGGCGCTTGGGCGAACCGACCCGGCCGGTCTCACCGGTCGAGAACGGCGGGAAGTTGTAGTGGTGCATGTAGCGCTTGCTGGTTTCGGGCCCCAGCGAGTCGATCTGCTGGGCCATCTTGATCATGTCCAGCGTGGTCACACCCATGATCTGGGTCTCGCCGCGCTCGAACAGCGCGCTGCCGTGCGCCCGCGGGATGATGGCGACCTCGGCCGACAGGGCGCGGATGTCGGTGATGCCGCGACCGTCGATGCGGAAGTGATCGGTCAGGATGCGCTGCCGGACGAGCTTCTTGGTCAGCGACCGGAACGCCGCGCCGATCTCCTTCTCGCGGCCGGCGTACTGCTCGGCCAGCCGGTCGAGCACCTCGACCTTGATCTCGTCGGTGCGCTCGTTGCGCTCGTTCTTGCCCGCGATGGCCAGCGCTTCGGACAGCGCGTCGGTGGCTACCGAGGCGACGGAGTAGTACACGTCCTCGCCGTACTCGGGGAACAGCGGGTACTCGGCGGTCTCCTTGCCGGCCTTGCCGGCCAGCTCGGCCTGCGCGTCACACAGCGTCGCGATGAACGGCTTGGCCGCCTCGAGACCCTCGGCCACCACGGCCTCGGTGGGCGCACCGGCACCGCCGGCGACCAGTTCGATCACGTTGTCGGTGGCCTCGGCCTCGACCATCATGATCGCGACGTCGTCGGACTCCTCGACCTTGCGGCCGGCGACGACCATGTCGAACACGGCGCGCTCGAGCTGCTCGACGGTCGGGAACGCAACCCACTGGCCGTCGATGAGGGCGACCCGTACACCGCCCACCGGCCCGGAGAACGGCAGGCCGGAGATCTGCGTCGACGCCGACGCGGCATTGATCGCCAGCACGTCGTAGAGATCCTTGGGATCAAGGCTCAGCACCGTCACGACGACCTGGATCTCGTTGCGCAGCCCGGAGACGAACGTGGGGCGCAGCGGACGGTCGATCAGGCGGCAGGTCAGGATCGCGTCGGTGGACGGCCGGCCTTCACGCCGGAAGAACGAACCGGGGATGCGGCCCGCGGCGTACATCCGCTCCTCGACGTCGATCGTCAGCGGAAAGAAGTCGAAGTGGTCCTTCGGGCTCTTGCTGGCAGTGGTCGCGCTCAGCAGCATGGTTTCGTCGTCGAGGTAGGCGACGACGGCGCCGGCGGCCTGCTGGGCCAGCCGCCCGGTCTCGAAGCGGATGGTGCGGGTGCCGAAGCTCCCGTTGTCGATCACGGCGGTCGATTCGAACACGCCTTCATCAATTTCTACGACAGACATAAACGTCCGTACGGCCTCTCTGGGGTCATCATTCAACTGTTTTGCGTGGGCACGCGCGAAGTCCCGCCTCCGGGTCAACCCGGAGCAGCCCCAGCCCAGATGCGTCGACGGCCGTCGATCGAAGCGGCCGGAGTTCTCTCCGGCAGCCACTACCGAAGACCGCGCGATCGGGCGGTTCCTGTCGTGTCACGCGGGAACGATCCCTGCGGATCTGCGAGGACCGCACCCGGTTGTTCGCGCCTGCGGCAGCCGAACGCACCCATGGTACATCCCGGTACACCGCAAACCCCTAATCCCTCGGGGTTCAGGTCACGTCCTCCACACACACAGTGAAGTCACGCTCCTCGTAGGGGTAGCCAACGCCGCTGGCGCACTGATCGGCGTTGGCGACATCGGCCAGTATCTGGGTGGCACGCTGACGTCTGGGCGCCTGCGCGTCACCGCAGTCGACCCGCGCGGGGTCCGACCCACTCTCGGTGTCGATGCTCATGCATCCCCCGACCACCCAGTCGATGTCCAGGCACACCGTGGTGCGTGAATCGGAGAACGACCCGCGCATCGAGTAATAGGAGTCGACGTCCGACGGGCATTGCTGGGCGCTGTCCGCGGAGCCGGAGAACACCGCCACCACCTTGTAGTTGGACTCCGCCGACCCGCACGCGGCTTCGGCCGCCTCGGGACGGTCGGGAGGCCCGCCCATCTGCACACAGTCCCCCACGACGAGTTCCGTGGCCGGCGTCGACGACGAGCACCCGGTCAGCAGCCCCGCCGCTACGGTCGTCGCGAACGCGACGAGCAGGGCACGCACTGCTGGGGCCCGGCGCAGGTGACAGCCCAGGTCAGCGGCGCAGGCCGAGACGCTCGATCAGCGAGCGGTACCGCTCGACGTCGACCTGCGCGACGTACTTCAGCAGCCGACGACGGCGGCCGACCAGCAGCAGCAGGCCGCGGCGCGAGTGGTGGTCGTGCTTGTGCATCTTGAGGTGCTCGGTGAGGTCGATGATGCGCTTGGTCAGCAGCGCCACCTGGGCCTCCGGCGAGCCGGTGTCGGTGTCATGCAGGCCGTACTGGCCGAGGATCTCTTTTTTCTGTTCGGCAGTAAGCGCCACGAAACAACTCCATCAATTCGGTCCGCGTTTAGGAATCCGGAGGGAACTCCGGGGGCACGGCCACCGCGAACTGCAGCGCGCGCCGGGTCGGCAGGGAGTTTAGCAGCGAGTTGCGGCCCCACCGAATCGACCGCGGCGGGCCGCGCAGACAGACACCGGCGCGGCCGCCAGTCAGTGGGCGGACAGGATGGTGCGCGCGCGTTCGGTGTCCGCACCCATCGCCGCCACCAGATCGTCCACCGAGTCGAACCTCTCCTGGCCACGCAGCCGGGCCACGAAGTCGACCGCGACGTGTTGGCCGTACAGGTCGGCGGTCGTGTCCAGGATGAACGCCTCGACGGTGCGGGTGCGTCCGGAGAACGTCGGGTTGGTGCCGACCGAGACGGCGGCCTGGTAACGCTCCCCCGGGGTGACGCTGCCGACCACCGGGCCGTGTCCGAGCACGGTGAACCACGCTGCGTAGACACCGTCGGCGGGGATCGCCGAGTACATCGGCGGAGCGACGTTGGCCGTCGGGAAGCCCAGCACCTTGCCCCTACCGTCGCCGCGCACCACGACACCCTCCACCCGGTGTGGACGGCCCAGGGCCTCCGCCGCGGTGACCATGTCACCGGCATCCACGCACGAGCGGATGTAGGTCGACGAGAACGTCACCGTCTCGTCGCGGTGATGTTCGGCCACCAGGTTCACCGAGTCCACCGCGAAGCCGAACCGCTCGCCCGCCTTCCGCAGCAACTCGACGTTGCCCGCCGCCTTCTTGCCGAACGTGAAGTTCTCGCCGACCACGACCTCGACGACGTGGAGGCGTTCGACGAGCAGCTCGTGGACGTAGCGCTCGGGGGTGAGTTTCATGAAGTCCGAGGTGAACGGCATGACCAGGAACACGTCGACGCCCATCTCCTCGACCAGCTCGGCGCGACGCGTCAGCGTGGTCAGTTGCGCTGGATGGCTGCCCGGAAAGACGACTTCCATCGGGTGCGGGTCGAAGGTCATCAGCACCGTGGGCACTCCGCGTGACCGGCCGGCCTTCACCGCACGGCCGATCAGCTCCTGATGCCCGCGGTGGACACCGTCGAAGACGCCGATGGTCACCACACATCGGCCCCAGTCAGTCGGGATCTCCCCCTGGCCTCGCCAGCGCTGCACAGCCAAAGCCTACGACCCGACGTCAACGCCGGCCCATCAGCACCACCCAGATCAGGTGATGATTGCCTAAACTTTCCAGTTGTGAGCCCTGATGGCAGTCCAGCCGACCCCGCCGATCTGTCGACGGTGGCCCAGGACTACCTCAAAGTCATCTGGACCGCGCAGGAGTGGTCACACGAGAAGGTGTCCACCAAGTTGCTGGCCGAGCGCCTCGGCGTATCGGCCAGCACCGCCTCGGAGTCGGTCCGCAAACTCGCCGATCAAGGGCTGGTGGATCACGAGAAGTACGGCGCGGTGACGCTCACTGACGCCGGTCGGCGCGCGGCGCTGGCCATGGTGCGCAGGCACCGGCTGATGGAGACGTTCCTGGTGCGCGAGCTCGGCTACAGCTGGGATGAGGTGCACGACGAGGCCGAAGTGCTCGAGCACGCGGTCTCCGACCGGATGCTCGACCGGATAGACGCCAAGCTCGGTCACCCGACCCGGGACCCGCACGGTGACCCGATCCCGGCGGCCGACGGCCAGGTGCCCACCCCGCCGGCGCGTCAGCTGTCGGGCTGCGAGGACGGTGACGCCGGCACCGTCGCGCGCATCTCCGATGCCGACCCGGAGATGCTGCGCTATTTCGACACCGTCGGGATCAGCCTGGATGCGCGGCTGCGGGTGGTCGCGCGCCGCGATTTTGCCGGCATGATCTCCGTCGCGGTCACGCAACCGGGCCCGGACGGTGCGGGCGAGCCGGTCGAGACCACGGTGGATCTGGGAAGCCCAGCCGCCGAGGCCATCTGGGTCATCGCCTAGCATCCTCGGATGGCCAAGCTCGAGATGTCGCGCTCTTTGCCGCTGTCGGCCGACCAGGCATGGGCCCACGCGTCGGACCTGTCGAGCCTCGGGGACTGGATGACGATGCACCAGGGCTGGCGCTCGGAGGTGCCCGAGGTGATCGAGGTGGGCACCACCGTCGTGGGCGTGGCCGGCACCAAGGGCATGCGCAATCGGGTCACGTGGACGGTGTGCCAGTTCGATCCGCCGACGGCGCTGTCGGTCAGCGGTGAGGGTGTGGGCGGAACGCGATACACGCTGTCGATGAGGGTCGATTCCACCGACGAGGGCTGCACGTTCACCGTACGCATGGACCTCGGCGGTGCACCGCTGTTCGGGCCGATCGGTTCCGCGGCGGCGCGGGCGGTCAAAGGCGACATCGACAGATCGATCAAGGAGTTCGAGCGGCTGTACTGCTGAGCTACAGCGTCGCGGGCCTGATCACCACCACCGACTTGGTCTTCGCTCCGGCGTCCTGCAGCAGCGCCATCACGGTGCCGTCGGGGGCTGCCGCGGCGTAGACACCGGGGATACCGGCCGGCGCGAGCGGACGTCCGTGGCCGGCGTCGATGGCCTCGGCCGCGGTGAGGTCGCGGCGCGGGAAGGCCCGCAGGCAAGCCTCGTCGAGGGAATAGGACAATTCCGGCGCCTCGGCGAGCTGCTCCAGTGTTTGGGCATGCTCGAGGCCGAAGTCGCCGACGCGCGTGCGACGCAGCGCCGTGAGGTGGCCACCGACACCCAGCGCTCCCCCGACATCGCGAGCCAGCGCGCGAATATAGGTGCCGCTGGAGCAGTCGACCTCGACGTCGACGTCGACGACGTCATCCGGGCGGTCCCGATGCACCGCGAGAACTTCGAACCGGTGGATTCGCACCGGTCGAGCCGCCAGCTCGGGCGTCTCACCCTCGCGCACCATCCGGTAGGCCCGCTTACCGTCCACCTTGATGGCGCTCACGGCTGAGGGAATCTGCTCGATGTCGCCGCGCAGCGCTGCGACGGCGTCGTCGATACCGGCGTCCGTGACACCTACCGCCGAAACGCGTTGCACGACTTCGCCTTCAGCATCTTCGGTGGTCGTTGCCTCGCCGAGCCGGATCGTCGCCGAATACGACTTCGCCGTGGCCGTCAGCAGACCGAGAATCTTGGTGGCGCGTTCCACGCCGACGACCAGCACCCCGGTGGCCATCGGATCCAGAGTGCCCGCGTGCCCGACCTTGCGGGTGCCGAACAACCGCCGGCACCGGCCGACGACGTCGTGACTGGTCATCCCGCCCGGTTTGTCGACCACCACCAGGCCGGGCGGCACCGCCGTCACAGCACGATCGCTGTCAACGCGATCCCGTTGCGCACCGACCACCGACCCGTCAGCGCCGTGAGCGGCGGACCCGACAGCGCTTCCGGGTCGATCAGGATCTGGGACGTGAACGTCCCCGCGTGTCCGGACCCGTCGACATCGAAGCGGATGTGTGCGTCCTCGAAGCCCAACCACCGTCGGGTCAAGGGGTACCAGGCTTTGTAGGTCGCTTCCTTGGCGCAGAACAACACCCGGTCCCAGTGCACGTCGTCGGGCAACGCGGCGAGTTCATGCCGTTCGACGGGCAGGCTGATCGCGTCGAGCACCCCGTTGGGCAACACGTCGTGCGGCTCGGCGTCGATCCCGACGGACCGCACCTCCTCGCGGCGGCCCACCGCGGCACCGCGAAATCCTTCACAGTGCGTCAGGCTGCCGACAATGCCGTCAGGCCAACAGGGTTCGCCCTTCTCTCCTTTCAGGATCGGGACCGGGTCGGCACCGAGATCCACCAGGGCCTGACGGGCGCAGTACCGCACGGTGATGAACTCGTTGCGCCGCTTGGGAACCGACTTGGCGATCAGCGGCTCCTCTTCAGGCAGCGGAGCGAGTTCCTTGGGGTCGGTGTACAGCTCGGCGGCAGCCAGGGCGTCGATCGAACCGGGCAGCACCCCGGCCAGCAGGGTGGCGGCGATCATGCCCGCCTGCTCACGATCCGCTGTTGCACCTTGGCGGCGTGATCACGCATTTCCTGGGTGATCTGGAAATGCCCACCGAACTCGTTGAGATAGCCGGGCGCGTACTTGGGATCCGGGAGAATCTGCCGCAACCACCGGTAAGGCCTGCGGCGGCGCCACTCGCGGGGATAGCCGACCGAGACCTCCTCGAAGCGGACCCCGTCGTACCAGGTGGTGCGCGGGATGTGCAGGTGTCCGTACACCGAGCAGAGCGCGTTGTAGCGGGTGTGCCAGTCAGCGGTCGCGGTCGTACCGCACCACAGCGCGAACTCCGGGTAGAACATCGCGTCACAGGGTTCACGGACCATCGGGAAGTGGTTGATCTGGATGGTCGGCGTCATCCAGTCCAGGTCTTCGAGCCGTTTGCGGGTGTAGGCCACCCGCTCGCGGCACCAGGCGTCGCGAGTGGAGTACGGCTCGGCCGAGAGCAGGTATTCGTCCGTGCCGACGATGTTGCGCTCCTTGGCGATCGCCAGCCCCTCGGCCTTCGTGCCCGCACCCTGCGGCAGGAACGAGTAGTCGTAGAGCAGGAACATCGGCACCAGCGTCGCCGGGCCACCCTCCTCGGTCCACACCGGATAGGGGTGCTCCGGGGTGAGGATGCCCATCTCGTCGCACATGTTGACGAGGTAGTCGTAACGCGCCTTGCCGAAGATCTGCATCGGGTCGCGATTGGTGGTCCACAGCTCGTGGTTGCCCGGCACCCAGATCACCTTGGCGAACCGCTTGCGCAGCAGGTCCAGTGCCCACCGGATCTCGTCGGTGCGCTCGGCGACGTCGCCGGCCACGATCAACCAGTCCTCAGGTGAGGCAGGATGCAGCGACTCAGCCACAGGCTTGTTGCCGGTGTGTCCGGTGTGGAGGTCGCTGACCGCCCACAGCGTCGGACGTCGGTCGTCACTGGTCACAACAGACCAGAGTACTGGTGCACTGATCACCCGCTCGCCACCCGTTCGCCGGACAACTAGAACGTGTTCTAGGCTTCCGGTCCCCCGGCGCGTGGCGGCCGTTACACTCCCCCGCAGGACGGACGATGCGAGCGGGACCGGACACGTCACCGGCCCGGAACCTCGAGGGGGTGCGATGGTCGCCAAGCTGCGGCTCTTCTCGGCGCTGTGTGCGCTGGTCGCCGCGGTGGTGGTGGTCTGGCAGACGACTCCGGCCGGCCCGGTGGCCGGCGACCGCGTCGAACTGCGTGCGACCGGCGCGCCGTTGCCGGCGGTGTCGACGACCATCAAGTATCCGGTGATCGACCTCGTCGACCCGGATCCCTTCGACCCCTGCCGAGACATCCCGCTGGACGTGGTGCAGCGCATCGGCCTGGCTTTCACGCCGCCCACGCCCGAGGACAGTCTGCGCTGCAAATACGACGCCGGGAACTACCAGATGGCCGTCGAAGCGTTCGTCTGGCGCACCTTCGAACAGACCTTGCCCGCCGACGCGGTCGAACTCGACATCAACGGCCACCGCGCGGCGCAGTACTGGGTGATGAAGCCCACCGACTGGAACAACCGCTGGTGGATCACCTGCATGGTGGCCTTCAAGACCAGCTACGGCGTCATCCAGCAGTCGCTGTTCTATTCGCCGATCTACTCCGAGCCCGACCCGGACTGCATGCAGACCAACCTGCAGCGCGCGCATGAACTGAGCCCGTTCTACATCTATTGATCGGCGAGCAGGCGCGCCTCGGTAGCCTGTCGCAAATGAGCGCCCCCACCGAAGCGGAGACCACGCCCTCGACCCGGCCCGGCCTCGCGACCGCCGCCCGGCGCGCGCTCGGGGCGCTGCTGGGGGTGCCATCACCCAGGGCCGAGGTGGCCGTCCACCGCGGCCTTCGTGTTCCCATGCGCGACGGCGTGGACCTGATCGCCGACCACTACGAGCCGCAGCTCTCCACCCCCGCCGGCACGCTGCTGGTGCGTGGCCCCTACGGGCGCAGCTTCCCGTTCGCCGCACTGTTCGGCTCGGTCTACGCCGCCCGCGGCTATCACGTGCTGGTGCAGAGCGTGCGGGGCACGTTCGGTTCGGGCGGCGAGTTCTCGCCCATGGTGCACGAGGTTCCCGACGGCGCCGACACCGTCGCGTGGCTGCGCGAACAAAGCTGGTTCACCGGCACGTTCGGCACTGTCGGGTTGTCGTATCTGGGCTTCACCCAGTGGGCGCTGCTCAGCGATCCCCCACCCGAGATGAAGGCGGCTGTGATCACCGTCGGCCCGCACGACGTCAGCGGGCCACGCTGGGGCACGGGGTCGTTCGGCCTCAACGACTTCCTCGGTTGGAGCGACCTGGTCGCGCACCAGGAGGATCCCAATCGGCTGCTGACGCTGCTGCGCCAGGCGCGGGCGCAACGCCGTGTGACACGCGCTTCCTATGGACTGCCACTGGGCGAATCGAGCCGCGCGTTGCTCGGTGACGGTGCGTTGTGGTTCGAGTCCTGGCTAGAGCACCCCGACGCCGACGACGAGTTCTGGACGCGGCTGCATCTGCGAGAGGCCCTGGAGCGCACCGACATTCCGGTGCTGCTGATATCCGGTTGGCAGGACCTTTTCCTCGAACAGACGCTGACCCAGTTCGCCAGGTTGCGCGACCGCGACGTGCCCGTCGGGTTGACGGTCGGACCGTGGACCCACGGACACATGATGACCAAGGCCGCGCCGACGGTCATCCGGGAGACGCTGGAATGGCTCGGCACGCATCTGGGCGATCAGCCTTCCCAACGATCCACTCCGGTACGGGTGCACGTCGGCGGGCAGGGCTGGCTGGAGCTCGCCGACTGGCCGCCGCCGATGCCCGAACAGGTGCTGTACCTGCAGCCCGGCGGCGCTTTGGCCGCCGCTGCGCCGGCCCGGGGCGGTGACGAGGTCTTCGTCTACAACCCCGCCGACCCGACCCCGACGGTCGGAGGACGGCTGCTGTCCCCTGTCGGCGGCTACCGCGACGACACCGAACTGGCGCGCCGCGCCGACGTGCTGACCTTCACCAGCGCGCCGCTGCCCACCGACCTGTGTGTCGTCGGCGCCCCGGTCGTGGAACTGTCACACTCCTGCACCAACCCGAACAACGACCTGTTCGTCCGGGTCAGCCAGGTGGACGCGCAGGGCCGGTCGCGGAACATCAGCGACGGCTACCTGGCTTCAGCACCCGATAGCGGAACGGTGCGCCTCGAGCTCGACGCCGTCGCACACACCTTTCCGGCGGGAGCGCGGATTCGGGTGCTGATCGCGGGCGGGTCGCACCCGCGTTTCGTGCGCAACCTGGGCACCGGCGAGTCCGTCGCGACCGGTACTGCGCTCGCGACGGCACGTCACACCGTGCATCTTGGTGGTGAATCACGCCTGGTGCTGCCGGCTGGCACCCGGCCACCGTCAACCGACTGAGCCACGCACCCGGTCGGCGATCCGCTCCAGGGCGGTCTCGTCGTGCACCGGGTTCGTCCAGTCCGGTCGCACCGGCAGCTGAACCCAACTGGCGCAGCCGCGGTAATCCGGGGTGCGTTGCACCCGCACCGGCTCACGTACCTCCGCCGCCGAGACCACCACGGCGGTGAGCCGG
>CAXEZH010000281.1:0-8077 GCA_964000695.1 uncultured Mycolicibacterium sp. | reverse complement strand
CTGTGGGGCCGCCGGGATGCGGCACAGCGATGGCATGACGGCGACCACGGGCCGGGGGCGTCGATGGCGCGCGCGACCCGGCGGGTTTGTCGCGACTGCGGTTTCTACGTTCCGCTGGGCGGCGAGCTCGGTCTGATGTTCGGCGTGTGCGCCAACGAGTTCGCCTCCGACGGTCACGTGGTGGACGCCGAATTCGGTTGCGGCGCACACTCCGACACTCCTGCGCCGGCGGGAACCGGTTCGCCGCTGTACGACCCGTATGACGACGGTGTCCTCGACGTCACCGACGAGGGTGCGCGCGCGGCCGACCAGACCCAGGAGCAGCCAGCCGACCAGGCCCGGGAGCAGCCTGCCGACACGGCCCAGGAGCAGCCAGCCGACGAGGCCCAGGAGCAGCAAGCTGCCGACCCCGCGGTCGAGCAGCCGGGTGACGACGTGGTCGAGCAACCGGGTGACGGGGCCCCAAACCAACCGGCCCAACCTGCGGGTGAGGCCGGGGAAGCACCTGCCGACGACGCCGGGGAAGCAGCTGCCGACGGGGCCCAGCAGCCCGACTAGTTCTCCGCTGCGGCCTTGATGCGGGCCAGCGAGGAATTCATGCCTTCGATCAGTTCCTGCTCGAAATTCGGCACCCCGCCCATGAACGAGTTGACCAACGTGTTCGAGATCGGCTTCACGCCGTTCTCGGCGTGGCGCGTCTCGACCAGCCGCGTGCCCGCCTCGGTGGGCTGCAGCTCATAGCTCCACACAGTGCCGTTCTCGTTGACACGGAAGGCCAGTTTCTTCTCGGGGACGAGCTCGGTGATGCGGCTGGTGGTGGGCCAGAACAGCATTCCGCGCCGGTTGACGTTCACGGTGCGGGCGCCCTGGCGCATGCCGCCGAGTGGCTTCATCAGGCGGCACTGGGGGCTCCACCGCGGCATGTTGCCCAGGTCCGACACCAGTTCCCACACTCGCGAGACGGGTGCGTTGATGTCGATCTGTGCCTGCAACAGCGGCGCTGCCATGAGCTTCTCCTTCAGGTGAGGCCGTGCTGGGCACCGCGGCTCCCGCGGCGCACGGCGTGACGTTGCCACAGAAATATCGACGTGCCAAGCACGCCCACACCCAGGCCGGCGATGGTGATCGGCCGCCAGGTGTGCAGTGACTCGACAGTGAACGCCAGGACCAGCGCGAGCAGCCACCCGCATGCGATGGCCACGATGACCGGCCGCGGGTCGAGCAGCGCGGCCGGCAGCTCGGGCGGTTGCGGGTTCTCCGCCGCCGCGCTCGGCGTCTCCTCGGTCATGCCGTCAACCTAACCCACGGGGCGCGGCACCCACTGGGTAGTGTCGGGGCTGTGATAGCCGCTGGTCACACCGTCGCCGCATGACAGCTCACCAGGTGTCCGAGCTCGACGTCGTCGACGTCACCGACCCCGCCGACCCGCGGCTCGACGACTTCCGTGACCTCAACAGCGTCGACCGCAGGCCGGACCTGCCCAGTGGCAAAGGTCTGGTGATCGCCGAGGGCGTCCTGGTCGTCCAGCGCATGCTGGCGTCGCGGTTCACTCCCCGCGCGCTGCTCGGCACCGACCGGCGACTCGCCGAACTCGGCGCTGACCTGCACGGGGTGTCGGCGCCCTACTACCGGGTCGAGGCCGACGTGATGGCTGAGGTGGTCGGGTTCCATCTCAACCGCGGAGTCCTCGCCTCGGCGTCGCGGGCCGCCGAACTGAGCGTCGCGCACGTGCTCGACGGGGCCAGGACGATCGCCGTTCTCGAAGGGGTCAACGACCACGAGAACCTCGGCTCGATCTTCCGCAATGCCGCCGGGCTCGGGGTGGACGCGGTGATCTTCGGCAGCGGGTGCGCCGACCCGCTGTACCGACGCGCTGTGCGGGTGTCGATGGGGCACGCGTTGCTCGTCCCGTTCGCGCGGGCCGCCCGATGGCCGGCTGACCTGCATGTGTTGCGCGATGCGGGCTTCCGGCTGCTGGCGATGACACCCGATGAGGGCGCGCCGCGCCTGGCCGATGCCATGGACGGACTGGCCGACGGCAAGGTGGCGATCCTCGTCGGCGCAGAGGGCCCCGGCCTGCAGGAACACACCATGCGCGCCAGTGACGTGCGGGTGCGTATCCCGATGGCCAGGGGGACCGACTCGCTCAACGTGGCCACGGCCGCGGCGTTGGCGTTCTACGAACGTGACCGGGGATAGGGCCGGTCGATGAGGACACGTGACGATGCCACGCCCTGGGCGACGGGACTGACGGTCGCCGCCTTCGTCGCCGCGGTCATCGGGACGGCGATCGTGGTGCTGAGCATCGGCTTGGCCCGGGTGCACCCGCTGCTCGCGGTGGGGCTCAACCTCATCGCGGTGGGCGGATTGGCGCCGACGGTGTGGGGCTGGCGGACGGTACCGGTGTGGCGCTGGTTCGTGCTGGGATCCGGGATCGGCGTCGCGGGCGGATGGCTCGCGCTGTTAACGCTCGCCGCCGCTGGAGCGAACGCCTAGCAGCACATCCTCCCAGGCGGGGACGGCCGGGCGCGCCTTGCTCTTGCGCGCACGCGCCGGCTTGGGCGCCGGCTGGGGCTCTTCCTCCGGCTCGATGTGCTGCTCGACCGGCGGGTCGACGGGCTGCTCGGGTTCTTCGAGTGCCAGCTGGGGAACCGGCGCCAGGGGGCGCAGGGGCCGGCTGAAGTCGGGGTCGATCAGCTGCGAGGCGGCGTCGTCGAAGGCCGACACTGCGCCGCCGTGGGCGCCCGGGGCGTAGCGGAAGTGCGCGACGTTGTCCGACATCCCCGCCTTCCACGCCAGCTGGACCGTCCAGCGCCCGTCCTCGTTGCGCCAGGCGTCCCATGTGGTGTCATCCGGGTTCAACCCGCGCGCGACGAGTGCGGTCGTGACGGTCTCCAACAAGGTCAGCACCGACGGGCCGTCGGCCAGGATGGGGTGCGCGGCCGTGGCCAGCTCCGCGGCGCGGGAACGCTCCAAAAGCACCGGATGCGCGAAGCGCTCCACCCGCTCGATGTCGGCGCCAGACGCCGAGGCGATCTGCTCGACGGAGGCTCCGGCGCGGATCCTGGCTTGAATGTCCTTGGGGCGCAGCACGTTGTGGACCTCGACATCGATCGTGGTTTGGTTCGTGCCGACTCTGTCGCCACGGACCGCGGCTTTGAGCCGGTCATCGGAGCGCAGCACGAACTTCTCGGTGGAGTCGTCGGTCTCGCAGATGATCCGCCTGCCGTCGACGTCGAGTCCGACGACCTTGAGCTCCCGCATGTCGACCTCCTCCGGGCTGATGCAGGCCCGATGTTTTGGTCACCCTACTGTGTTATCAGTCCGTAACCGAGGTGACACGCGGCGGTCGGCTACAAACGCTGGACAACCCAGTCGATGCACTGCGTCAGCGCGCTGACGTCGTCGGGCTCCACCGCGGGGAACATGCCGACGCGCAGTTGGTTGCGGCCCAGCTTGCGGTAGGGCTCGGTGTCGACGATGCCGTTGGTGCGCAGGATCTTGGCCACCGCGGACGCATCGACGTCGTTGGCGAAGTCGACGGTGCCAACCACCTGCGAGCGCAGCGTGGGATCGGCGACGAACGGGGTCGTGTACTCGGTCGCCTCGGCCCATGCGTAGAGCCGCGCCGAGGAGTCGGCGGTGCGCTTGGTTGCCCACCCCAGCCCGCCGTTGCCGAGCAGCCAGTCGATCTGCTCGGCGAGCAGGATCAGCGTGGCGATGGCCGGGGTGTTGTAGGTCTGGTTCTTGACGCTGTTCTCGATCGCGATGGGCAGCGAGAGGAAGTCCGGAACCCAGCGCCCCGCCGCGGCCACCTTCTCCACCCGGGCGAGCGCAGCCGGGGACATCAGGGCGATCCACAGACCGCCGTCGCCGGCGAAGTTCTTCTGAGGGGCGAAGTAGTAGGCGTCGGCTTCGGTGATGTCGACGGGCAGGCCGCCCGCCGCGGACGTCGCATCGATCGCGATCAGGGCGTCGCCGGCTCCCTGCGGCCGGTGCACCGGCACCGCAACACCGGTCGAGGTCTCGTTGTGCGCCCAGGCGATGAGGTCGACCGACGGGTCGCTGACCGGATCGGGTGCGCCGCCGGGGTCGGCCTTGACCACGATCGGGTCGCCGACGAACGGGTTCTTGGCCACTGCCGAGGCGAACTTGGCGCTGAACTCCCCGTAGGTCAGGTGCAGCGAGCGGGAGTCGATCAGACCGAACGCGGCCGCGTCCCAGAACGCCGTCGAGCCGCCGTTGCCGAGGATCACCTCGTAAGCGTCGGGCAGGGAGAAAAGCTGACGCAGGCCGTCTCGGACCCTGCCCACCAGGTTCTTGACCGGCGCCTGGCGGTGGGAGGTGCCGAACAGGTCGCCGGCGGCGGCCAGTGCCTGCAGCTGTGCGGGGCGGACCTTGGACGGTCCGCACCCGAATCGACCGTCGGCGGGCTTGAGCTCGGTCGGGATGGTCAGCGAAGTCGGGGCGTCGGCCATGGCTGCAAGCCTAGAACCGGCCGTCGACGCCGCCGGATTCGGGCACCCCACGGTCGAGGTTGTGATCTGAGACACATGTGATGTGGATAACCCGGCTAGGGCACAGCATGGAAAAGGGCCTGGTTAATTCCTGGGACCGTGGGTACTGTTACTGGACAGCGAGCAGACGAATGTAAAACGGCACGGGAGGCTGCAATGGCTGTCAAGACCGCAAGGACGCGCGTCATCCGGCGCTGGCGCAAGAACATGGACGTCCTCGACGACACCGAGTACGTCGACATGCTCAACACGCTGTCCGAGGGGTCGGTGCGGCGCAATTTCAACCCCTACACCGACATCGACTGGGATTCACCCGAGTTTGCCGTCATCCCCAACGACGAACGCTGGATCCTGCCCGCGACGGATCCGATCGGCCAGCACCCGTGGTACCAGTCGCAACCGATCGAGCGGCAGATCGAGATCGGGATGTGGCGGCAGGCCAACGTGGCCAAGGTCGGCCTGCACTTCGAATCGATCCTGATCCGCGGACTGATGGAATATGCCTTCTGGGTCCCGAACGGATCACCGGAGTACCGGTACTGCCTTCACGAGGCGGTCGAAGAGTGCAACCACACGATGATGTTCCAGGAGATGGTCAACCACATCGGTGCCGACGTCCCAGGTATGCCGCGGCTGCTTAAGTGGATCCAGCCGGCCATCCCGCTGGTTGCCGGGCCGCTGCCGATCCCGTTCTGGTTCGGCATCCTCGCCGGCGAGGAGCCGATCGACCACACGCAGAAGAACGTGCTCCGCGAGGGCAAGTCCCTGCATCCGATCATGGAGCGGGTGATGGCGATCCACGTCGCCGAGGAGGCCCGACACATCTCGTTCGCCCACGAGTACCTGCGCAAGCGGGTGCCCGACCTGCCGCGCCGCAAGCGGTTCTGGCTGTCGCTGTATGTGCCGGTCGTGATGCGGGTGCTGTGCTCGGCCATCATCGTGCCGCCGCGCGCGTTCTGGAAGACCTTCGACATTCCGCGCTCGGTGCGCAAGGAGATCTTCTTCAAGTCGCCCGCTTCCCGGAAGATGTTGCGCGACATGTTCGGAGACGTTCGCATGCTCGCCGAGGACACCGGTCTGATGAACCCGCTGGCCAAGTTGATGTGGCGGATCTGCCGGATCGACGGCAAGGCCAGCCGGTACCGCAGTGAGCCGCAACGCCAGCACCTGGCGCCGGTCGCGTAACCGGAAGACCCACAGAGGTTTCTTCATGCCACACGTCATCACCCAGTCGTGTTGCAGCGACGGGTCGTGCGTCTACGCCTGCCCGGTGAACTGCATCCACCCGTCACCCGACGAGCCGGGCTTCGCCACCGCAGAGATGCTCTACATCGACCCGGCGGCCTGTGTGGACTGCGGCGCGTGCGTTTCCGCCTGTCCGGTCGGCGCCATCGCACCCGACACGAAACTGACACCCGAGCAGTTGCCGTTCATCGAGCTGAACGCGGCGTTCTATCCGAAGCGGGAGGGCAAGCTGCCCCCGACGTCGAAGCTGGCGCCGGTGCTGGACGCGCCGGTGGTGTATCGACGTCCCGGTGGGCCGCTTCGGGTGGCCGTGGTGGGCTCCGGGCCGGCGGCGATGTACGCCGCTGATGAGTTGCTGACCCAGGAAGGCGTGCGGGTCAACGTCTTCGAGAAGCTGCCGACCCCCTACGGACTGGTCCGCGCCGGTGTCGCACCCGATCATCAGACCACCAAACGGGTCACCGGGCTGTTCGACAGGATCGCCGCCAAGGACGGTTTCGGGTTCTACCTCAACGTCGAGGTCGGGTCGGACATCACGCACGACGAGCTGCTCGAGCACCACCACGCGGTGCTCTACGCAGTCGGGGCACCCAACGACAAACGCCTGCAGGTCGAGGGCATGGGCTTGCCCGGAACCGCCACTGCCACAGAGGTCGTGGCCTGGTACAACGGGCATCCCGACTACACCGACCTCCCGGTGAACCTCAGCGGTGACCGCGTCGTCATCATCGGCAACGGGAACGTGGCGCTGGACGTCGCGCGCATCCTGACCGCCGATCCGGACACGCTGGCGCGCACCGACATCGCCGATCACGCACTGGCCGCGCTGCGCGCGTCACAGGTGCAGGAAGTGGTGATCGCGGCCCGCCGGGGGCCGGCGGCTTCGGCGTTCACGCTGCCAGAACTGATCGGACTGACCTCGACCTGCGAGGTGGTCCTCGATGCGCTCGACCACGAGCGCGTCTCGGCCGACCTGGCCGCCACCACCGATGCGTTGACCCGCAACAAGCTCGAGGTCTTGTCGAAGCTCGGGTCGGCGAGCGCACCGATCACGCGGCCGCGCATCCGGCTCGCCTACGGTCTGACACCCGCGCGGATCCTCGGCGACACCGAGGCCACCGGCGTCGAGTTCACCGTGACGGGATCCGATCAGGTCGAGCAGATGCCGGCGGGCTTGGTGTTGACCTCCATCGGCTACCGGGGCAAAGCCATCGCCGCGCTGCCGTTCGACGACGCGAGCGCCGTGGTGCCCAACGCGGGTGGTCGGGTGCTCGAAGCGGAGTCCGGGCGGCCGGTTGCCGGAACGTATGTCGCGGGCTGGATCAAGCGCGGCCCCACGGGCTTCATCGGGACCAACAAGTCGTGCGCCGCGGAAACGGTGCACAACCTGGTGGCCGACTACAACGAGGGTCGGCTGCGCGACCCCCATCACAAGCCCGGGGCCATCGGCCGATTCGTGCGTGGCCGCAAACCCGACGTGATCGACGCCCGGGGCTGGGCGGCGATCGACGAGGCCGAGCGGACCCGAGGCGGGCCCACCCGCCCGCGGGACAAGTTCACCGCCGTGCCCGACATGCTCGCCGTCGCCGCCGACGCGCCGAGCCGGCCACTGCATCAGCGCCTGCTCGCCGGCCTGCTGCGCTGAACCACTTTCGGCCGCTGCACCTCTTTCGTCAAAGTCCCTGCCCGCGGCCTCCGGCAGCGGTAAGCAGTGGGGATGAACGCTGCGCAGTTCGTCGGCCGGGTGGGCAGCCTGGCGGTGGCCCTGGGTGTCGGGGCCGCGGTGCTCACGGGTACCGGCGTCGCATGGGCGAGTGAGGATTCCGACGGGTCGGCCGCCACGGAGGGGTCTCCGACGACGGTCGCATCGCCTGATCCCGATGGCGCCTCACCGGCGGATACCTGGTCGCCCTGGGACGCCGGGGGTGAGGCCGACGACACCGACGCCGCAGACAACGACGTCGACCATGACCTCGCCGACGACGCCCTCGACGATGAGGTCGCCGACGACGCCCTCGACGATGAGGTCGCCGACGAGACCGACCCGGATGTCGCCGAGGACGTGCCCGCCGTCGATGACGAGGCCGATGATGCGGGCAGCGTCGAGGATGCGCCGGACGCCGGCGACGTGACCGACGTGGGCGGGGACAGACCCGACGTCGACGATGCCGAGGAACCCGGTGAGAACGGCACCGCCGATGTCGCCGGCGACGTCGACGAGACGGACGGGACGCCGGCCGCGGCCCGGCGCACCGAGCAGACCACGCCTGTGGACGAGGTCGCCGATGTCGCGACCACCAGTGACCGGGCGCAGG
>CAXEZH010000280.1:0-3457 GCA_964000695.1 uncultured Mycolicibacterium sp. | reverse complement strand
CGAGATGAGGGGGGTCTCGGTGCGCACACCGGACGGGCGCGAGCTGGTCGAGCCACTCGACGTCACCCTGCACCCGGGCGACAGCCTGGTGATCACCGGACCGTCGGGCAGCGGCAAGACCACGCTGCTGCGCAGCCTGGCCCAGCTGTGGCCGTTCTGCTCCGGGACGCTGCGGCGGCCCGGCGGCGAGGGCGCCACGATGTTCCTGTCGCAGCTGCCCTACGTGCCGCTGGGTGATCTGCGCACCGTCGTCGCCTATCCGAACAGCACCGACGACATCACCGACGCGCAACTGCGCGACGTGCTGACCACCGTCGCGCTGCCACATCTGGTCGATCGGCTGGACGAGGTGCAGGACTGGGCCAAGGTGCTCTCTCCCGGCGAGCAGCAGCGCGTGGCATTCGCGCGCATCCTGCTGACCCGGCCCGAGGCGGTGTTCCTGGACGAGTCGACCTCGGCGCTGGACGAGGGTCTGGAGTTGATGCTCTACCAGCTGGTGCGGGAGCGGCTGCCGGACACCATCCTGGTCAGCGTCAGCCACCGCAGCACCGTCGAGCAGCACCACAGCCAGGAGCTGCAGCTGCTCGGCGACGGCCGCTGGCATCTGGGCGACGTCGGCGAAGAGCCGGCTCGCACCTAGTCTCGGGCGGCCTGCGCGGGCTGTTCTTCGGTGGCCTGGGTGGGCTGCGTCCCCGCCCGCCTCGCTGCGTGTTCTCCCGCCCGCCGCGCTGCGTGCTCTCCCGCCCGCCTCGCTGCGTGTTCTCCCGCCCGCCGCCCGAAGAACGAGCCTTCGCCCAGCTGCGTCCCACTCGCGTAGCCCTTGCCGTCCTGGGCGATGTTCGACGCGCAGGCGCCCGCCGCGTACAGGCCGCGCACCGCGCTGCCGTCCTCGCGCAGCACCTCACCGTCGATCGAGACCTTGAGTCCGCCCATCGTGAACCCGGAGTACATCGCCCGCCCGAGCGACAGATCGAACGCCGCCCACGGGCCGTGGTCCTGCGCCGCGAGATACTCCGGCTGCTTGTGGAAATCGGGGTCTTCGCCGGCCGCGGCATGGGTGTTGTAGCGCTCGAGCGTCGCAGCCAGGTTGGCCTCCGGGATGCCCAGGGCCTCCGCCATCTCGGCCACCGTCTCCCAGCCGTCGATGAACTTGATCAGCGGCATCTCCGGCATCTGCATGTGTGCCTCGTCGACGATCAGATACGCGGTCTGGTCCGGCTGTTCGAGGACGAACGCCGAGGTGCGCGAGTGGTAGGAATCCTCGGCGACGAACCGCTTGCCCTCGGAGTTGACGATGATGCCGGTCAGCAGGATCTCGGGCGGATAGGCGGCCGCGGTGATGAACAGCTGGTCCATGTTCGTCGCCACGCCCCCCGCCGAGACGCCCAGTTTGATGCCCAGCCCGTCGTCGTTCGGGTTGCCCAGAATGTAGGGCGCGACCATGCCGTGGTGTTTGGTCTTGCGTTCCTGGCCCAGCGCGGGCGTGTACTCGGCGACCATGTCCGCGTTCATCGCGAAGCCGCCCGCGGCGATCACCACGGAACCGGCCTTGACGTAACCGCTTTCGCCGAAGTGCTTCCAGCGCACACCCACGATGGCGCCGTTGCTGTCGACGACGAGTGCGGTGGCACCGGTCTCGTAGCGCATCGTGACACCGAGCGACTCGGCGCGCTTGAGCAGCAGGTCGATGACCATGGCGGCGCCGCCGAGTTCCCCCGGCACCGGAACCGAATGTCCGCGGGGAGCGGGCGTGGCCTGCTCGCAGAACGGCCACACCTTCTCGTTTCCGGTGTAGGACAACCCCTCGGTGCCGGGCGGGACGACGACCTTGCCCGGGTAGTAGCTGCGCTCGAACTGGAACCCGAGACCCTCGAGCCAGTCGAAGTGTTCGACGCTGCCGTCGCAGTACGCACGGATCTTGTCGTGCTCGGGTTCCCGCGACTGCGTGACCAGGTACTTGTACATCTCGTCGGGCGTGTCGTCGTGGCCCGTGGCGCGCTGCACGGCGGTGCCGCCGCCGAGATAGAAGTGGCCGCCGGCCATCGACGTGGTGCCGCCGGCGTCGGCGCCCTTTTCCAAGACCAGAACTCGCGCGCCGGCGGCGGCGGCGCTGACGGCCGCGCAGCCGCCGGCGATGCCGAAACCGAGCACGACGACGTCGGTCTCGTCGGACCAGTCGTCGACGTCGGCGACGGAGACCGTCTCGGGGACTTGCTGCATGCTCATCTCTTCTCCTGGCTCACTTGGTCTTTCACGTAGCTGAAATACGTGCGGATGTCCGGCGGCAGGTAGGCGATCTCCAGGTAGGGCACCCCCGACTGCGGCGCGGACAGATAGGCAAAGCGCATACCTCCCGGCATCGTGCCCTCCATGACCGCGGGAGCGCCGCTCTGTGCCGCCTCGTCGAGCGCGGCGGTGAACGCGTCGGAATCACCGATGTCCCGGCAGATATGGTGCAGACCGGGGCCGCAGCGCTCGAGGAACTCGCTGTAGACGCTGTCGCCCGAGGTCGGCGCGATCACCTCGAGTTGCATGTCACCGGCGTAGCTGAGGGAGATGTCCGCCACGCAGTCGGCGGGCTCTCCGCGGTAGGTGCAGGTGTCCGGGGCGAAGTGCACGCCGGCCATGCGGAACCATCTCGGGACGCCCAGCAACGCGCTCAGCGTCGTCTCGGTGGCGGTCAGGTCGTTCGTCACCCACGCGATCTGGACAGGTGTCTGGTCAAGCATCGGTTCGAGAATATCGTTCCCTCGCCACGCAAGCTAGAACGTGTTCTAATTCTGGGCCAGAAAGTCGGCGATCAGCGCCATCTGGGTGTCGAAGACCTCGGCGGGGTCGCTGAAGGTGTCGGCCCCGTACTGGCCGAAGACTTCGAGACTGATCGCGCCGATGAGGGTCGCCCACACGGTCAGACACCTGGTGGCCGCCACGTCGCCCGCGGGAAGGTCGTACTCGCTGCGCAATGCCGCCAGGTCACGCGAGAAATGTGGGGCAACAAAGCCTTTCGGATCTGGAATGTCGCCGTCGGCGATACCGAGACTCACTGCGGCGAACACCATGCCGACCACCCGGGTGCCGGGACCCACGGTCCTGTCCCGCGGTGCGTGGTAGCCGGGTACGGGGCTGCCGTAGAGCAGGGCCCAGCTCGCCGGCTGGCTCAGCGCCCACCGCCGCGCGGCGCGGCCGATCGCGGTCAGGTGCTCACGCCGGGTGCCGGTCTCGGGACGGGCGCGCTCGACCGCGTCGGCCAGTTCGGTGTAAGCATCGACGAGCAGCAGTGTCAGCAACTCATCGCGGCTGGCGACGTACCGGTACACGGCCGAGGACACCATCCCCAGCTCACGCGCGATCGCGCGCAGGGACAGCCCCGCTGCTCCCTCGCTGATCAGCTGGTGTCGGCCCAGTTCGACGATGCGACGTTCGATGCGGTCGCGGGACTCCTGGCGTTTGCCCACGG
>CAXEZH010000279.1:0-20471 GCA_964000695.1 uncultured Mycolicibacterium sp. | reverse complement strand
GCCGGTCTACCTGCGCGCGGTCGAGGTGCGCACCCGCAAGTACGGGGCCTACGAGGTGAACACCACGTTCTCGCCGGTCGACGAGGACGTCTCCCCCACCGTCTACGCGGCGCGCGCCGCCTTCGAGAAAGCCGGGATCGAACCGGCCGACGTCGACGTGATCCAGTTGCAGGACACCGACGCCGGCGCCGAGGTCATCCACATGGCCGAGACCGGCTTCTGCGCTGACGGCGAACAGGAGAAGCTGCTCGCCGACGGGGCCACCGAGATCGGCGGCTCGATGCCCGTCAACACCGACGGCGGACTGCTGGCCAACGGCGAGCCGATCGGCGCGTCCGGGCTGCGGCAGGTACACGAGATCGTCCGCCAGCTGCGCGGCCAAGCCGGTGACCGGCAGATCCCCGGCGCGCCCAAGGTCGGATTCGCGCAGCTCTACGGCGCGCCGGGCACCGCCGGCGCGACGATCCTGACCACCTAGCCGCTCACCTACTCACGCCGAGCGTGAACTGAGTGCGACAACGGGCATGACTTTTCGCCGTGAGTTCACACTCGCCGCTCGGATTGGTGACGTTCACGAAGCGCACCCTGGCGCACGGCCGGCGCGCGGCGGGGCCTTCACGACGCTTTCGTGGCCGCGTAGCTGGGTTTGCCGAGGCCGAGCACGTACTGGGCGATCATGTTGCGGAACACCTCCAGGGTGCCGCCATAGATGCCCACCAGCGGCGCGAAGCGGTAGATGTACTCCGCGGCGCCGTCGTCGGCCGCTCCGTCGGTGCCGACCGGCAACGCCGACGCGGGACCGAGCAGATCCATCAGATCCGGTGAGATGTCGCGCATGGTCTGCGCCAGCGCCACCCGGCCGAAGATGCTGGGCGCCGACAACGCGGCCTCCAGCCGGGCCACGCTGCGGCCCAACCGGTACGCCACCGAACCATCGGTGACGTCGGACCGTTGCGCGGCCCGGTCGACCGCGGTGGCCATGAACATGGCCTGATGCATCATGATCGACACGTCCGCCAACCCGTCGTCGGCCGCGTCAACCGCCCCGTGCTCGGCGTTCAGCGGCTCCCGCACCACCGTCCAGCCGTCGTTGACCGCGCCGAGGCGGTACCGATCGTCGACCCGCACATCGCTGTAATAGACGATGTTGGTGCGGTCGCCGTCCACGGTGCGGATGCCCTGGATGTCCACCCCGGGCGTGTCGAGGGGCACCAGGAACATCGTCAGGCTCTGGTGTTTCGGGGCGTCCGGGTCGGTGTTCGTGATGAGAAAGACGTACTGGCAATTGTGCGCGCCGGTGGTGAACATCTTCGAGCCATTGATAATCCAGCCGTCTCCATCGCGCACAGCGCGGGTCTTGCAGGTCGCCACATCCGATCCGCCCTCGGGTTCGGTGTAGCCCAGGCACAGTCGCACATGCCCGCTGTACACCCCAGGCAGCACTTCGTCTTTGAGTTCCGCGGAACCGAACTTGTCCACCGAGCGCGCGATCATCGCGGTGGTTCCCGAGGTCACCCACGGCACGTGGGCCCGGCGCTTCTCCAGTTCCCAGATCCGGCGCTGCACCCGGGTGAAGGCCCGCTCGCTGTCGGGCTTCCAGTCGCGTTCCAGGTAGCCGGCAGCTCCGAGGGCCAGGTGCACACCTTCGTCGAAGTTGTCACCGGTCTCCCGGTCGCGCCGGATGACGTCGTCGGTGACGAGTTCGCTCAGGAAGGCGCGGAGCTCGTCGCGGAACGCCCGATCCTCATCGCAGAGTTCGACATGGGAGAAATCCATGGTTCAGCTCCGTCCTTCCCGCGCGGCCACCAGCCGGGCGATCCGGGTGGCGGTGGCGCCGGGGTCGCCGCCGGCGATCGCCCATCCACGGGCCCGCACCAGGTAGGCGGTGGCCGCCGCTTCCGCGGACACACCCAATCCGCCTTGCACGTGGACGCACATCGTCGCCGCCCTGGCCGCCTCCTCGGCCATGAACACGAACACCGACGGCGCCAGCTCGGGCCGCTCGTCGGGTTCGTTGTCCAGGAACCACGCGGCGCGCCGGGCCAGGTTGCGTCCGCTCTGCACGGTGATCGCAATGTTGGCCAGCGGATGTGAGATGGCCTGCAGCGTCGAGATCGGTACCCCCAGCGTGTAGCGGGTCTTGGCGAACTCGACGGCGATGGTCATCGTCTCCTCGACCAGCCCGACCAGGGCGGCCCCGGTCAGCAACCGCCACTCATCCAGTGCGCGTTGGTATTCGGCGAGCGCATCGGGACCGCTGGCCAGCACGGTGCGGCTGTCGGCGGCGGTGGGATCCACCCACGCCATCGGCAGCTTGCCGATGTTGTCCACCCGTGCCGGCCGGGACGCGAAACTCACCACCACGATGTCGTCACCGTCGCGCAGGATCAGCCGGTCTGCAACGGATCCGGCCGGGATCAATCTGGCCCCGGAGGCGGCCTGCTGCTGCGGATCCAGCGCCACCAGCGTGGTGCCGGCGGCCACGTCGGCCTCCGCCAGACCGAACCTGGCCAGCAGCCGGGCGGCGCAGATGTGGTCGATCCACGGCACGGGCGCCAACCTCCGGCCGATTTCTTCGGCCACCAGCGTCAGGTCCACCAGGGTGGCACCGTCACCACCGGCGGACTCCGGCAACGCCATCGTCGTGGCACCCATGGCGCACAACCGTTCCCACAGGTTCTTGTCGAATCCGGATTCCTCGGCCGCGCGCACGGTCTCGATCGGACACCGGGTGGCGAAGAAATCCTGGTACGCGGCCTGCAGCGCCCGATGATCCTCGGACAGACTGTAATCGAGCCTACGCAGTTCGTAGCGGTCCATACTCAGTCGATCTCCTGTCCGAAGAAGAAACTCTCGGCATTGTTGAACAGATAGTTCTCGAGCACCTCGGGCGGCAGATCCAGCGCGAGCGCCTCGGGTACCACCCGGCTCTGCCGCAGCACCGGCCAATCGGAGGCGAAGATCACCTTGGTCTTGCCTCGGGTGCGCATGTAGTGCAGGAGGCTGTCGGGCAACCGTTTCGGCGACCACGCCGAGGTCATGATCCGCAGGTTGGCGTACTTGATCAGCAATCGGATCGCGATCTCCCACCACGGGTCGGCGCCGTGGATCATGCACAGCTTGAGTTCCGGGAAGCGCACACACACCCGGTCCAGGTGGATGGGATTCTGCACCTCACCCGGGATCGGCGGGCCCGGGATGCCGGTGTTGACACACAGCGGCAACCCGAGCTCGGCACACTTGGCGTAGAGCGGGTAGTACACCGCGTCGCTGGGCGGATACATGCCGTCGCCCCAGAAGCTCGGCCCCACCGCGGCATAGGCGACGGGCAGGTCCCTGCTGACCGCGGCGAGTTCGGCCAGCGCCGGCACCGGCCGCAGCAGGTTGACCCCTCCGACGGCCAGCGCGAAACGGTCGGGCCGCTGCTCGGCGAACGCGCGGGCGGTGACCGAGGGTTTGACCAGGTTGTCCATCAGAATCGCCTTGGCCACACGGTGTTCGTCCATCTCGTCGAGCAGCGCGGGCAGCTCGACCTGGTCGTAGAGCGACTGCGGTCCCTTGAAGTAGTCGTCGCGCACCTTGACCATGAACTCGGGCTGTTTGGCGGTCTCGCCGAAGTGGACGTTGACCAGGCAGTCAATCACTTTCGGGGGTTCGGTCACGGCTGTCCCGCCAACGCGTCACGCTGGGCGGCTCTGCCCTTCGCCCACCGGTAGTCGGCCTTGCCGTTGCCGAGCCTGCGTACCTTGTCCACGACGATGAACTCCTTGGGCGCCTTGAAGCGTGCCAACTCGTCGGTGCAGGCGGTGTGCAGATCCGCACTCGTCGCGCCGGCGCCCGGCCGAAGCTCGACCAGCGCGACGAGTTCCTGGCCCCAGCGGTCGCTGTCACGTCCCACCACGAGTGCATCGGCGACCGCGGGATGGGCGCGCAGCACCGCTTCCACCTCCTCGACGAACACCTTCTCGCCGCCGGTGTTGACGACCAGCGAGTCCCGGCCGTACAACCGCAGCGTCCCGTCGGCTTCCAGGCTGGCCCGGTCACCGGAGACCACCACCCGCCGCCCCTGCACCACCGGGAAGGTCGTGCGGGTCGCGTCGGCATCGTCGAAGTAGCCCAGCGGGATCCGGCCCTGCCGGACCACCCAGCCGACCTCCGGATCGCCGGGCGCCAGGAATCTGGTCCGATCGGCCGAGACGACGGTGCCGCCCTCGCGCAGATCGAAGGTGTCGCGGCTGGATCCCTGCTGGTTGTGCCCGAACCCCATGTTTCCGGTCTCCGTCGACCCGTAGCCGTTGATGATCGTCAGCTGTGGAAGCTTTTCCAGCAAGGCACTCACATGCTTGGGATTGGTTGCCGCCCCACCGGTTCCGATGGCGTAGAGGGCGGACAGGTCATAGCTGTCGCGGTTGAGCTCCTCGATCAACGGTGCCGCGTAGGCGTCGCCGACCATCGTCATCAAGCCGACCTTCTCGCGCTCGGCCGTCCGTAACACCGACCTGGGGTCGAACTTCACCCGATCGTCGTAGAGCACCACCGGTGTCCCGGCCAGCGAACCCGAGAACACGGTCCACAGCCCCGCGGCGTGCATCAGCGGAGACACCGCAAACCAGGGCGGACCCGCATTGCTGCGCACCTTGTCGTGGATCTCGGTGGCCGATTCATGGTCGGCGCCCACCATGGACGACACGTAGGTGTCGCTCTGGCGCCACAGCACACCTTTGGGCCGGCCGGTGGTGCCGCCGGTGCAGTACATGATCAGGTCGTCCGGTGAGCCGGTGATCCGGGTGTCCGGATCACCGTGGGCGATGGCCTCGTCGAGGTCGACGGAGCCGGGCAGGGCCGCGTGGGAGCTGCCGTCGTCGACGGCGACCATCAGTTCCGCCCCGGCCGGCGGGAGCACGTCGGCGAACTTGGCGCCCAGCGCCCGGTGATAGAACACCGCGCGCGGCTTCACGTAGTCGAGGAGTTCGGCCACCTCACGCGGGGTGTAGTGGTGGTTGACGTTGACCGGCACGCAGCGGGCCTTCAGCGCCCCGAGCACCGTCTCCGGGTAGCGGTCGTTGTACATGATCAACGCGATCCGGTCCTGGCCGCACTGCCAGCCGTCGAGCTGGTCTCGCTCGCAGTGCACACCGAAATCACGCTCCGCCAGGAAATTCGCCACGCGGCGGGTACGTTCAGCCATCTCGGCGTAGGTGGTCCTGCGCTCACCGCACACCGTCATGGTCCGGTCCCCGACGACATCAGCGATGGCGTCGACGACATCGCCGATGGTCCACTCCCCCATCGCGGCTACGCCGTGACCAGAGTGTCGACCCCGAGCAGGGACAGCGCGTTGTCCCGCATCACTTTCCGGGTGTCCTCGGCGCTGAACTCGGGGAACTGCGGGATGTCGGCGGTGAATGCCATCGGGTCGGCCAGACCTTCACCGTGCGGCCAGTCCGACCCGAACAGGATCTTGTCCACGCCGATGGTCTCGGCGAGCAGCTTCACGTCGTCCTCGTAGTACGGCGCGATCCACACGTTGTTGCGCAGCTGCTCGACCGGGTCTTCCTTGTAGTGGTAGGGGGCGTTGTTGGCGGACTTCTTCAGCCGTTTGATCAGCCGGTAGACGAAGTAGGATCCGTTCTCGATGCTGGCCAACTTCAGCGTCGGATGCCTGGTGAACACCTGGTGGACGATCATCGAGGCCATCGCGTCGTGGATGGCCCGGTCGTCGAGCAGCACCTGATCGAGCGGGTCCTTCTTGCCGAAGCCTTCGAAGGTGGCCTTGCCGCCCCACAGCGCCGCGATGGCGAGATAGCCGCTGTCGGAGAGGTGGAAGACCACCGGTACACCGGCCTCGGCCAGCCGGGCCCACACCGGATCGTGCACCGGGTCGCCCAGCGAGCGCGGCTTGACCACACCAGGAACCGGCGCGGGTCGCACACACACGATCCTGGCGCCGCGGCCCAGCACGAAGTCGACCTCCTCGACGGCCTTGTCGGGATCGGCCAGCGAGATGATCGGCGCGGACAGGAAGCGGTGATCGGGACGGTCGAAGCCCCAATCCTCGTCCAGCCACAGATTGAAGGCGTGTACCGAGGCCATGGTCGCCTCGATGTCGTTCTTCAGCGCTTCTTCGACCCCGCACGCGAACGTCGGCAACATGAACACGGTCTCGAGGTTCTGTTTGTCGAGGATCTTCACCCGTGCATCGCGGTTCTGATACTCGGGGTGATCGCCGAGACGGTCGACCTTCATCAGAGACGCCGGGTCGACCCCGTCGGGGATCTCGCCGCGGAACAGCAGATCCAGACACCCCGGTTCGATGATCGGATCGAACGTCGGATTGGGAATGAAGTTGTTGACGACACCACCCATCACGGCGAACGTGCGCTTACCCTCGGTGAGCATCTGCACGCCGCGCCGCTTGAACTCCTTGGGCAGATGCCGGGTGAAGGAGTCGATCGGTTCGTAGTAGTGGTTGTCGACGTCGATCGCGCGGTAGTCCAAGGGCTGCACCTGATGTGTCGTCATGGCATGTCCTCCTTCAGGGGCGGGAAGTCCGGCGGACGCTTCTCGAAAAAGGCGGTGATGCCCTCGATGAAATCGGGGCGCTGCATGGATTCGTGCATGAGTTTCTCGGCCTGTGCGCTGGTCGCCACCATGTCGCGCAGCGCGTCGTCGTAGACCTGTCGCTTGATCACCGCGAGCGCGCTGGGAGCACAGTTGCGCGCGACGTCGTCGGCGTAGGCCAGGACCCGCGGCAACAGCTCCTCCGGGGCGACGACCTCCTTGACCAGACCCAGTTCCAGCGCCTCTTCGGCGTAGAACGTGCGCCCGGTGAGCAGGAGATCCAGGGCGGCGCCCCAGCCGACGAGGCGGGGCAGGATCCAGGAGATGCCGTACTCGGCGATCAGTCCGCGGCGGGCGAACGCCGTAGTGAACTTGGCCCCTGCGGCGGCGAACCTGATGTCGCACATCAGCGCCTGCGTCAAACCCATCCCGGCGCAGGCTCCGTTGATCGCTGCGATGACCGGCTTGCGCAGCTCGGTGACGAAGTACGGATGCCGCTCGCCGACCAACTGCGTCACATCGGCGTCCCCCGCCGACTCGCTCGCCTCGCAGATGGTGTCGAGGTCACCCATGTCCGCACCCGCGCAGAACGCGCGACCGTTGCCAGTCACCACGATCACCCGCACGTCGGGGTCGGCTTCGGCACGGTCGATGCACCGGTAGAACGCGCCGGGCAGTCCACCGCCCCAGGCATTCATCCGTTCGGGCCTGTTGAACGTCACCACGGCCACACCACTGTCCCGCAGGTCGAACAACACGGGGCTCGCCGTATCGGAAACGGTCACCGCGACTGCCTCATCGATTGATCAGCTCCCCGCACTTCAACCTGGGTGTTTGCCATACTGTACACCTATCGGTACAGCCTTCCGCAAGGCGCGTTGGCGCCCTCGAGCTCACCCTTCGATCAGACCGAAACCTCGGTAGGCATCGCGCAACTGGGCCTTGGCAGCCTCGGGCAGGGCCGCCTGCGGTGGACGCGATTCGGGGTGGGAACCGATCGGCAGCCCGAGCAGCGACGCGGCGTACTTGAACGCGCCACCCCAGTGGGTGAAGTAGTCGGGCCGGCCCGGATAGCACGTGAACCAGGGACCCCGATCGGCCTCGAACCGATCCAGGCCGCTGACTCTGGCGTAGTCCATCGCCTCGACCAGCTTGCCGTCCCAGATCAGGTTCCAGTACTCGGTGAAGACCCGCCGCTGCGGGGTTTCCATCAGGTAGCCGGCCGTACCCAGCTGCGCGGCACAGACAATGCCCTCACGCAACCAGCCGGCCCGGTAGACGGTGGTGTCGCATTCCCAGATCAGAAGCTCCGGCGCGAGTTCGTGCAGGCGCCTGCTGTTGGCGGGCCGGAAGGCTCCCTCCTTGGAGGCGCACACCGCCGGGATTTCGGTCGCGATGCGGGCACTCTCGGCGGCGGTCAGCACATACCCCGACGACGGTGAATTGAACATCCCCAGCGCGATGTCGGTGCGGTCGGCGATGTAGCGGAAGAAGTTCAGCACACCCTCACCACCGTGCGTCTCCATCATCGGCGTCTGCAGGTACACGATGTCGGCGCCGGCCGCCTCGGCGTGGCGGGTGAGCTCGAGGCAGTCCTTGGCCGCGATCGCCGCGGTGCAGGACTGCACCACCACGTCGGGGTTGATCGCCCGCGCCTCCTCGAGCGCCACCTCGAGCAACCGCTTTCGCTCCTCGATGGTCAGCGCCCAGAACTCGGCGACACCGCTTGTGCACCAGAGCATTTCGTGGCCCAGGTCACTGACGCAGTAGCGGACCAGCTGCCGGTAGGCCGCCCAGTCGATGTCGTCACCGTCCACCCCGCAGAACGGCGTGTACAGCGAGTCGCCGATACCGCGCAGCGCTACCCGCGCCCAGTCCCGCGCCTCTGCAGCTTTGGCCATTGTCCGCTCCTCGGTCAATCAGGTGAAGTCGCTGCCACCGTCGACGTTGATGTTGGCGCCGGTCATGTAGGAGTTGCGCCGCGAAGCCAGAAACGCCGCGACCGGACCGATCTCGTCGGGCAGACCGGCCCGCGGCAGATGCGCGGGGTGACCGAAGTGTTCGTCGACGGCCGACATCAGCGCGTAGGGATCGGTGCCGTCCACCCCCACCGACTCGGCCCAGCTCAGCAGGGTTTCGGAGGCGATGCTGCCCGGAGAGACCACGTTCACCATGATCTCGTCTGGGGCCAACAACAGGGACAGATTCTTCGAAATGCTGTTGACCATCGCCTTGGACGCCGTGTAGGCGGGGAGCATGACGCTCTGCCGCTGAGTCGAATGCGCCGAGAAGTTCACGATCCGGGCCCATTCCGCCGTACGCAGCAGGGGCAGCGCGCTGCGCACGCACCGCACCATGCCCATTGCGCCCGCCTCGACGGCCGCCAGCCACTGGTCGTCGGTGAGCTGCTCGAAGTTTCCTGCCACGCTGGGGCCGACGGTGTGGACGAGGATGTTCAGTTGCCCACCCCACCGCTGCGCGACGTCGTCGAACAACGCGTCCACCAGAGTCTGATCGGCGGTGTCAGCGACCAATCCGAAAGCCTCGGGGCTACCGCATTCGGTGAGCGTGACAGCGGCTTCCTCGACCACATCGACCGACCGGCCGACGACGGCCACACGCGCGCCGTCCTCGGCGAGGCACCGTGCGGTGGCAAGCCCCATGCCGCGACCGCCGCCGATGACGACTGCGGTGGCATCGCGCAAGCCAAGGTCCATGTCGGACCCGTCAGGTGCCCGTCCAGTTCGGCTTACGCTTCTCCGCGAAGGCGGTGGCCCCCTCCATCGCATCCTTGGACGCGAACACGGGCATCACCAGTTCGCCTTGCTTCTTCCACATTTCGGCTTCGGTCCAGTCCGCGGACTTGGTCATGACCTCTTTGGTCACCGCGACCGCCAGCGGGCCGTTGGCGGTGATCCGCTCGGCCAGCTCCAGCGCACCGGCCAGGGCCTCGCCCGGCTCGGTCAGCACATTGACGAAGCCCCAGCCGGAGGCCTCCTCGGCGGTGAAGCTCTCCCCGGTCAGGGCGAGTTCGAGCGCCTTCTGGTACGGGATGCGTTTCTGCAGCCGCAGCAGTCCGCCGCCGGCCGCGACCAGACCGCGCTTGACCTCGGGGATCCCGAACTTGGCGTTCCTGGCCGCCACGATCAGATCCGTGGCGAGCACGATCTCGGTGCCGCCGGCCAGCGCGTACCCTTCGACCGCGGCGATGACGGGCTTGCGTGGCGGATGCTCGGTGAAGCCGATCCCGCGGCCCTCGATGGCGGGCACCTCGCCGGCCATGAACGCCTTGAGGTCCATGCCGGCACAGAAGTTGCCGCCTGCACCGGTGATGACAGCCACCGACAGTTCGGCGGTGTCGTCGAGTTCGTCCATCGCGTCGGCCAGCCCCTGGGCCACCGCGAGGTTGAACGCGTTGCGCGCCTCCGGCCGGTTGATGGTGATGATCAGCGTCCGCTCCCGGCGCTCCAGCAAGACCTCGTCTGACACCATGACCCCTTCGACCCGGTGATGCATCATCGCACGTATCGCTGGAAAAGCTTACTATAGGGCTTACAGTATTAGGGTGGAACGCCGCCGGCCGAACCCGGCCCGCCATCTGCCGGTAGGGTCTACCGGCACAGCGAAGCAGCGCGAAGACCGCAAAGGCGCATTCCAGATTACCCGCTGCCGGATTCATCGGGCCCTCATCCACCGGGTGAGCCGAGCGCAGCGGCAACCACGACGACGGAGGTGCCCTCAGTGGCGAAGCAGGTGACCGCACAGAAGCGCCAGCGGCGTGAGCGCGGTTCCATCAATCCCGACGACATCATCAAGGGCGCGTTCGAACTCGCCGAGCAGGTCGGCATCGACAACCTGAGCATGCCGCTGCTCGGCAAACATCTGGGCGTCGGAGTCACCAGCATCTACTGGTATTTCCGCAAGAAGGATGACCTGCTCAACGCGATGACCGACCGCGCGCTGAGCCAGTACGCCTTCGCCACCCCGTATGTCGAGGCCAAGGACTGGCGCCAGACGCTGGCCAACCACGCCCGTTCGATGCGCGAGACCTTCAACGGCAACCCGATCCTGTGCGATCTGATATTGATCCGCTCTGCACTGAGCCCCCGGACGGCCCAGGTGGGTGTACAGGAAGTGGAGAAGGCCATCAACAGCCTGGTCGAGGCCGGACTGTCACCCGAACAGGCCTTCGACACCTATTCGGCCATGTCGACGCACGTCCGGGGGTCGGTGGTGCTACAGCGGCTCCGAGAAAAGAACCTCGCCGCCGAGGACAACCCCCGCGACATCGACGAATCGGTGGACCCGGACAGCACACCGTTGTTGGCGACCATCGTCCAAGCCGGGCACCATCGCGTCGCGTCCGACGATCGCACGTTCGAGTTCGGACTCGAATGCATCCTCGATCATGCCGCCAGACTGCTCGAGGCGAACACGAAACCGGCCCGCAAGGCCGCCAAGAGCGCGGCTACCGGCGCCCGCAGCAGGACTGCCGCCCGCACGTGAGCCCCGAGTCTCAGACCTCGACGATCACGGCGCCGCCCTGGCCGCCGCCGGCGCACATGGCCGCCATCCCGATGCCGCCACCGCGGCGTTGCAGCTCGTAGACCAGCGTGGTCACCATCCGGGCCCCGGAGGCGGCGATCGGGTGGCCGAGGCTGCAGCCGCTACCGGAGAAGTTCACCAGCTCCTCGTCGAGGCCGTACTCCTTGCACGCCGCGATCGGCACCGAGGCGAACGCTTCGTTGATCTCCCACAGTGCGATGTCGGACGGCTTGAGCCCGGCCCGGTCGAGCACCTTGCCGATGACCTTGACTGCGCCCAGCCCGGTCTCCCGGGGAGGCACCCCGGCCGCACCCCAGGCCCTGACGGTGGCCATCACGTTCAGCCCGTGGGCGGCCGCGTAGTCGCGCTCGACGACAGCGACGCCGGCCGCGGCGTCGTTGGTCCCGCTGGCGTTGCCCGCGGTGATCGAGAAGCCCTCGATCTCGGGATGCAACACCTTGAGCCCGGCCAGCTTGTCCACGGTGGTGTCGCGGCGCGGATGCTCGTCGACGCTGAAGTCGACGACCGATCCGTCGAACTGGGTGATCTTCAACGGCACGATCTCGTCGGCGAACTTGCCCGCATCCATCGCTGCGATGGCGCGGTGGTGCGAGCGCGCCGCCCAGGCGTCCATCTCTTCGCGGGTGATGCCGTAGGACTGTGCGGTGTTCCACCCCACCGTGATGGACATGTCGCGGGTCGGCGCATCCGGCGTCTCGACGTGGGTGGGCGGCATCCATTTCTCTTCGAACTTCAGCTCGGGGCCGGGGATGCGCCAGTTGACCAGCGGCGTCATCGACAACGACTGCACCCCGCCGGCGATCAGGACCCGCTCCATTCCGGATCCGATCTGCGCCGACGCGTTGCCGATGGCGGTGAGGCTGCCGGCGCAGTGCCGGTTGACCGACTGGCCGGGCACATGCGACAGCCCGGTGGCGTCAGCCGCGTAGCGCGCCAGATCGCCTCCGCCGTAATGTGACTCCGCGAAGATGATGTCATCGATGTCGGCTGTGTCGACTCCCGAGCGGCGCACCACCTCGGGCAGCACCGTGGTGATCAGCGTCTCGGGTGGGGTGTTGACCAGCGCACCCTTGAAAGACCGGCCGATGGCCGTTCGGGCGGCACCGACGATGACGGGTGTAGGCATATCTCGACCTCGGTTTCAGCGGAAAGCAGCGTTACAAAACTAACAGATACTGTAGCGCGGGCCGTAAGTGAGTCGGGTCACTCGGATGTCTGGCCCGGTTCCGGTTCGGGTTCGGGGACGAAGAAGTGCTCGTCCCGAAGCCGGAACGCTTCCCTGGTGCCGTGTTCGGCGCGGGTCTTGACGAAGTTGAACTCGCCCGGAGCGAACTGCAGATTCGTGCCAAAAGCGTGGAAGAGATAGCTGGCGACTTCCTCGCCCTGATAGGCCTGGGTCTGCTCGACAAGCCGGAACGCTTCTTTGGCCATCACGACACCGTCGGCCGGCATCTTCGCGGCCTTCTCCGCCCAGTAGCGCGCCCGCGGCGCCACCGCCGCCCCATCACAGGTGTCGGTGAACACCCCGAGGTGCTCGATTTCACTGGCGGTGATGATGTCACCGGTGAGCAACAGTCGCCGGGCGAGCACCGGACCCAGCCGGTGGAAGAACATGTGCAGGCTGCCCAACGCGGGGCCGAGGAACCGCGTCGCTGGCATCCCGATCTTGGTGTCGCGCCCGATCACCGCGATGTCGGCCATCAGGGCCATCTCGAATCCACCGCCCAGCGCATAGCCGTTGATCTCCCCGACGGTCACCTTCGGGAACCCCAGCAGGTTGTGGTAGAAGCCGAACGATTGGCGATCCACGGTGAGCCGCCGGCGCTGGCTGGGACGCGCCTTCCGGGACTCGGCCGGCTTGTCGGTGCCCGCCGCGCCGTACCAACCGTAGGCGTTGTTCATGTCTGCACCGGTGCTGAACACGCCGTCCGCGCCGCGCAGCAGCACGACGGTCAGATCGTCGTCGTCCGCTACCTGGTCGAGGTAGCGGGACAACAGGCCGCGCATCGCGGCGTCGTAGGAATTCCGTTGCGCAGGATTGTTGAGCGTGATCGTCGCGATGCGGGTGTCCCGGTCGGCGTCGAACAGCACGCGGTCATCGGCAGAGGTGGACATGGGCGATCCTGTTCAGTCGGGATTCGAGATCAGCTTGGCTTGGATGGTCTTGTCCGCCCCGGCGGCAAGGGTGTTGCGCCGCGCAGCGGCCAGGTGGTCGGCCGCCAGTCGTTGTGCACGCACGGCGTCGCCGTCGGCGATCGCCCCCACCAGGCGGTCGTGGTCACGCAACGCCGCGCGCATCGTCGTGGGATCCATCGGATCTTCCTCGTGGTGTTCGCCGTTCCACACCGAGGACTCGTGGGCCGACCAGATCAGTTCCAACGAGCCGATGACCAGGATCATCGGCTCGTTGCCGCACCGGGCCACGATCTGTTCGTGGAACCTGCGGGCGTTGGGCACATAACGTCCGGGCACGTCGAGCTGTTCGATTTGGGCGTCGATGGCCTCGCGCAGGTACGGGACCACCTCGCTCAGCCGGTCGGGCCGGGTGGCGCACAACCCCGCGCAGACCGGCTCGAGGTGCACCAGCGCGTCGCTGACGTCGGCGGGTGTCGCCGCGCGGGGCTGCAGCACCATGCTGATCATCTGCGCGGTGCGCTCGGCCGACGGCAGATGCACCACGGCGCCACCGACGTTGCCGCGCCGGACCGAGATCAGTCCGTCGGACTCCAGGATGTGAACGGCCTCCCGGACCGCCGGTGGGCTGACGCCGAACTCGGCGAACAGCGCCTCCTGCGACGGCAGCACGTCGCCCTCGGTGAGCCTTCCGGTCAGGATGTCGTCGCGCAACCGGGATGCCACGAGCTCGGCCACCCGGGGCTGGCGAATGCGCTGCACTGACACGGTTCCGCGGAAGGCCTTTCCTTGCTAAGTTGTACAGGATAGTAATCGAACAACCAACGGTATGGCTATCTGTATCGCCCTCGGCCACACCCGGAGAGGATGGCAGCCGGTGCGCGATGACGCCGACGCAGGCGCAGTGCGCCAGGACCGCAAAGGCACGGTGCTACGCATCACCCTTGACCGCCCGCACAGGCGAAACTCTCTGAGCCACAGCATGATCGACGACCTCGTGGGAATCCTGACCAAGGCCGCGACTGACGATTCGCTGCGGGCGGTGTGCCTGACCGGCGCCGGTGCCGACTTCTGCGCCGGCGCCGACTGGGTGGCCACCAACAGCGACGCCGGCCGCCCCAGGACCGGTGATCTGACCCGGCGAATCCCGCATACGGCCAACCGGCTCGTCGAGCTCGTCGCCACCATTCAGCTTCCGGTGGTATGCCGGTTGCGCGGGTGGGCGGTCGGGCTCGGCGCCAACGTGGCACTGGCCGCCGACTTCACCGTTGCGACATCGGACGCCACGGTGTGGGAGCCGTTCATCGAGCGCGGGTTCACCCCGGACTCCGGTGCAACCTGGTTGCTGCCTCGGCTGGCCGGGGTGAGCAGGGCCAAACGGATGCTGCTGCTGGGTGAGCAGGTCAGCGGATCCGAGGCGGCGCAGTGGGGTCTGATCCACGACGCCGTCGCCGACGACGAGCTCGACACCGCCACCGACGAGCTGCTCGAGCGACTGGCGTCGGGGCCCACGGTGGCGATCGGGCTGGCCAAGCAGGCCATCAACTACGGCCTGCACGCCACCCTTGTCCAGTCCATGGCCCATGAGCTCGCAAGCCTCGAACTCTCATGCCGGACGACCGATTTCAAAGAGGGTCTGGCCGCATTCCGAGATCGACGCGCACCGGAATTCCAAGGCAGATGAGCGAAGGACACCACGTGGGGGCACCCAAGGACTACGACACCATCACCTATGAGGTGACCGGACACACCGCGACCATCACGTTGAACCGCCCACAGGCCCTCAACGCGCTGTCACCACACATGATCACCGAGTTGCGCGCTGCCTACGACGAAGCCGAGGGCGACGACGACATCTGGTTGATCATCGTCACCGGCAACGGCCGGGCGTTCTGCACCGGAGCCGACGTCAAGGAGATCCCCGAGGACGGCAGGGTCATCTACGAGCGGCCCTATCTGTCCACCTACGACCAGTGGGAGGCCCCGCAGGAGGGCACTCCCCCGTTTCGCCGGATGGCCAAACCGGTACTGGCGGCGGTCAACGGCATCTGCTGCGGCGCCGGCCTGGACTGGGTGACCACCGGCGACATCGTGATCGCCTCGGACAGGGCGACGTTCTTCGACCCGCACGTCAGCATCGGCCTGGTAGCCGCCCGGGAGATGGTGCGACTGGCGCGGGCATTGCCGCGCTCGGTGGCGTTGCGGATGGCGCTGATGGGCAAGCACGAGCGGATGAACGCGCAGCGTGCCTACGAGCTCGGGATGATCACCGAGGTGGTCGAACACGAGCGGCTGCTCGAGCGGGCCCACGAGATCGCCGACATCGTCAACTCCAACGCCCCGCTGGCCGTGCGCGGCACCCGGCTGGCCATCCACAAGACGCTGGACCTGCCGCTGCTGGAGGGCGAGATCCTCGCCGAGACGTTCCGCGAGCGGGTGGTGCGCACCGAGGACGCCCAGGAGGGGCCGCTGGCGTTCGTGGAGAAACGCACCCCGAATTGGCAGTGCCGGTAAGGCTTCACCGATGGAGGACTTCGACACCGTACTGCTCGACCTGGACCATCGAGACCGGGTCGCGACGGTCACCCTGAACCGCCCGGAGGCGCTGAACTCCTTCAACCGCCGGATGTGCGAGGAGATGCGGCAGGTCTGGCACCTGATCAAGGCCGACGAGGCGATCAACGCCGTGGTGCTGCGCGCCGCCGGCGAGCGGGCGTTCTCGGCGGGACTGGACGTCAAGTCCAGTTACGGGCAGCCCGACATCGTGTGGAACCACGAAGATCCCGGCGAGCTGCTCAGCCCGAAGTGGCAGAAGATGTGGAAGCCGGTGGTCTGCGCGGTGCAGGGCATGTGCACCGCGGGCGCGCTGTACTTCGTCAACGAGGCTGACGTGGTGATCTGCTCCGACGGCGCGACGTTCTTCGACTCACACGTCAGCGCCGGGCTGGTCTCGGCGCTGGAGCCGGTCGGGCTGATGCGCCGCGTCGGGCTGGGTGACACGCTGCGGATGGCGCTGATGGGCAACGACGAGCGGGTCGGCGCACAGACGGCGCTGCGCATCGGGCTGGTCACCGAAGTGGTCGGCGAACAACAACTCTGGGAACGTGCCCACGACATCGCGGCGTGCATCGCCGCCAAGCCGCCGACCGCCACCCAGGGCACCGTCAAGGCGATCTGGGAATCTCTCGACAAGCCCTACCGGGCGGCGATGGACCAGGGCTTGATCTACACCCGGCTGGGCAATCCGATCGCCAAAGCCGAACTCGCCGAGCGGCCCATCCCGAAGACGAAACCTCGGATCCGCTGATGAGCCACCCCCTGTCGCGACGCATCGACGCGGTGCTCGACCTCGACCCCGCCGCGCGGGCGCTCGAGTTCGACGGCACCTGGCACACCTTCGCCGAGGTGGCCACCCTGGCCCGCAGGGTGGCGGCGCTGGCCGGCCGGGGCCGGGTCGGGATCATGCTGCGCAACGAGCCCGCCCACGTCGCAGCCCTGCTCGGGGTGCTCTGGGCGGGAGGCACCGTGGTGGTGATCAACCCGGGTCGCGGCCACGACCGGACCCGCGCGGACATCGAGGCGTTGCGGATGCCGGTGCTCGTCGGTCTGGCCGGCGACCTGACCGCGCTGGCCGGCGAGTCCGCCGCGACCAGAATTGCGATCAGCGATCTGCAGACCCCACCCTCGGTCAGCGAAGGCACCGCGCCCGACGACTCCGGCAGGCCCGGCGTCGCAGTGTGGATGCTGACCAGCGGAACCACCGGCCCGCCCAAACGGGTCGATCTCACCTACGACATGTTGGCCCGCAGCGTCATCGGCGCCGATCCGGAGCAGGCCGCCGCGCCGACGCGGGTGCGAAGCGGCGTCGCCATCGTCAACTCTCCGCTGGTCCACGTCGGCGGGGTGTTCCGGGTGCTGCTGTGCATCGCCGAAGCCCGGCCATTCGTGCTGCTACGCCGGTTCGACCTGGACCCGTGGGCGCGCGCGGTGCGCGAGTACCGGCCCCGCGCAGTGTCGCTGGTCCCCGCCGCACTACGGATGGTGTTGCACTCGGGTCTGACCCGCGCCGACCTCGCCGGGGTCAGCGCGGTCACCTCTGGGACCGCGCCGCTGTCGGCCGACGACGCCGACGCGTTCACCGAGAAATTCGGTATCCCCGTGCTGACCTCCTACGCGGCAACGGAATTCGGAGGCGGCGTGGCCGGGTGGACGCTGGCCGATCACCGGAAACACTGGCAGGCGAAACGAGGCAGTGTCGGGCGCGCCAACCCCGGTGCGCGGCTTCGCATCGTGGACGCGGACTCCGGGACGCCACTGCCGGCCGACCAGCCCGGCCTGCTCGAGGTGAAACCGGCTCAGCTCGGCCCCGATGCGGACTGGCTGCGCACCACCGACATCGCCCGCATCGACGCCGACGGATTCCTGTGGATCCTCGGACGCGCCGATCAGGCCATCATCCGGGGCGGTTTCAAGGTGATGCCCGACGACGTGCGCGCCGCGCTGGAACACCATCCGGCGGTGCAGGGCGCGTCGGTGGTCGGTCTGCCCGACCCCCGGCTCGGGGAGACCCCGGTCGCGCTGGTCGAGCTGCGCGCGGGCGCGTCGGCCAGTCCCGATGACCTGCTCGACTTCCTGCACTCCCGGCTGGCCCGCTACGAAGTACCCACCGAGATCGTCGTCGTCGACGCGATCCCGCGGACCCCGTCGGGCAAGCCTGACCTGACCGCTGTGCGATCGCACTTCGTCCGGGTATGAGCGGCGCGGACAACACCGTACCGGCACTGCTGCGCGCCCGGTCCGCTCTGGGCGACAAGGCCCTGCTGATCTGTGACGACGAGCGACTGAGCTACGCCCAGGCCGCCGCCCGCTCCGCGGAAGTCGCGGCTCGGCTGGTTGCCCTCGGTGTGGGCAGGGGTTCGCACGTCGGGCTGCTGTACCCCAACGGTGCGGACTTCGTCGTCGGGCTCTTCGCGGCCGCCCGGATCGGCGCGGTGGTGGTGCCGTTCTCGACGTTCAGCACCGCACCCGAGCTGCTCGGCCAACTCGTCGGCAGCGATGTGGCGGTGCTGCTGGCGACGCGGTCCCATCGTTCGCACGACTACGTGCGGCGGCTGACCGAGGCGCTCGGCGAGACGCTGCCGGCGTCCGGCCCGATCATGTGCGCGGCGGTGCCGGTGCTGCGCCACGTGCTGTTCACCGACGAGCTTGCGGCGATCGACCCGCGCCACGTCACCGTGACGCCGCTCGAAGACGACGTCGACGGATGCGACGTTCTGGCCGTCATCTACACCTCCGGATCCACCAGCACACCCAATGGAGTGGTACACACCCACCAGGGGCTGCTCACTCATCAGCACAACCTCAACGCGATCCGCCGGCTCGGCCGCGACGACCGGCTGTTCTGCAATTCGCCGTTCTTCTGGATCGGCGGCTTCGCCTTCGGCCTGCTGGCCACCGTGGTGGCCGGAGCCACCCTGATCTGCTCCAACGCCACCGACCCGGCCGCCACGCTCGATCTGCTCGAGGCCGAAAAGCCCACCGTCACCAACGGATTCGCCGCCGGCATCGCTCACCTGGTCCGCCACCCGAGCTTCGACTCCCGGGATCTGAGCTCGATGCGGCGCGGCAACCTGTACCCGATCATGGCGTCCGAGGTCCGGCCTTCGGACCCGCAGCTGCGGCACAACATGCTGGGCATGACCGAGACCGGCAGCGTGGTACTGATCAGCGCCGACGAATCCGATCAACCCGAGTCCCGCCGGGGCTCCTACGGTCATCCGGCACCAGGTTTCCAGACCCGCGTGATCGACCCCGGCACCGGCGCCGAGGCCGGCACCGGCGAGCTGCTGGTGCGCGGCCCGCACCTGATGCAGGGCTACTACGGCAGACGCAGGGAGGACTGCTTCGATCACGACGGCTGGTTCCACACCGGAGATCTCGTGCGCCGTGACGACGACGGGCTGTTCTACTTCCTCGGGCGGGCGGGTTCGATGATCAAGACCTCCGGGGCGAATGTGGCACCCCCAGAGGTGGAGAACGTGCTGACCGAAGTCTGTGAGGCGCTCGGTGTCGATGCCACCGTCCACGTTGTCGGCCTCGAACACCCGAAACGCGGTCAGGTCGTCGCCGCGGTGATCGCTACCGATACCGGCACGCCAGTCGACGAGCAGCGCCTGCGCGACGGGCTGCGCACCCGGCTGTCCAGTTACAAGATCCCGCGCCGGTTCGCCACCATCCGGCGCGCCGACCTCCCGCTGCGCTCCAGCGGCAAGGTGGATCTCGCCGCACTGACAGGGCTCTTCGATGGCTGACACGATCGACGCCCTGCTGCGCGACGCAGCCCGTCGGCACGGCACCAAGGACGCCGTCGTGGAGCCCAGGGAGCGACTCACCTACCGCGAGCTCGACATCCAGACCCTCGAGCTGGCCGCCGCGTTCCTCGACGCCGGCCTCAACAAGGGCTGCCGCGTCGGCTTGCTCATGCCCAACGGCGTGCAGTGGGCCCGGATCGCGTTCGCGCTGACCAGGATCGGCGCCGTGCTGGTTCCGCTGAGCACCCTGTTCACCCCGCCGGAGTTGAGCGCGGCGCTGCGGGCCGCGGCCGTGGAGCATCTGATCGCGGTCGACGAGTTCCGGGGGCGGCGCTATCTGAACTACCTGCCGCCGGCCGGTGACCTGCCCGCGCTGCGGGCTGTGCACCGGGCCGCCGCGCTGCCCGCCGAAGGCGTTGGGGCGGCACGCCGGACCGCCGAAGGCGGTGGGGCGGCACGCCGGGTCGCCGAGGCACTGTCCCGGATGGTGCGCCCAGCCGACCCGCTGGCCATCCTGTTCACCTCGGGCAGCAGCGGGGCCCCCAAGGGTGTCCGGCACTCGCACGGCAATGCCATCGGTGCCGTGCGCTCCGGGCTGTCGGCCCGCTGCGTCGACGCCGACACCCGGCTGTATCTGCCGATGCCGTTCTTCTGGGTCGGCGGATTCGCCGGTGGGTTGATGTCGGCGTTGGTGGCCGGCGCCACCCTGGTCACCGAGGCGGTACCCCAGCCTGATTCGACGCTGCGGCTGCTGGAGGCCGAACGGGTGACGCTGTTCCGCGGCTGGCCGGACCAGGCCGAGGCGTTGGCCCGTCACCGCGACCAGGCCGGCGCGGCGCCGGCCGACCTCAGCGCGCTGAAGCCCGGCAGCCTCGAGGCGCTGCTCCCCGAAGGCGAGAG
>CAXEZH010000278.1:0-19248 GCA_964000695.1 uncultured Mycolicibacterium sp. | reverse complement strand
CGGGTGAGGTGGGCGCGCTCGCGCTCGAGCCAGTCGCCCGCGGCGAGCCGCGAATCAGACACGGTGGGTGCCGTCACGCACCGTGCCCACCAGGTCTTCGACGAGGTCTTCGAGCGCGACCACCGCGGTGACGGCGCCCTCGGCGTCGGTGACGAGTGCCAGGTGGGCGTTGTTGCGGCGCAGCCGGGTCAGCCCGTCGGGCAGCGGCAACGACGCAGGCACGCGGGGGAGCGGGCGGATCATGTCGGAGCTGAGCACGGTGTGCCCGTTGCGGGCATCGTCGACATGGGGCAGCACATCCTTGATGTGCAGGTAGCCGACGAAGGCGCCGTCGGGGTCGGCGACAGGGAAGCGTGAGTAGCCCGTCTCGACCAGTGCCTGTTCGATGGCGCCGACCGTCGGTCCCGCACCGACGTGGGCGACGGGGACCGCGCGGATCTGGGCCAGGGGCAGCGCGACGTCGTTGACCGTGCGATTGCGGATCTGCAGCGCCCGGGTGAGCCTGCTGTGTTCCTCGGGGTCCAACAGCCCCTCGGACAGCGACTCGGCGATCATCTCCGACAGTTCGACGGTGGACACGGTCACGTCGAGTTCGTCTTTGGGTTCCACCCCGAACGCTCGCAGCGTGGTGTTGGCACACCAGTTGTAGAACGCGATGAAGGGGCGCGCGAGACGGATGTACACCAGGTAGATCGGGATGAGCAGCATCGCGGTCGACTCGGGGCCGGCGATGGCGATGTTCTTGGGCACCATCTCGCCGAGCAGCACGTGCAGCGTCACCACGATCGACAGCGCCACGATAAACGACACCGTGTGCAGCAGCGCGTCGGGGATGCCCAGCAGCCCGAACGGCTCTTCGAGCAGATGCGCGACCGCGGGCTCGGCCACCCGGCCGAGCAGAATCGAACAGATCGTGATGCCCAACTGGGCTCCGGCCAGCATCAGCGACAGGTTCTCGCCGGCCCGGATGACCGTGACGGCGCTCTTCTTGCCCTGCTCGGCCAGCGCCTCGAGCCGGTCGCGCCGCGCGGAGATCAACGCGAACTCCGAGCCGACGAAGAACGCGTTGGCCGCGAGCAGCACGAAGGTGAGCAGGACGCCGAAGATGTCACCCATCCTGGTTCTCACCTCCGCGGCCGAGTTCGGTCAACCGCAGCGTGTCGATGCGACGGCCGTCCATCGTGACCACGGTGGCCCGCCAGCGAATCGGGTCTTCGACCATTCCGTCCGGGTCGAAGGCGGTCAGCTCCACCGACTCACCTTCCTCGGGTATGTGTCCGAGCTTCTCCAGGACCAAACCGCCGATGGTCTCGTAGTCGCCTTCGGGCGCGCGGAAGGCGGTGCCCTCAGCGACTTCGTCGATGCGCAGCAGCCCGGAGACGTGCCAGTCCCGGCCGGCCTGCACGACGTCGGGTGGTTCGACGTCGTGCTCGTCGCGGACGTCGCCGACGATCTCCTCGATGAGGTCCTCGACGGTCACCATGCCCGCGGTGCCGCCGTACTCGTCGACGACCAGAGCGGTCTGCAGGCCGTTCGCGCGAACCTCCGACATCACCGCGTCACCGTCGAGGGTGGAGGGCACCTTGGTCACCGGCTGAGCCAGATCGGACAACCGGGTCGCCGATCGCTGGGCGTGCGGAACGGCGAAGACCTGTTTGACGTGCACCATGCCGATGGTCTCGTCGAGGTCGCCGCGGATGACGGGAAAGCGGGAATGCCCGGTGCGTACGGCCGCCTCGCTGAGGTCGGCCACGGTGTCGTCGGCTTCCAGCGATTCGATCATCGAGCGGGGCGTCATCAGTTCTTCGGCGGTGCGGACACCGAACTGCAGAGAGCGGTCCACCAGCACGGCGGTGACGGGATCCAATGAGCCGCTGCGCGCGGAGGTGCGCACCAGCGACACCAGCTCCTGCGGAGAGCGGGCCGAGCGCAACTCCTCGGCGGGTTCGATACCCATCCGGCGCAGGATCCAGTTCGCCGTGCCGTTGGTCAGGCGGATCAGGGGCGTGAACACCAGCGAGAACAGCAGCTGCGGCCCGGCCGACCAGCGCGCGGTCGGCACCGGGCGGGCGACGGCGAGGTTCTTCGGAACCAGTTCGCCGAACACCATCGACAGCGAGGTGGCGATCAGGATGGCCAGCGCGAGCGCGACGCCACTGACGAATTGGTCGGGCAGGCCGAGGGCGGTCAGTCCGGGTGCGATGAGCCGGGCGACGACAGGTTCGGCCAGGAAACCGGTGGCCAGCGTGGTGATGGAGATGCCGACCTGGGCGCCGGAGAGTTGGGTGGAGAGTGTCCGGTGAGCGCGCTGCACCATCTGGTCGCGCCGGTCACCGCTGCGGACGTTGGCTTCGACGGTGCTGCGTTCCAGCGCGGTGAGGGAGAACTCGGCGGCGACGAACACCGCGGTCCCTGCGGTGAGCAGTACGAACGCCACCAGCGACAGCACCGTCATGGCGGCGTTCATCGAATCGCTCCCGCGACGTCACCGGAGAAGCCGGGCCTGGCGCCCGGCTGACTAGAGGAGGGTTCGGCCTCGGCGGGTTCGTGATCGGCCGGTTCGGCGATCACAACCGGCTCGGACGGGCCGCCGTCCAGTGCCTGCGGCACCTGATCCCTTTCTTCGAATTACGCAACGCTTCGGATCGGCTCGTGCGCAGATCTCGAGCAGCCGTCCGAAGTCCTCCACATGCTAGCCGAATACGGCCGGCCCCAAACACCAGCACAACGTGGCGCCGGGTGACGGCTGCCGGCTCACCATCCGGTCGGAAGCGGATGTCCCTCGGCGAATCCGGCGGCGGACTGGACGCCGAGCACCACGTTCTCGTGCAGTTCGGGCAGCGTGTGCGCCCCGACGTAGGTGCAGGTGCTGCGAACCCCCGAGGTGATGTGGTCGATGAGGTCCTCGACGCCGCCGCGAGTTGGATCGAGGTTCATCCGCGAGGTCGAGATGCCCTCTTCGAACAGCGCCTTGCGAGCCCGGTCGAACGGGCTGTCGGCCGCGGTTCGCGCGGCGACCGCACGCTTGGATGCCATGCCGTAGCTCTCCTTGTACGGCTGGTCGTCGCGATCGTGCAGCAGGTCACCCGGGGACTCGTAGGTGCCGGAGAACCAGGATCCGATCATGACGTTCGAGGCGCCGGCGGCCAACGCCAGCGCGACGTCGCGCGGGTGCCGCACACCGCCGTCGGCCCACACGTGGCCATCGAGTTCTCTTGCTGCAGCCGAGCATTCGACGACGGCCGAGAACTGCGGGCGACCCACGCCGGTCATCATCCGGGTGGTGCACATCGCGCCCGGCCCGACACCGACCTTGACGATGGAGGCTCCAGCGTTGATCAGATCGCGGGTTCCGGCCGCGGACACGACGTTCCCGGCGGCCAACGGCACGCCGAGCTCCAGGCCGGAGACCGCCTCCACCGCGTCGAGCATCCGCTGCTGATGGCCGTGCGCGGTGTCGATGACCAGCAGATCGACACCCGCCTCGGCGAGGTCGCGGGCCTTGGAGGCGACGTCACCGTTGATGCCGACCGCGGCCGCAACGCGCAGCCGGCCGTCGCGGTCGACTGCGGGGGCGTAGATGCCGGCGCGCACCGCACCCAGGCGGGTGAGCACACCGGCGAGGCCACCGTCGGCCTCGGTGAGCACCGCCACATCGATGTGGGCGTGTTCGAGCAGGTCGAACACCTTGCGCGGATCGGTACCGACCGGAGCGGAGACGAAATCCGGGGTGGCGACGTCGCGTACCCGGGTGAACCGGTCTACGCCGCGGCAGGTCGCCTCCGTGACGAGGCCGATGGGGCGGTTCTCGAAGACGACGACGGCGGCGCCGTGGGCCCGCTTGTGAATCAAGGCGAGCGCATCGGAGACCGAGGCGTCCGGCGCCAGCGTGACCGGGGTGTCCACCACGAGGTCGCGGCTCTTGACGAAGTCGACGGTGTGCCTGACCGCCACCAGCGGAAGGTCCTGGGGCAGAACGACGATTCCGCCCCGGCGCGCCACCGTCTCGGCCATGCGTTTGCCGGCGACGGCGGTCATGTTGGCCACCACCACCGGGATCGTCGTGCCCGAGCCGTCCACCGTGGACAGGTCGACGTCGAAGCGCGACGCCACCTCCGAGCGCCCCGGCACGATGAAAACGTCGTCGTAGGTCAGGTCATAGGGCGGCCGGTGGCCGTCGAGGAACTTCATCGCCGTCGAGTCTATGCGCCGGTGGATCCTCGAGTCTGCGCGGAGATCGCACTCTGCGAGCTCACGACGGGCTCGCCGCAGACTCGGCGCGGACAGGCTCGACCCGGGCTCGTCAGGCCTCCACCTCGCTGAGGTCTCCGCTCCACAAGGTGTGGAAGCGCTTGTCCCGGTCGGCGTCGATGCGGCCGTAGGTGTGGGCGCCGAAGAAGTCGCGCAACCCCTGGGTGAGGGCCGCCGGCAGCCGCTCGGTCCGCAGCCCGTCGTAGTACGACAGCGCCGACGAGAAGCCGGGAATGGGGATGCCCAGCTGGGTCGCGGTGACCACGACACGACGCCAGCTGTCGATTGCCGCCTCGATCGCCGAGCGGAAGTACGGGGCGACGATCAACGACGGCAGGTCGGGATCCTCGTCGAACGCGTCCTTGATGCGGTTGAGGAACTTGGCGCGGATGATGCAGCCGCCCCGCCAGATCGTCGCCAGGTCGCCGGGCGTGATGCCCCAATCGTATTCGATGCTGCCGGCCTGAATCTGGTTGAACCCCTGCGCGTAGGCGATGATCTTCGAGGCGTAGAGGGCCTGCCGGACATCCTCGACGAACTGCCCGGCATCACCGGGCTCACCGCCGAGGTCGCCGGACGCCAGCCCGGTGGTGGCGGTACGTTGCGTCACCGACCCGGACAGCGCGCGGGCGAAGACCGCTTCGGCGATGCCGGTGACGGGGACCCCCAGATCGAGGGCGGACTTCACCGTCCAGCGGCCGGTGCCCTTCTGCTCGGCCTCGTCGAGGATCACGTCGACCAGCGGATTGCCGGTCTTGGCGTCGTTCTGTCGCAGCACCTTGGCGGTGATCTCGACCAGGAAGCTGTCCAGGTCCCCGGAGTTCCACTCGTCGAAGACGTCGGCGATCTGGGTCGCGCTCATCCCGAGGGCGTCACGCAGCAGCTGGTAGGCCTCACCGATCAGCTGCATGTCGGAGTACTCGATGCCGTTGTGCACCATCTTGACGAAATGCCCGGCGCCGTCGGGGCCGACGTGCGTGCAACAGGGCACGCCGTCGACGTGGGCGGAGATCTCCTCGAGCAGCGGCCCGAGCGACTTGTAGGACTCCGCGGGCCCGCCCGGCATGATCGACGGGCCGTTGAGGGCCCCTTCCTCACCACCGGAGATGCCCGCGCCGACGAAATGCAGTCCGCGCTCACGCATCGCCTTCTCGCGACGGATCGTGTCGGTGTACAGCGCATTGCCACCGTCGATGATGATGTCACCGTCCTCCATGGCGTCGGCGAGCTCGTTGATGACCGCGTCGGTGGGCTCACCCGCCTTGACCATGATGAGCACACGCCGCGGCTTCTCCAGCGAATCGAGGAATTCGGCGATGGTCTCGCTGCGCACGAAGTTGCCGTCGGCGCCGTGCTCGGCAAGCAGCGCGTCGGTCTTGGCCACGGAGCGGTTGTGCAGCGCGACCGTGTAGCCGTGCCGGGCGAAATTGCGCGCGATGTTCGACCCCATCACGGCCAGCCCGGTCACTCCGATCTGGGCGGTCCCGGTGGCAGGAGAAGCAGAGTCGCTCATGCAGCAGCCTTTCGTTGGCGGATTGTGCGGAGGGTGGACGCGGTCACCTCGACCACTTTGGTGCAATGTCCACGTTCACGCAGTGAGCACGTGGACGGGAATGTCGTGTACGAGAAGACCATGCAGACGACCTGACCACGGACACGGGGTAGCCATCTCTACGCGATGAACAGGCGCTGGAGTTCGGTCAGCCAGGGCACGGCCACCGCGACGGTGGGGATGACGAGGTTGGCCACCGCGGCGGTGTAGGCCCCGGCCGCGACGATGCGGCTGTTCGGCGCACCGGCCAGTCGTTGCACTCGAACCACGGTGGTCGGGCCGCCCGCGGCCAGCGCGCCGCGGGGCGCGCGCGCCGATGCGCAGGCCACCAACGCCCGCGCGAGCGGGGTGGGGCCGGTGTTGCGGACGGCAGCGTCGTCGGCGAGCAACTCGATCAGCAGCCGGACCGCGGTCAGGGCGTTGCCGCTGCGCACCAGGCGCGGGAACGCCGCGTGGACGGCCGTGAACATCTCCAGGACCAGGTCGTGGCGGGCGCGAAGGTGAGCCCGCTCGTGGGAGAGGATCGCCGCGATCTCCTGATCGGACAACGTGTTCAACGTTCCTTCGCTGAGCACCACGCGGCTGCGAACCCCGGGAAGGCAGTAGGCCAGCGGCTGGTCGACATCGATGATGCGCAGGCCGTGACCCGGCACCGGAGCGCTACAGCGGGTACGCAGCGCCGGCACGGCCTGCCCCGGAGAGGAGACCAGGTCGACGACCATTCGGTGATGTGCACGTCGGCGGCGGGTCGCGATGGCGACGTTGAGCACCGACGCGGTCAACCGGGCACCGATCAGCAGCGTGAGGGTCAGCACCGCGACGTGCAGCGTCCACAACGGCCACCCCAGGGTGTCGACGGCACCGGTCAGTGTCGCTGTAGGTCGCCCGTCAGAACCCGGCCGAAAGAGCCGGCTGGCGATGGCAAGCCCAGCCGAGAATGCGGAGAGCACCGCGGCCAGCGCCACCGACTGCCACAGCACGATCGCTGCGCGCGGGGCCCTCATCGGCCATCGCGCTCGCGCGAGCAACGCAGGCACCGGCCCCGACAGCAGCAGGGCGACGATGGTGAAGGCCAGCGCGGACACGCTGCCAGTGTCCCTCAGGCGATGCCCGGACCGCCAGCGGGCGGATCATCACGGTTCTTGTCTTCCAGTTCGGCCAGTGCGCGGCGCAGCGCGTCGACCTCGTCGACGCCCACGCGCTCGACGAAGTGGACGAGAGCCGCCTCGCGGCTACCCGAGTCTGCGGCCTGGTCCAGCGCGTCGACCATCAGCCCGGCGACGAGTTCGTCGCGGCCGTGGGTGGGCGCGTACCGGTGGGCGCGGTCGTCGCGGTGCTGCACCACCAGGTTCTTCTTCGCCAGGCGCTGCAACACCGTCATGATCGTGGTGTACGCGAGGTCGCGGTGGGCAGCGAGGGACTCGTGCACCTGACGCACCGTCTGAGGCTCACGGGCCGACCACAAGTGGTCCATCACGGACCGTTCCAGGTCCCCGAGCCGTGTCAGCTTGGCCATCTTCGGTTCATCTCCTACCCGCTGTAGGTCAAAGCGTACTACGCGATTACTACCGATTGTCGTATCCATCTTGACTGCTGACGCCTCCACGCGCTCGCCGCCGAGTCCCGGTGCGGCAGGCATTCCCGCGCCTGCACGGCCGCTTGTGAGTCCGGTCACAGGGGGTGGCCCGGTTGCGGTCGGTGACTATAGTAAGGCTAACCTAACCACGCTGCCACGATTGGAGGTTCCGTGACTGTCCTCGTCGACGATCCGCTCATCGCGAGCATGGCGATCAGGCGCGCCTTGCCCATCCACGAGTCGAGCCGCCGGCTGCGCGAGCTCTATCCGGAGTGCCCCCGCGTGTACGGCGTGGCGGTCATGGGTGACCTGTCCCGTCGACGGTGGTGGCCACTGTCCGAAGCCCTCACCGCCGGGCGCCTCCAGGTCATGTTCGACGCCGGCGTCGCCGAAACCGACAGCCGATACGCGGTGGCGCAGCAACTGGCGGCCACCTTCGCCCACGTGGTGGTCGGCCGGGTGGTCCCACTACTGGTGCTCGAGGGACGAGCGTGGGACACGGGTCTCGAGAACCTGTGGGTCCATGTCGACTCCGAAGGAGCCATCGACTGGGTCGGGGTGGTCGATCCGACCCTGCGGGCGCTCCCCGATGACCCGCATTTCACCGCTCGCCCACGCCTCGGGGCGGGTCGACCCGCCCGGCACGGCATCGTCGCGCTGCCCAACGAGGCCGCGCTGACGACCTGGATCGCCCATCGCAGCCACCGTGCGCTCGCGCCGCTGTTCGCCCAGCTCGCCGACGTCAGCGGGGGAGCGATGACGGTGTCGGCGATGTGGCACATCGTCGGCGGTGCCGTGGTCGGGGCCGCGACCCAGATCCCGCTGCTGTCCGGGGCGAGCGAGATCACCAGCATGCGCCGCAGCCAGGCCGTACTGGACGCGTTGGTCAGCTTCGGCGTACCGGTGCGCGGTACGAGCCGCGCCGCGACGGGGAAGGCCTTGCTTAATTAGGGCAGCCTTGCCTATTCTTACCGTGTTGGTCGCCACCGTGAACCATCGGACCGAGCCGGAGTTTCTGAGGGCTGCAGAGACCCCCGGTCCATCCACAGGACGGGCCCCACGCACAGCGTGGGGCCCGTCCTCACGTTCGCGCACCCCCGAGACCGCACCGGTCGGGCGGCGGTGTAGACACAAGCGGTGACTGATCTTCCCCCTGGGCTCGGCAGCGGTTTCGACGCCGAACTGGGCCTGACCTATGTGGAGATGACCCCCGACGGCGGCCGGGCCACGTTGGCGATCACCGACAAACTGCTGCAACCGTGGGGGATCGTGCACGGCGGCGTCTACTGCGCCGTCATCGAGAGCATGGCCAGTGTGTCCGGGCACGTGTGGCTCTCCGAGAACGGCGGCGGCACCGTGGTCGGTGTCAACAACAACACCGACTTCCTGCGCGCCATCCGCGGGGGCACGGTCACCGCCGAGTCCACGCCCATCCACCGAGGCCGCCGCCAGCAGCTGTGGCTGATCACGATCGCCGACGACGCCGGGCGTGCCGTCGCCCGGGGACAGGTACGGCTGCAGAACATCGCCGACGAGTGAACGGTCGCTGACCCGCGGCCCCGCACCACTTCGCGTGCGCGTGCCGCTTGCTCGCCCGAGCGCTCACCGGGTTGGCGTGGCAGGATCGCCCACTATGCGACTGACCCCGCATGAACAGGAACGGCTGCTCCTTTCGTATGCCGCCGAACTCGCCCGCCGACGTCAGGCCCGCGGTCTGAAGCTCAACCACCCCGAAGCGGTCGCGCTGATCACCGACCACATCCTCGAGGGCGCCCGTGACGGCCGGACGGTGGCCGAGCTGATGGCCAGCGGGCGCGAAGTCCTCGGTCGCGCAGACGTCATGGACGGGATCCCCGAAATGCTCGAGGACGTCCAGGTGGAGGCCACGTTCCCGGACGGCACCAAACTCGTCACCGTCCACCACCCGATCCCGTGAGCAGGAGACCCGCCGATGAGCGCTTGCGCGAAGAGCAAGGAGCCCGATGAGCGCTTGCGCGAAGAGCAAGGAGCCTGCCAGTGATACCCGGAGAGATCCTCTTCGGTGTTGACGACATCGAGATCAACGCAGGGGCAACGCGACTGGAACTCGACATCGTCAACACCGGTGACCGGCCGGTGCAGGTCGGCAGTCACGTCCACGTCCCGCAGGCCAATGCGGCACTGGATTTCGACCGCGCGACCGCGCGGGGATACCGCTTCGACATCCCCGCCGGCACCGCCATCAGATTCGAGCCGGGGATCGCACAACGCGTCACGCTCGTGCCGTTGGCCGGTACCCGCGAGGTGCACGGCCTGACCCTCGACCCTCCGGGCAGATTGGACGATCCGCGATGACGACGCTGTCCCGCTCTCGCTACGCCGGACTGTTCGGGCCGACGACCGGCGACCGGATCCGGTTGGCCGACACCGATCTGCTGATCGAGATCACCGAGGACCGAAGCGGTGGACCGGGTCTGGCCGGTGACGAAGCGGTGTTCGGCGGCGGCAAAGTGCTGCGCGAGTCGATGGGTCAGTCCCGAGCCACCCGCGCCGACGGCGCACCAGACACCGTGATCACCGGCGCGGTGATCCTCGACTACTGGGGAATCATCAAGGCCGACATCGGCATTCGCGACGGCCGCATCTGCGCCATCGGCAAGGCCGGCAACCCCGACATCATGTCGGGCGTGCATCCGGACCTGGTGGTGGGGCCGTCGACCGAGATCATCGCCGGCAACGGGCGAATCGTCACGGCCGGGGCGCTGGACTGTCACGTGCACCTGATCTGTCCGCAGCTGATGGACGAGGCGCTCGGCGGGGGGATCACCACGATCGTGGCCGGCGGCACGGGCCCCGCCGAGGGAAGCAAGGCCACCACCGTCACCCCCGGCTCCTGGCATCTGGCCAGGATGCTCGAAGCCCTCGACACGTGGCCGCTGAACGTGGCGCTGCTCGGCAAGGGCAACACCGTCAGCGCAGAGGCGATGTGGGAGCAGTTGCGCGGCGGCGCGGCGGGTTTCAAGCTCCACGAGGACTGGGGCACGACACCGGCTGCCATCGACGCCTGCCTGACCGTCGCCGAGGCGGCCGGGGTGCAGGTCAACATCCACACCGACACGCTCAACGAGGCCGGCTTCGTGGAGAACACGCTGGCCGCGGTCAAGGGCCGCTCGATCCACGCTTATCACACCGAGGGCGCCGGCGGCGGGCATGCGCCGGACATCATCACGGTCGCGGGCCAACCCAACGTGCTGCCCAGTTCGACCAACCCGACTCGCCCGCACACCGTCAACACGCTCGACGAGCACCTCGACATGTTGATGGTCTGCCACCATCTGAACCCGAATGTCCCCGAGGATCTCGCGTTCGCCGAGAGCCGGATCCGACCGTCCACCATCGCCGCCGAGGATCTGCTGCACGACATCGGCGCCATCTCGATGATCGGCAGCGACGCCCAGGCGATGGGCCGCATCGGCGAGGTGGTCATGCGCACGTGGCAGACCGCGCACATGATGAAGCGTCGCCGCGGCGCCCTGCCGGGCGACTCCGGGGGACCGCGCGGCGCGGACAACAACCGGGCGATGCGCTACGTCGCCAAGTACACGATCTGCCCTGCAGTCGCTCACGGTCTGGATCGCGACGTCGGCTCGGTGGAGGTCGGAAAGCTGGCTGACCTGGTGCTGTGGGAGCCGGCCTTCTTCGGTGTCCGTCCGCATGCGGTGCTCAAGGGCGGGATGATCGCGTGGGCGGCGATGGGTGACGCCAATGCCTCGATCCCCACCCCGCAGCCGGTCCTGCCCCGTCCGATGTTCGGTGCGGCGCCGGCTGCAGCGGCCGCCACATCACTGCACTTCGTTGCCCCGCAAGCGATCGAGGACGGTCTCGCCGACCGGCTGGCGGTCAGTCGCCGCCTGGTCGCAGTCGACAACGTGCGCAGGATCGGCAAGACCGACATGCCGCTCAACGACGCCCAACCGGAGATCGTGGTGGACCCGGACACGTTCACGGTGCGTATCGACGGTGAGGTGTGGCAGGAACAACCGGCCGCCGAACTGCCGATGGCGCAGCGTTACTTCCTGTTCTGATGATCGATCTGACCGGCTATTCGACGCTGCTGGCGCTGTCGGACTCGCGGCTGCCCACCGGCGGTCACGTGCATTCCGGCGGGGTCGAGGAAGCCGTGACAAGTGGGCTGGTGGTGGATCTGGCGACGCTCGCCGTATTTCTGCGGCGCCGGATCCGGACGACGGCGTTGGTGGCCGCATCGATCGCGGCCGCTGTGCACCGCGGCACCCTCGAGTCCGCAGCGGGCGGCACCGGCGACGCCGAAACCGACGCCCGCACACCGGCTCCCGCCGCACGTCAGGCTTCTCGGGCGCAGGGGCGCGGGCTGGTCCGGTTGGCGCGCCGGGTGTGGCCCTCGTCGGATTGGGCCGCGCTGGGCGCCACGCCGCACCTGGCGGTGGCTCTGGGCGCAGTCGGGGCGGCCGGGGCGCTGGACCCCGAACACACCGCCCTGTCGGTCGTGTACACGACGATGACCGGTTCGGCCACCGCCGCTCAGCGGCTACTGGCCCTCGACCCCGGTGACGTCGCAGCGCTGACCTTCGAGCTCGCACCGCTGTGCGAGCAGATCGCCGCTGAGGCCGCCGCCGGTCTCGCCGACCTCTCGGACCCCCTGCTGGACATCCTGGCCCAGCGACACCTCGACCGTGAACGCCCGTTGTTCGCCTCGTGACAGTGAGGAGCTGCTGACCGTGCCACCGATGCCACCACATTTTCTCTCGGCCGACTCGCCCGGACATACCCACGAGCACCCCGACCGTCCGCGCCGGGTGCGCCAGCCGGGCGAGCCGCTGCGCATCGGTGTCGGCGGACCCGTCGGCTCGGGAAAGACCGCGCTGGTGGCGGCGCTGTGCCGGCAGTTGCGCGACGAGCTGTCGCTGGCGGTGCTGACCAACGACATCTACACCACCGAGGATGCGGACTTCCTGCGCCGCAACGCCGTTCTGCCCGACGCGCGGATCGCCGCCGTGCAGACCGGCGGGTGCCCGCACACCGCGATCCGCGACGACATCACCGCCAATCTGGATGCGATCGACGATCTGCTGGCGGCACACTCGGGGCCCGGGCGCCCTCTGGACCTGATCCTGGTGGAGTCCGGCGGCGACAACCTCACCGCGACGTTCTCCTCGGGCCTGGTGGACGTCCAGATCTTCGTCATCGACGTGGCCGGCGGCGACAAGGTGCCCCGTAAGGGCGGCCCCGGCGTCACGTTCTCCGACCTGCTGGTGATCAACAAGACCGATCTGGCGCCGATGGTCGGCGCCGACCTCGATGTCATGCGCCGCGACGCGGCAGCGGTACGCGGTGACCGGCCGTTCGTGCTGATCTCGCTGACCGAGGACCCCGCGGCAAGTGCCGTGCTCGACTGGGTCCGCGCGCAACTGCAGGTTGCGCAGGACGCCTAGATGCGCTCTGAGGTCGTGATCGTCGCCCGGTGCGACCGCTCGCCCCGACTCGAATGCTCCGGGGGAATCGCGGCACGGCGCACGGGACCAGACACGGTGCACCTGGTGTCGGCGGCCGCAACACCACTGGGCGGCGACACGATCCATCTTCGGGTCGTGGTGGAGCCGGGAGCGCGGTTGCGGGTGCGCACCGCCGCGGCGACGGTGACGCTTCCTGGGGCCGCCTGCGTGGAGTCACACGCGTCGTGGTGCCTGGACGTCGCCGGCATGCTCGATCTGGATCCACAGCCCACCATCGTGGCGGGCACATCCCGCCACCTCGCCAGCACCCGGCTGAACCTCAGCGCCGGCGGGAGCGTGCGACTTCGTGAGCGTGTCCAGATCGGCAGAACCGGTGAACACCAGGGGTTCTGGTCGGGATCACTGCACGCCGACGTCGACGGCCGGGCGCTCCTGCGCCACCGGGTCGAGCTCGGTGCGGGCTCCGTCGCAGACGACGCCATCGCCGCCCCCCTGGCGTGTGTGAGCGAGTTCCACTACCCGTGCGCCGACGTCACCACCGGGGGAGTGACGCTCGCGCTGGCCGGGGGAGGCAGTCTGACCACCTGGCAGGGCCAGCGGCTCTGACGGCGAGTCGCGTCAGCTGGCCGCCTTCTCGGTGTCCTGGACGGCCGCGGCGATGTCTTCGAGTTCTTCGATCCGCGTCCGCGCGTAGGCCTGCTGCTCGGTGATCGTCAGTTGACCGCGGTTGGTGGACAGGAACGTGATCGTCCACGACAGCACTGTCACGATCTTGTTCTTGAAGCCGATCAGATACACCAGGTGCAGGCCCAGCCACGCCAACCAGGCGATGAATCCACCGAACTCCACCGGGCCGACCTTGGCCACCGCATTGAATCGGGAGACCGTCGCCATCGACCCCTTGTCGAAGTAACTGAACGGTTCTCGCTCGGCCGGATCGGCGCCCTTGAGCCCCGCCGCGACGGCCTTGGCCGCATACTTGGCGCCCTGGATGGCGCCCTGCGCCATGCCAGGAACCCCTTCGACAGCGGCCATGTCGCCGATGACGAACACGTTCGGGTGGCCCGGGATCGACAGGTCCGGCATGACCTTGACGCGGCCGGCCCGGTCGAGTTCGACGTCGGACTGTTCAGCCAGATCCCGCCCCAGCGGGCTCGCGGACACTCCGGCCGACCAGACCTTGCATGCCGCCTCGATCCGGCGCATGGTTCCGTCCGGATCCTTGACGGTGATGCCGTTGCGGTCGACATCGGTCACCATCGCGTTGAGCTGGATCTCGACGCCCATCTTCTCCAGCCGGGCCTGCGCCTTCTTGCCGAGCTTCTCACCCATCGGCGGTAGCACTGCGGGAGCGGCGTCGAGCAGGATCACCCGCGCCTTGGTCGAGTCGATGTGCCGGAACGCGCCCTTGAGCGTGTGGTCGGCCAGTTCGGCGATCTGACCGGCCATCTCGACGCCGGTGGGCCCGGCCCCGACGACGACGAACGTCAGCAGCTTTTCCCGGCGGGCCGGGTCACTGGAGCGCTCGGCCTGCTCGAACGCGCCGAGGATGCGACCACGCAGCTCCAGCGCATCGTCGATCGACTTCATGCCGGGGGCGAACTCGGCAAAATGGTCGTTGCCGAAGTAGGACTGCCCGGCACCGGCGGCGATGATCAAGCTGTCGAACGGGGTCACGTACGTGTGCCCGAGCAGCTCGGAGCGCACGGTCTTGGCCTCGAGGTCGATGCGCGTCACGTCACCGAGAAGCACCTGGGCGTTCTTCTGGTCGCGCAGGATCACCCGCGTGGCCGGTGCGATCTCGCCTTCGGAGATGATGCCCGTGGCGACCTGGTACAGCAGCGGCTGGAACAGGTGATGAGTGGTTCGGGCGATCAACTTGATGTCGACGTCGGCCTTCTTGAGCTCCTTGGCCGCCGTCAGACCGCCGAAACCGGATCCGATGATGACGACCTTGTGCCGATCGGAGGCCGTGGCTCCGGGATGGCTCATTGCTGCTCCTCGCGAACGTGTGAACGTCACATTCAACCGAGACGTGTGAACGTCTAGTACAACCGATACGTTAGTGGCCGTACTTCCCCCTAGCGCGGTGAGCTAACCCACCGCACCGGTTGTTCACCCACCGACAAGCGGTTTCAGCGCTTCTCCGAGGGCGCTGATCTGGCCCGGCTGGTAGCCCACGGTCTGAGTCGGCACGAACAGGATCACACCGTCGATGCCCGCGTCGAGCACTTTGGTCTGGATCTGTTCGGCGATCTGCTCCACGCTGCCGGCCACCATGCGCTGCTTGAAGTCGTCGGGGATGAGGTCGGGGCTGATGCCCTCTCCGACGACGGCGCCCACCAGCATGCTGGTCTCGAGGGTCGCCGGGTCGCGGTCGATGGCCTCACACCGCTGCTTGACCACCTCGACCTTCTTGGCGAGCTCGTCGAATCCGGCGATGACGTTGAGATGATCGAAGTGCCGCGCGGCCAGCGGTATGGTCTTCTTCTCTCCGCTTCCGCCGATCATCAACGGAATGTGCTGGCGGAAGCGCGGATTGGCCATCGCCTCCTCGACCCGGTAGTACTTGCCGGAGAAGGTCGGCCGCTCGCCCGCGAGCATCGGCAGGATGATCTGCAACGCCTCGCCGAGCTTGTCGAACCGGTCGGTGAACGTGCCGAACTCGTAGCCGAGCTGATCGTGCTCGAGCTCGAACCACCCCGTGCCGATGCCCAGGATCGCCCGCCCCTGGCTGATGACGTCGAGGGTGGTGATGTTCTTGGCCAGTAGGGTCGGATTGCGGTAGGTGTTGCCTGTCACCAACGTGCCGAGCTGCACGTGCTCGGTGACCGATGCCAGCGCACCGAGCGCTGTGTAGGCCTCGAGCATCGGCTGGTCGGGGGTGCCGATGCCCGGCAGTTGATAGAAGTGGTCCATCACGAAGACGGAGTCGAACCCCGACGCATCGGCCTCCCGAGCCTGGGCGACGACGGTGGGGAACAGGTCGGCGACATCACCTTGACCGGATGCGCCGTAGGAGAAGTTGTTGATCTGAAGCCCGAGTCTGGTCACATGCCTGACCCTACGACCCGGCGGCGAGGCACCGGTGACCGTTTCGCTACATGTGAAGCCCGGAATAAAACCACACCGATGGTGGTTGCCCCCGGCCCGCCATGGCGGTCATCAGCCGAAGTGCGCCAGAGCCCCGTGACTGACGTGCAGCGTCTGGCCGGTGATGTGACGAGCCGCGGGCGTGGTCAAGAACAGTGACAGCCGGGCGATCTCGTCGCTGACCGTCGGGGAATCGGCGGCGCCCAGACTGTCGTAACCGGGCTCGTAACCCCGGCCGGCGGCCACCGCGTTGACGGTGATGCCCCGGATACCGAAGTGGTGGGCCTGTCCCGCGGTCCAGTCGGAGATGGCGGCCTTCACGGCCGCGCCGGCGCTGCCTTCGGTGGTGGGTTCGGGGACCACGGTGATGATCGAGCCACCCGAGCGCAGCTGATCACCCAGGACCTGAACGGTCAACATGGCCGCCACCAGGCCGCTGTCGAACATGTGTCGCCACTGCGTGGCGTGGTCGGCGAGGGTGAAGGCGCGGGGATCGCCGCCCTGCCACGTCGCGGCCGGGACGTTCACCACGGTGTCGAGGTGCGCCGGGAATTGCGCCTGCGCCGCCGCCAGGGCTTGCGGGTCGCCGTTGTCCACCGCGATCGTGCGGCCGTCGGAGACGTCGAGTTCCTTGGCGAGTACCTCGAGCTCCTGCCGGCGGGCTGCTGCGAGAATGACGTCGTGGCCGGCCTGGGCGAAGCTCTGCGCGATGGTGCGCCCGAGATCGGTGTCGCAACCGGTGATCAGCACATCCATGGACGGTGCCTCCTGTCGTGTTCAACGCTGAACCCCCAGCGAGCACCGTCGATGTTACTGGACAGTAGCTATGGGGTGAAATTCGACGCGCCGGGTCGGTGGCGCCCGCCGCGCCGAGCGTCCGCCCTCGTGTAACGAGGTCGCGGACCGGCGCGATCAACCGGGGGAGAAACACATATCGAGACGTCGGGCCGGTCCCGATCGGCTCACCCGGGCGGCCCCCGCGCAACGCGCGGGGGCGTCCTGCTGTCCACACCCAGGTAGCAACCCTCTAGATTAGCTCTATCTGAGCCTTCAATGGCTACAGCAATGTCTCGATTGAGCACATTTTGAGCAACTCTCACTTGCGTCAGGGGCGCAACACGGTAGTTTCGTCCCCATGGATCAGCCGGACGCGCATCGCCACCGACGCAGGGGTTTCCCGAAGTCTCTCGGGCTCGCGGCGCTGGCGGGCGTCACTGCGGCAGCCCTGGTGCTGCCGGGTGTCGCCCAAGCCCAGCCCGCGCCTGAACCGCCACCTCCGCCGCCGGACACCGGCGTCGTCGACGGCGCGCCGCCGGCCGCGCCCCCGCCTCCGGGTGCACCCCCGCCACCGGCGGACCCGAACGCGCCCCCGGCCGACCCCAACGCCCCGGTGCCTCCACCACCGCCACCGCCGCCGGCGGACCCGAATGCGCCGCCGGCCGATCCCAACGCGCCGCCGCCTCCGGCCCCCGAACCGGGACGGGTCAACAACGCCGCGGGCGGATTCAGCTATGTGGTGCCCGAAGGCTGGGAGGTCGCCGATGCGACGCAGTTGTCCTACGGGCAGGCGCTGCTGACCAAGGTCACCCCCGAGGGCGCCGAGCCGCCCAACGACACCAGCGTGCTGCTCGGTCGGCTGGACCTGAAGCTGTTCGCCGGCGCCGAGGAGGACAACACCAAGGCGGCCCAGCGTCTGGCCTCCGACATGGGTGAGTTCTTCATGCCGTTCCCGGGCACCCGGGTCAACCAGCAGACCGTTCCGCTGGATGCCGACGGCATGCCGGGAGTCGCGTCCTACTACGAGGTGAAGTTCACCGATACCAACAAGCCCAACGGTCAGATCTGGGCTGGTGTGGTCGGCACGCCCACGACCCCCGGTACGCCACGGGGACAACGCGCTCCGGAGCGCTGGTTCGTGGTGTGGCTGGGCACCGCTGACAACCCGATCCCGACGGATCAGGCGATCGCGCTGGCCAATTCGATCCGGCCGTGGGCGCCGGCTCCGCCTCCGCCGCCACCCCCGGCGGACCCGAACGCGCCGCCGCCGCCGGCCGACCCCAACGCGCCGCCGCCGGATCCCAACGCACCACCACCGCCGCCGGCACCCGCCGCGGTCGGCGTGCCGGTCCCGATCGACCCGGCCACGGCGCCGGAGATGATGCCGCCGGCCTGATCTGGCACTGAACGGGCACGACCACCTGGTGGTCGTGCCCGTTCGGCTTAGTCGAACCAACTGCGCCGTCGAACCAACTGCGCCGTCGAACCCCTCGGTTGAGCAGCAGTGGACCCCTGGCATCGAGTCGGCGACTGCGGCATCGTGAGAGCGTGAGCGACTCTCTGATGCGCGCCTGGCAGGTCCGCACCCCCGGGCCTATCGAGACCCATCCGCTGACCCCGGCGAGCGTGCCGGTACCGCGCCCCGGGCCCGACGAAGTGCTCGTCGCGGTTCTGGCCTGCGGGGTCTGCCGCACCGATCTGCACGTCGCCGAGGGTGACCTGGCGGTGCACCGGCCCGATGTGGTTCCCGGCCACGAGGTCGTCGGAGAGGTCGTCGCGGTCGGCTCCTCGGTCACCGAGTTGAGTGCGGGGGACCGCGTGGGCATCGCGTGGTTGCGGCACACCTGCGGTCAGTGCCGCTACTGTCTGCGCGGCCAGGAGAACCTCTGTCCGCACTCCCGCTACACGGGTTGGGACGCCGACGGCGGCTACGCCGAGTTCGCGACCGTACCGGCCGCTTTCGCGCTTCCGCTGCCCACCGGATACAGCGACACCGAACTCGCACCACTGCTGTGCGCCGGGATCATCGGCTACCGGGCGCTGCAGCGCGCCGCGCTGCCCCAGGGCGGCCGGCTGGGGATCTACGGCTTCGGTGGGAGCGCCCATCTGACCGCGCAGGTGGCCCTCGCCGACGGCGCCGAGGTGCATGTGATGACCCGGGGTGCGCAGGCCCGAGAGCTCGCGCTGGCGCTGGGTGCGGCGTCCGCCCAGGGCGCCGCGGACCCGCCACCGGTGGCGCTGGACGCTGCCATCCTGTTCGCGCCGGTCGGCGAGCTGGTGCTACCGGCGCTGGAGGGCCTGGATCGCGGCGGCACGCTGGCGATCGCCGGCATCCATCTCAGCGACATCCCTGCGCTGAACTATCAGCGGCATCTGTTCCAGGAACGGCAGGTGCGGTCGGTCACGTCGAACACCCGCGCCGACGCGCACGCGTTCCTGGACTTCGCCGCCGCCCACCGCATCGAGGTCAGCCCCCGCCCCTACCCGCTCGACAGGGCCGACGAGGCGCTCGCCGACCTGAGCGCGGG
>CAXEZH010000277.1:0-23898 GCA_964000695.1 uncultured Mycolicibacterium sp. | reverse complement strand
CTCCGCCGGCGCCCGTTCCCCGGCCGACAGTTCGTCGACCTCCTCGTCGCCCCGAGGGTCGCGCTGTTGGCGTTCCAGATCCTCCCGAGCATCGTGGTCCGTCGTCACCGGTCGCTCCCCTCATCGAACGTGGCTTCCTCGTCGTGATGCACATCACTTCGGTGGGGTGTACCCACTGGCTACCGCCGAGAAGCCCGGGGTGGGTAACCGCTGTCGAGCGGGTACGGACCAGTCATGGCTCATGATGTCTCGGCCGGCTCACGCGACCGCCGGCCCAAGGTCCTCATCATCGGCGGTGGATTCGGCGGCCTGTTCTGCGCCCGTCGCCTCGGCAAGGTCGGGGTGGACGTCACGCTGCTCGACCGTGCGGCATGCCATGTGTTTCAGCCACTGCTGTACCAGTGTGCGGCGGGCACGCTCAGCATCGGACAGATCAGTCGGTCGCTGCGCGAGGAGTTGGCCCAACACCGCAATGTGACGACGCTTCTCGGCGAGGCGATTCGTCTCGATCCCGACGCGCACCGCGTCACCGCCCGCCGTCCCGACGAATCGTTCTTCGACGTCGACTACGACTACCTGGTGATCGCGGCGGGCATGCGCCAGTCCTACTTCGGTAACGAGCAGTTCGCGACGTGGGCGCCGGGCATGAAGACCCTCGACGATGCGCTGAGCATCCGGCGGCGGGTGTTCGCCGCTTTCGAGATCGCCGAGACGCTGCCGCCGGGGCCGGAGCGGGACGAGTGGCTGACCTTCGCCGTGGCGGGCGGCGGGCCCACCGGTGTGGAACTGGCCGGGCAGATCCGCGAATTGGCGACGCGGGCGTTGGCCAACGAATTCCACAGCATCTCGCCGCGCGATGCCCGCGTGCTGCTGTTCGACGGCGGTGACCGGGTGCTGAAGAGTTTCGCCCCGGCGCTGACCGACAGCGCGCAGCGTGTGCTCGAAGACCTGGGTGTGGATCTGCATTTCGGTGTACACGTCACCGACGTGCGACGCGACGGGATCACCGTGACCCCCAAGGACGGCAGTCCGAGTACCGACCATGCGGTGCGCACGGTGCTGTGGACGGCCGGTGTCGAGGCGGTGCCGTTCGCGCGCCATGCCGCCGAGGCGCTCGGTGCACAGACCGACCGGTCCGGGCGGATCTCCGTGGATGCTGACCTCTCCGTGCCGGGCCATCGCGACGTGTTCGTCATCGGCGACCTCGCCGGCCGGGACGGGCTGCCCGGGGTGGCGGAGAACGCCATGCAGGGCGGCTTGCACGCCGCCGCCTGCATCCGGCGCGATCTGGCAGGTCGCCGCCGGAAGAACTTCCGCTATCGGGATCTGGGCTCGGCGGCCTACATCAGCCGCGGTCACGCCCTGCTGCAGGCGGGGCCCCTCAAGCTCACCGGTGCGCTCGGGTGGTTGGGCTGGGGCTTGATCCACATCGCCTTCCTGACCGGAGTCCGGAACCGATTCAGCACTGTCGCAACGTGGCTGGCCACCATCGCCCGGGCCAACCGCAGCGACCGGACCTTCATCCTCGGCGGTTCCGGGCATCCGGAGGAGCCGTACACCTGGGAATCGCCGGTGCACCAGAGCGACCGCTCCGGTCGCGACGAGTCATCCGCGGGCACACGGACCGGCTGAGGGAAGGGCCCTTCTGCCATCATGAGGTGAACGCGGTGCGAAAGGAAACCGATGAGCACGGATGTCGACCCGTCGAACCCGCCCGTGCTGCTGTATGACGGCGTGTGCGGAGTGTGCAACGGGGCGGTGCGCACCATCCTTCGCTTCGATCGTCGCGGCACGTTGAGATTCGCCGCGCTCGACAGCGACTACGCCCGAGACGTGATCGACCGCCACCCGGCCCTGCGGGCCGTGGACACCGTGGTGTACGTCGAGAACGTCGGGCGAGACGAGGAACGGGTCGCCATCCGCTCAGCCGCGCTGCTGCGGGTCGCCGAGTATCTGGGCGGGCTCTGGAAACTCGCGCTGGCGGCACGCGCCATCCCGGCGCCGCTGCGCGATCGGGTGTACGCCGCCTTCGCGGCGTTCCGGTATCACGTCGGGGGCAGGTACGACACCTGTCCGATCCCACCACCCGAGGTGCGCCGCCGGTTCCTCGACGCGGCCTACGGCTGATTGGCTCAGGCGTCCGCGGGGTGGGCCGCGCCGCGTCGGCCTGATCTGCGGACGGCCCACACGACCACCACCAGAGCGACCCCCATCAGCGGGTAGCCCATGGCGATCCGGGCGAAGGCCAGCCAGCCGGTCGCGTCAACACTGTAGAGCCAGTTCTGGACGACGAACCGGGCTGCGAACACCGCCGTCACGGCGAGCGTGGCGATGTCGTAGCCGATCAAGGCGGTGCGATCGGTGCGCCACGCCTGCCCGCTGCCGTTGAGGGCACTCCAGATGACACCGACCAGCGGCCGGCGCACCAGGATCGATGCCAGGAACACCAGCGCCAGAAGCAGACTCGCCCAGATGCCGACGACGAAGAAGTCCTTCGCTTCGCCGGTCCGGTAGGCGATGACCGCGCTGACCGCCACGCCGAGCAGGCCCGACAACGCGGGTTGCAGCGGTTCTCGTCGCAGCAGGCGCAGTCCGGCGATGCCTGCGCCGGCGCCGACCCCGAGCATGACAGCCGCGCGCAGGTCGGCCGCCGCGTTGGCGATCACGAAGACGACGCTCGGCAGACCCGCGTACACCATCCCCGCCACGCCACCCATCTGGGTGAGCAGACTGGGTTTCGTCTGGGCTTCGGTCATGCGCGGCCACCCAGGTGGTGGGCGAGGAACTCCGAGACCTTCTGATACATCTCGATCACGGTCTCCGGGTTGACCGCGCCGTGCCCCTCGGTGCTCTGGACCAGGTAGTCGACCTCTGCGCCCCGGTCGCGCAGCGCGTTGACAAGGTTGTCCGACTCCGCCTGGACGACGCGAACATCGTTGGCGCCCTGGATCACCAGCAGTGGGGTGCGGATCTGGTCGACCATGGTGATCGGTGAACGCTTACGCATGTCGGCCAGCTGATCGGGATCGTCGGGATCCCCGACATAGGCATGCCAGTTGTTGGCCAGATGGGGTCGCGCGATCGGGGGCAACGTCCGCATGAAGTTGGCCAGATCGGAGATACCGACGTAGTCGATGGCGGCGGCGAAGACGTCGGGGGTGACGGTGACGCCGACCAAGGTGGCGTAGCCGCCGTAGGATCCGCCGAAGATGGCGACGCGGTCCGGGTCGGCGTAGCCCTGCTCCACGGCCCAGTTGACGCCGTCGATCAGGTCGTCGTGCATCTTGCCGGCGAACTCGCCGATTGCGGCTTTGAGGAACGCCTTCCCGTATCCCGTGGACCCGCGGAAGTTCACCTGCAGCACCGCGTAACCGCGGTTGGCCAGCATCTGCACTCCGGCGTCGAAGCCCCAGCTGTCGCGGTACCAGGGGCCACCGTGGACCACCAGCACCAACGGAAGCTTGTCCGGCTCGACGCCGACCGGCAAGGTCAGATAGGAATGCAGCGCCAGACCGTCCCGCGACGGGATGGTGACCGGGCGCATCGGCGCCAAGGACTCCGGTGCCAGGTGGGGGAGCGGCCGGTACAGCAACCTGCTCTGGCCGCTGCTGTGGTCGTAGAGGTAGGTGGCGCCGGGATCACGGTCGTCGTTGAAGCCGACCACCCAGCGTCGGCCGGCCTCATCCGACGAGAGGCGGGCGATGTCTCCCACCGACAGTGACTCGAGCCTGGCCAGCACCTCGGCGAAGTCCGAATCGAGCGGGCGAATCACCTGCCGCTCAACGAGGTAGCGCACCGCCAGCAGCGCGCCGGTACGCCGGTGCTGGATGAGGGGTGAGGGCATCATCGGGCTGACGGTCGACCGTGGGTCGACGTCGAACTCCGGGTGACTGTCGACCTCGGTCTCCTCACCCGTGGTCAGGTCGACGTGCACGAGCCGGGTCCGGTCGGTGTCGCGGTTGGAGCCCATCCACACGCCGGTGCCGTCAGGCGTGATGACCATCGGGTCGATTCCCACCGGGTAGTCGCTACCGTCGAACGTTGCTACATGGGAAAGGCTTTCGCCATCCCAACGGGACAGTTCGAGATGTCCCTCCGGCGTCAGCGACGTGGCGAGAACGTCACCCTTGTCGTTGTTCAGCCAGTTGTTGACCTGGCCGGGGTTCTCGGCGATCAGCGTAAGTTCGCCGGTGACGATGTCGAGTTCGTGCAGGTCGAGCAATGTCGGTTCCCGGTTGTTCACCATCACGCCGGTCTTGCCGTCTTTGACCTCGCGGACGGGTAGCGCCATCGCGCCGGGGAACGGGGTGAGGTCGACGGCGGCGGCCCCGGGGTCGTCCAGGTCGACGCGGAAGACATGCCAGTTCTCGTCACCGTTGGTGTCCTGCAGGTAGATCAGCCAGCGCGGATCGTCGGTCCACTCGTAGTGGAAGACGCTGCGGTTGGCGTCGGTGGTCACACATCGCGGCTCGGCGGGGGCCTCAGAGGTGTCCAGATCCTCGATCCACACATTGAGACGGTTCTGCCAGGGAGCGAGGAGCGCCAGCTTCGTGCCGTCGGGCGAGAGCGTCGCGGCGGCGCGGGTCGGTGGCTTGAAGAAGTCCTCGACGGGAATCAGTGCGGGCAATGCCATGAGAATCCTTTCCGGGTGTGACGGCGCGCGGGGGTACGCCGTCGAGGTGGTGTCGACTCGACGGGCTGACTACGCGCCGTTATGTGTTGTGGTACAGGGGTTTTCGATAGTGGGCGTCAGGGCGACACAGGACCGCCGACGCGGCCGTTGGTGGCGTCCCGGATGGCGCGATCGATCAGCGCCAAGGCTTCTTCCTGGGTGACCTTCTCCTTCTTGACGATCGCCCGGTGGCCGACATCTTCGTCGATCACCCGGAAGGCGCCGGTGACGGCTGCTGCGCACAGCCGTGCGGTCAGATGGTCCTCCGCCAGCCCGAGCCGGCGGGCGAGGACGGGGACGAAGGCACGTTCCATCTCGTCGTGCACCATCAGATACGCGGTGCGCAACGCGGGATCCGACGTCGACATCGTCGCGATGCGCAGAGCGCTGACGTCATCGGCGATCTCCTGTGCGGTCAACGGGTGTGCGGCCATGTGGGCTGCCATGTGCTCGGCCAGCGACAGCTCGGGCGGCCACTGCCATGCCAGCTCGATGAACCGGTGTGCCGACTGGGCCAGCACCGGCTCCACGCAGCTCTCCTTGCTGCGGAAGTACCGCCAGACGGTCCGCGTGGAAAGCCCGGCAGCAGCAGCGATGTCATCGCCGCTGGTCCCGGCGACGCCACGCTCCCAGAACAGCGCGCAGGCGTGGCGGGACACCTCCAACCGGGCCCGGGTCTGCTTGTCGGTGCCGGTCGCAGGCACGGTCGGAGAGGACACGTCGATTCACCTCCTGTCACTTAGTGACATCCACTCTGTCACTAAGTGACAAGGCGGTTCAAGCGCGGACGGGGACGGGCTAGATTGTGACGTGCCCGCAGAGACCGCGATCCAGTTCTTCCTGCAGTTGGCCGTCATCCTGCTGGCATGCCGCCTCGCCGGCCTGATCGCGCAGCGACTCGGCCAGCCACCGGTCATCGGCGAGATGATCGCGGGCGTGGTGCTGGGGCCCTCCCTGCTGGGGCGTCTCTGGCCGGAGGTCCAGGAGGCGCTGTTTCCGCCGGGCGCGACGAACCTGGTGCTCTACACCACGGCCCAGATCGGCCTCGTTCTCTACATGTTCGTCATCGGGCTCAATTTCGACGTCGACCACATCCGGCAGCGGGCCGGCACCGCCGCGGCGGTGTCCGCGGCAGGCACGCTGGCACCGCTGGCGCTCGGTGCCATCGCTGCGGTGCCGCTGCTCAACCACGGTGGCTACTTCGGCGCCGACGTCAGCCCCGCCATGGCGATGCTGTTCCTGGGCGCCTCGATCGCGATCACCGCGTTCCCGATGCTCGCCCGGATCATCTTCGAAAAGGGGCTGTCCGGGACGACTCTGGGAAGCCTGGCCCTGGCCTGCGGCGCGACCACCGACGCCATCTCGTGGTGCATCCTCGCCGTTGTCCTCGCGGCCCACGGGGGAACACCGGCGACGGCGGTCATCGCCATCGCCGGCGGTCTCGCGTACGCGGTGGTGCTGCTGACCGCGGGGCGGCGAGTGCTGCGCCGGTTGGACCGCCCGTCCGACCAGGAGACGATCGGGGCACCGGTTCTCAGTACGGTGCTGATCCTGCTCATGGCGTGTGCCTGGATCACCGACACGATCGGCATCTACGCCATCTTCGGAGCGTTCATCCTCGGCGTCGCCATGCCGTCGGGTCACTTCGCGCGCCGCCTCACCGACAGGATCGAACCGTTGACGACGGCACTGCTGCTGCCGTTGTTCTTCGTCTACTCCGGACTGAACACCGAGATCGGTTTGGTGAACACCCCGGCGCTGTGGGCGGTGACCCTCGCTCTGCTGGTGGTCGCCATCGCCGGCAAGGGCGTCGCCTGCGCGGCGGCGGCGCGGTTGAGCAAGGTACCGGGACGGGAGTCAGTCGCGCTCGGCGCGCTGATGAACGCGCGGGGCCTGATCGAACTCATCTTGCTCAACATCGGGCTGGAAGCGGGCATCATCACCCCGACCCTGTTCACCATGCTGGTGCTGGTGGCGATCGTGACCACACTGATGGCCTCGCCGATCTTCGAGGCCGCCTACGGTCGACGCGTCGCGTCGGGATAGTCGGGCAGCGGTGGGTCGTCGCCGCCGATGGCGACCAACCCTCTCCCCGTCACCGCACCCACGGCTTTGCCGACCGGCCCTGCTGCGACCCCGACGGCGGTGTGCAACAACCGGATACCTGCCCGGGTGCGGGGGTTGGCCAGGCGCAGCACCTCGGCCCGGACCTGTGGAGCAGCGGCGACGAAGGGCCGCATCAGGTGTTGATAGCTCTGCAGTGCCGCGAAAGTGTCGTCGGCGGTACTCAGCTCACCGGCGAGAATGTAGGCACCGATGAGGGCCAGGCTCGTGCCCGCCCCGCCGAACGTGGCGTTGCAGAACGCGGCATCCCCCAGCAGAGCGACGCGGCCCTTGCTCCACGTCGGACTGCGCACCTGCCCGGCAACCGAGAAGTACATCGGCGCCCCGTTGTCGAGTTCGGCGAGCACCCGCTGCGCCGTGCCACCGGCGTCGGCGAACGTGCGGCGCAGGATGGTGAGTTGCCCGGCGCGGTCGAGGTCCTCGAAACCGCGCACATCGGAGATGAAGGTCAGGATCGCGCGGGTGGTGCCGAGATTGTCGGGTCGCAGATGTACCGACCGTGAACCGGTGGTGTGCTGCCAGTTCCACCACAGGTCGTCGTGCCGGCTGCGGGGCAGGGTGGCGTAGGCGAAATACATGCCCAGGTCGTTGACCTCGACCGGGGTCACGAGACGACGCGACCGCGAATGCAACCCTTCGGCGATCACCAACAGGTCGGCGGCCACGGACGCGCCGTCGCTCAACGCCACCTCGACGCGGTCGCCGTGGTCGTCGACCCCGGTGATCTGGGTGTCGAAGCGGTAGTCGGTGTCGGCGGTGGTCCGTTCGACGAGGATGCGGGACAACTCTCCCCGCAGAATCTCCAGTTCGGCGGTGGGACCGTCGTTTCCGCCCGGGGACGAGACGGGAAAGGAGGCCGCCGCTGTGCCGTCGGACTTGACGAAGCGGGTGCCGATCTCGCCGGTGTTCGCCGCGCGGATCGCATCGTCGATTCCCATCCGCCGGGCCACTTCGCGCGCGGCACCGCGGACATCGACATTCTGCCCCTCGTCGCGCCGGGCCGGGTAGCGCTCGACCACGGTGGTGTTCCACCCGCGGGCACCGAGCTGGTGGGCCAGCGCGGGACCGGCGATACCGGCGCCCGAGATGACGGCGTGAGGAGCCATGGACGTCGAATCCTGTCTGTGTTCGAAGGAACGGTACGGCCGGGCTAGCCGATCCAGACGCCGTCACCAGCGCGGAGGACGCCGCCGGTGAGCACTTCGGCGTAGAGACCCGCGCACGGCAGGAGGCCGAAACCCGCTGCCTCGACGCGATTGTGCTCGAGAAGGTAGCGGACGGAGTGGGGTGAGCGACTCGCCTCGCCGTGCTGCAACGTGGGCACCGAGCACCGTGGTGTGGGCAGCGTGGCGCGCAGTTCGATGCAGTCGGGCCCGAAGCCGATGGTGCGGCCGACCCAGTCGTTCTCGACGAACGGAGGGCAGCCGGGCGTCGTCTCGACCACGATGTTCGGCCGGTAGCGCAACGCCTCGGCCATCCCCAAGCCCACGGCGTCGAGAGTCGCGGTGGTCACCAGGTGAACCGGTGAATGATCGACGAACGCGCCGCCCGGGGTGCCCTCGGCGAGCTCCAGGAGGGCAGCCTCGATGTCGGCGTCGAGGCCGTGGGCGAGGACGTCGACCGGGTCGGAGCGTTCGACCACGGCACCGGCGGCGCGCTCCTCGGCGAGGTGTACGCGACGGCCGAGCAACTCCGAGAGCGGCGCAGCGGCCTCGGCGATCGGCACCGGTCGGGCGGCGGGAAGCGTGACCGTGACCCCGGCGGGCCCGGTGCCTGCCGAGCACTGCAGAAGACCGCGCCACAGCCGAGGGTTCTTGGCGGTGGCCACTCGTCCCGACTCGTCGTCGATGAACGCATAGCGCCGATCGCCGGCCACCCCCAGCGTGGTCAGCTCGATCGTCGCGCACGCCTCACCCAACATCGATTTGACCGGGTAGCGAAAGAGTGCGGCCACCCGACCGGCCGCGTCGGAACGTGTCGTCATTACGCAACCAGCCTACGGGGACGAGCCCAGCGCCATGCCACGCGCAGGATTGGCCATGAAACAACAAGCGCGGCAGCAGTTGTCCGCGCCATTGTTGGCATTCGTGAAAATGGCGGGCGAAGAGGTTTCGAATTCTCTGGCCACCATCGTGGCGAGAGGCGTCGGAATTCGCCCCTGCCGGCCGGGGCGCTGCTGGCTGCTGTGGTCCTTTTCCTCGCTGACGGGGCCGTCACCGCGTGTAACGTTGCCACCGTTGTGACCCCTCTCGGAAAGGCATACGAGTGGACGTGCGAGCGCAGCTTTCGCAACTCGACCCGACAGCACGAGAGGCTCTGGCCCGACGCATCCGGAGCCAGCTTTCGCGCGACGACAGGCCTGCGAGCAGCCACGATGTGCTCATCGTGGGCGGTGGCGCGGCAGCGCTGACCCTCGCGCTGGACGTGCGCCGCGAGCGGCCCGAGACCAGTGTTCTCCTCATCGAGCCGAACCCCCATCCGCTGCCGGAGGTCACCCACACCGTGGGCGAGTCCACGGTCGAGGTCTCCGCGCATTACCTGCGTGAGCGGCTGGATCTGGCCGAACACCTGAATACGTCACACATCCGTAAGATGGGCCTGCGGATGTTTTTTTCGCACAACGGAAACACCGATATCGCGCAGCGAATGGAAGTCGGCGGCTCGGTATTCGTCCCGCAGGTCACCTACCAAATCGATCGCGGCAGACTGGAAAACGAACTTTATCGCCGCTGCGTTGCCGAGGGCATCGACATCGTGCACGGTCGCGTCCGCACGGTGGACCTCGGGCCCGAGGGGGGACTGCACACCGTGTCCTTCCAACAGGGCGACGTGACCTCGGAGACGACGGCGCGCTGGGTGGTCGATGCGTCGGGACGCAACCGCGTGCTGCCTCGCCAGCTCGAACTCCGACGCACCAACGAACATCATTGCAACGCAGCGTGGTTCCGGGTGGCGACGGAGATCGACGTCGGCGCCTGGAGCGACGATCCGCGCTGGCACGGCCGGCTGGCGGAGGGCGAGCGCGCCATGTCCACCAACCATCTGATGGGCGAGGGATACTGGGTCTGGCTCATTCGTCTCGCCTCCGGCGCGACGAGCGTCGGCATCGTGGCTGACCCGGAATTCCACGCCTTCGACGAGTTCAACACACTCGAGAAGGCGCGCGCGTGGCTGGCCGAGCACGAACCGCAGTGCGCAGCCGTGCTGGCCCAGCACGAGCACGAGATCCGCGACTTCCGGGTCATGAAGAAGTACAGCCACGGCGTGTCCAAGGTGTTCGACGGGCGGCACCGGTGGTGCCTGACCGGCGACGCGGGGATCTTTCTGGATCCGCTCTACTCCTCGGGACTGGACCTCGTCGCGATCGGCAACGGCCTGATCACCGACATGATCACCCGTGACCTCGACGGCGAGGACATCACCGTTCGAGCCCAGATCAGTGACACGTTGTTCCGGTCGCTGACCGACATGTGGCTGGCCATCTATCAAGATCAGTACACGCTGATGGGTACCCCCACGGTGATGGCGGCCAAGATCGTCTGGGACGTCGCGTTCTACTGGGGGTTCATCGGACTGCTCTACATCAACGGGCGGTTCGTCCGCATCGCCGACGATCCCGACTTCGTCCCTGCGCTGGACGGCCTGATCGCACTGAGCAACCGCGTGCAGCAGTTCTTCCGGGAGTGGGCGGCGGTGCAGGACAACACCTCACCGGTGCCCTTCGTCGACCTCTACGCACCACTGAACTTCATGGCGTCCCTGCACGTGGCGATGATCGAGCCGGCCGCCGACTTCGCCCACCAGTTCGACACGAACGCGCAGTTGCTGCGCCAGCTGGCCGGCCAGCTGTTCGAGACGGTGCTCGCCGACAAGGCCTCGGCGTTCGGCGAGGACAGCGTCATGCATCAGGTGCAGGCATGGCAGCGCGACCCGCTGATCAGGGAGATGCGCTCGATCTACCGCCACGAACAGAAGACCCGTCCGGTCAGCGCCGACTGGATCGTGACCGCCTCACCGGCGCTGCAGGCGACTTGACCGCGGCTTCGTCGAGACGTGTGGTTGGCGAGGGTAGGGGATGAACATGCGCGCTGAGCACGGCGGCGGTGAGCCGCTGGCGATCGTCGGTATCGGATGCCGCTTTCCGGGTGGGGGCGAGTCCGCGGAGAGCTTCTGGAATCTGCTCTGCAGCGAGACCGACGCCACCCGGACCGTCCCCGAAACGCGATGGCACGGAGCCCGCTATCACGATCCCAGCCCGGCCAAGGCGGGCAAGATCGTCACCCGCCGAGGCGGTTTCCTCAGCGAGATCGACCAGTTCGACCCCCAGTTCTTCGGAATCTCGCCGCGTGAGGCGCACTCCCTGGACCCGCAGCAGCGCCTGCTGCTGCAGGCCACCTGGGAGGCGCTGGAAGACAGCGGAATCCCCGCCGACACACTGGCCGGCACCGACGTCGGGGTGTTCGTCGGGGGCTTCACGCTCGACTACCAGCTCCTGCAGAACCAGGGCTTCACCAGCCGCTACCGGTTCAAGTCGCATTCCGCCACCGGGATGATGATGACCATGCTGGCGAACCGCATCTCGCACGCCTTCGACTTCCGCGGCCCCAGCATGACCATAGACACGGCGTGCTCGTCCTCGCTGGTCGCCGTTCACCTTGCAGCCCAGAGCATCTGGAACGGTGAATGTGCGGTCGCGCTCGCCGGCGGCGTCAACGTCATGATCGGCCCCAACACCGCCATCGCGGAGTCCAAGAGTGGGTTCCTGAGCCCAGAAGGACGGTCCAAGGCGTTCGACGACTCCGCCGACGGTTACGCGCGCGGCGAAGGCGGCGCGGTTGTGATCCTCAAACCGCTGCACCAGGCGCTGCGCGACAACGACGAGATCTACGCGCAGATCCTCGGCTCAGCCGTGTCGCAGGACGGCCACACCGACGGCATCACCGTGCCCCGGGAGGACGCCCAGGGGGCCGCGATCCGAACCGCCCTGCACCGCGCCGGAATCCGGCCCACTCAGGTCGGCTACGTGGAGGCCCATGGCACCGGAACACCGGTCGGTGACCCGATCGAGATGAGGGCGCTGGCGAGCGTCCTGGCCGCCGGCCGCCCAGCCGAGCGCCCCTTGGTGATCGGCTCGGTCAAGACCAACATCGGCCACCTCGAAGCCGGGGCCGGCGTAGCCGGTCTGATCAAGGCCGCTCTCGTGCTGAAGCACGGCTACATCCCGGCGAACCTGCACCTGCAGACCCCGACCAGGCATGTGTCGCTGAGCGAGCTGAAGCTCGACGTCGCGGGACACGGTCGACCGTTTCCCGACGTCGAGCGCCGGATTGCGGGGGTCAACTCGTTCGGCTTCGGAGGCACCAACGCCCACGTCGTACTCGCCGAACCTCCTGCGCCCCAACCGGGATCCGCGGCACCTAATGCATTGCCGACCGTCCTCCCGATCTCGGCGCGCAGCGACGAAGCGCTTGTCGCTACGGCCGGCCGACTGGCCCAGCACCTGAGTACCCACCCCGACATCGCGTTGACAGACCTGGGTCACACCCTCAGCCGCCGCCGGGCGCATCTGAACCACCGGCAGACACTGATCGTCGACAGCGTCGCCGATGCCCGAGATCAACTGCTGGCCCTCGCCGAAGGCGGGGAGATCTCCACGGGCCGAATCGGTACCAGCGCGCCGAAACTGGCATTCGTCTGCTCAGGCATGGGCCCGCAGTGGTGGCGGATGTGTCGCGGACTGTTCGGTGCGCTTCCCGCCTTCACCGACACGATCGAACGCTGCGACCGGGAGCTCTCTCAGTACGCGAACTGGTCCCTCATCGATGAACTGCTTCGCGACGAAGCCAGCTCGCGGATGGGGGAAACCGAGTTCGCGCAGCCGGCGAACTTCGCTGTGCAGCTCGCCCTGGCCGAGCAGCTCGCCCAGTTCGGTCTTCGTCCTGACGCCGTGATCGGGCACAGTGCCGGGGAAGTCGCTGCCCACCACCTGGCGGGTCTGCTCACGTTCGAGCAGGCGGTCCAGGTGATCTACCACCGCAGCCGACTGCAGCAGCGCACCACCGGCCTGGGCCGGATGCTCGCCGTCGGGCTCGACGCCGAGACGCTGCTGCGCACCCTCGACGCGGATGCGGTCACCGAGTTCGGCCGGCGAGTGTCGGTGGCGGCGATCAACAGCCCGTCGGCGGTCACGCTGGCGGGCGACGGCGAGGTGTTGGACGACATCGCCCGCCAGCTCGGCGACAACGAGGTGTTCCACCGCTACCTGTCGGTCAAGGTGCCGTACCACACGCACTACATGGAGACCGTCAAGGACGAGCTGTTGAACGCCTTCGACGGACTGTCGTCGAAGAACGCCGCCCTCCCCCTGTACTCCACCGTCACCGGTGAACTGCTGGACGGCTACGAGGCGGGCGCGGCGTACTGGTGGCAGAACACCCGCGCCACCGTGCTTTTCGAGCCGGCGATGCGACGCATGCTCGAAGACGGTTACACGCACTTCGTCGAGTTGGCGCCGCACCCGGTGCTGGCCGCCTCCATCTTCGAAACCGCCGGTGCTCAACGTGTTTCGGTGACCCCGACGCAGCGCCGCGATGAGGACGACGCCCGCACGCTGCTGAGCTGCGTCGGCGCTCTGCATTGTGCCGGCCACGACATCGCTTGGGACGCACTGCACCCCGACGGGGCGGGGCGACTGGTCAAGCTCCCGTCGTACCCCTGGCAGACCAAGCGGTACTGGAACGAAACGCAGGAGGCCACGGAGTCGCTGTTCTACCGCCCGGTGCACCCGCTGCTGGGACAGCCGGTGAGCGGGGTGCATCCGACCTGGGAAGCCGAGATCAGTGTGGTTCTCAACAGGTTCCTGGCCGATCACCGGGTGCAGGGCAGCGTCGTGGTGCCCGGGGCGGTCTACGTCGAGATGGCCCTCGCGGCTGCGGAGGCGGCCTACGGTTCGGCGCACAGTGTGGACAATCTGCAGCTGCGCCGCGCGGTCATCCTCGACGACAGCTGTGATCCGATCCTGCGCACCACCCTCAACGAGGATGCGGGCACGGTCGAGTTCGCGTCGTTCACCGTCAGCGCCGACGGTGACCTGAAGTGGACGATCACGGCGACCGCCGAACTCACGATGCTGCGGGCACGCCCGCGCAGCGTGCCCCACCGTGACGGCGCCGAACCGGTGACCACGACCGACGGGGACGAGTTCTACGCCCGCACCCGCGAGATCGGTTTCGACTACGGTGACGCGTTCCAGACAGTGCGCGGCGTGACCGCCGGAGAGGACTGGGTGGTCGCCGAGCTCGCCATCCCCGACGCCGTCGCCGCCGAACTCGACCAGTACCGCTTCCATCCCGCGCTCATCGACGGTGCGTTCCAGACCCTTTTCGGCGCACCGCTTCTCGGGGCGGGGGAGACCCAGGACGCCTACCTGCCGACGCGGATCCGGCACTGCGCGGTCTATGGCCGCCCCGAAAAGCACATGACGGTCCACGCACGGGTCGTGTCGGCGACCCGCGAACAGGTCGAGTGCGACCTCACCGTGGTCGGTCGCGGCGGGGAGGTCCTGGCGGTTCTCGACGGATTCACGGTGCAGTCGTTGAGTGCGTCCTCTCGGATGTCGGCCGACCGTATCGACAAGGGCCTCTACAGCGTGCAGTGGTGCGAACGGCCGGACCGGGAGCCGGCCGCCGCGCCGACACCGCAGCCGGACGGGCAGTCGTGGCTGGTGCTGTCCGACGAGACGGGAATGGGCGCCGCGGTGGCAGCCGACCTACGCGGCCGCGGGCACCGGGTGCACACCGTCGAGCATCGCGACGTTCCCGTGCTCACCAGCACCGAAGCCGGATATCTGGTCGATCCCGAATCAGCAGAACAGATTCAGATGCTGGTGGACACCCACCTCGACCGCCACGGTGACCTGACCGGCGTCGTCGACTGCTGGCCGCTGGACATGTCCGGCCAGTGGAGTGATCAGCTCGGCGCCTTCCCGGTGCTGCGGCTGATCAAGGCCCTGGCTGCGCGGGAGGCCGTCACGCCGCGGCTGTTCGTGGTCACCGCGAACGCGCAGCCGGCCGGGGGCACGCCGGTGACCGGTGTGGGCCAGGCGGCGATGTGGGGACTGGGCCGCGTGCTCGGCCACCAGGAGTTCGCCGAGTACTGGGGCGGCCTCATCGACATCGACAGCGAGGCGGCGACGCGCGGCAGCCAGGCCGACATCGCTGCGCTCATCTGCGGGCAGCTGCACGACACGGCCGACGAGGACCAGATCGCGCTTCGAGGCGGCTCGGTGTTGGTTCCCCGGCTGCGCCCGTGCAGCGGGCTCACCCGGCCCTTTCCCACCAAGCTCACTGCCGACGCGACCTACGTGGTCACCGGAGGTGCGGGTGCGCTCGGCCGCGTGGTGGCCACGTACCTGGCAGAACACGGCGCGCGGCACATCACTCTGCTCAGCCGCACCCCGATGCCGCCGAGGAGCGCCTGGCCGGAGTTGACCGCAGCCGATCCGCAGTTCGCGACGGTCGAGATGATCCGCGGGATCGAACGCCTCGGTGCGGACGTACGCACCGTCAGCGTCGACATCGCCGACGGCGAGCAGGTACGGGCCTGGTTGGACCGGCACGACCGGGAGGGCGGGCGCCCGGTGCGGGGCGTCATCCATGCCGCGGGCACCGTCGCCGATCAGCTCCTGATCAACATGAGCGAAGCCGACTTCGCCAAGGTGATGGCGCCCAAGGTCACCGGCACCCGCGTATTGCACGAGGCCTTTCACGACCATGACCTGGAGTTCTTCGTGATGTTCGGCTCGGCGGGCTCGACCATCGCCTCACCCGGGCAGGGCAACTACGCGGCCGCCAACGCCTACCTGGACGCCTTCGCGCACTACCGGCGGTCCCTGGGCCTGCCGGCTCTGACGATCGGATGGGGTCCGTGGTCGGTGGGCATGGTGGAGGAGCTCAATCTGGAGAAGCTCTACGCAGCCCGGGGAATCGAGCTGATCACCCCCGCCGTCGGCGCGAAGATCCTCGATCGCGTGATCAGCCAGGACATCGCCGACGTCGTCGCCATCACCGCCGACTGGGCCCGAGCTCGGCAGGCCGGACTCGGCAGCCGCATCCCCGCGATGTTCAGCGAGCTCGGCGCGACCGAATCGGCCGTCGCCACCGGCGACACCGGTGCCTCGTTGATCGACCTCCTCGCGGCAACCCCGGACGGTGACCGGGCAGCCGTGATCGCCGAACACGTCCGCGGCGTCGTCGCCGCGGTGTTCGACTGCGCGCCGACCGACATCGAACCCGACGACATGCTCGACGACATCGGGTTGGACTCCATGATGGCGATGGAGTTCCGGGTCAGAATCAACACCATGTTCTCGATCGATCTGCCGGTACTCGAGATCCTCCGGGGCGTCAGCGTGAATTCGTTGGCGCACCGAATCCACACCGAGCTGCAGTCCATCCACCACGCTGCGGCGGTCACCGTCGAGCCGGCGGCCGAGCCGTCGCAGTACCAGGACGCCGACCTGGAGCAGCTGCTGGGGCAGCTGTCCGAGTCGGAGCTGCGCGCGCTGCTCGCCGAACTCGAGTCCCCGGCCGCCGAGCCGGATCCGGGAGGGGCGCATCCGTGACGGCTGCGGTGCAGGTCCGGGGGCTGTGCAAGACCTACGGACGGGTGCCCGCGGTCAGTGACCTCGACCTGGACGTCGAGCACGGCGAGGTGTTCGCCATCCTCGGCCCCAACGGGGCGGGCAAGACGACCACCATCGAGATCCTGGAGGGCAACCGCAGCCGTGATGCCGGGCAGGTGCTCGTGCTGGGTGAGGACCCGGCGACCGCGGGCCGGGCATGGCGGGCACGAATCGGCATCGTGCTGCAGGAAGTCAGCGATGCCGGAATGCTGACCGTCCGTGAAACGGTGCAGATGTTCACCAATTGCTATGGCAGCGCGCGAGACTGCGCCGAGGTACTGGAACTGGTCGGACTCGCCGAGGTGTCCGACAGGGCGGTGAGGACCCTGTCCGGCGGCCAACGTCGCCGGCTCGATGTCGCATTGGGCATCGTCGGCCTGCCCGACCTGCTGTTCCTCGACGAACCGACCACCGGCTTCGATCCCGAAGCCCGGCGGCAGTTCTGGGAACTGATCAGGTTGCTGGCCGCAGAGGGCACCACCATCCTGCTCTCCACGCACTACCTCGAGGAGGCGGCGGCGCTCGCCGACCGTGTCGCTGTCGTCGCGAACGGCACGGTGGTCGCCGTGGATTCACCGACACGACTGACCGGGCACGTCGACACCGCAGCCACCGTGCGGTGGGTCGACGGAACCGGGGTCCATGAGGAGCGCACGGAGTCCCCGACCGAACTGATCAGGCAACACAGCCGCGACGGCGTCGAGCTGTCGCAGCTGACGGTCACCCGCCCCACGCTCGAAGATGCCTACCTGCACCTGATCGGGCGGGCGTGATGGCCATCGACGACCCGACCCGGGTCACGCGGTCGCGGCACCGCGCCGACGAATCCCTGCCGTCGCCGCTGCGCATCGGATTCTCGCGGGTGCTGCCGGAACTGAAGATGTTCTACCGCCGGCCGGAACAGATGGTGCTGACGTTCTCGATGCCCGCAGCGATCTGCATCCTGCTCGGTTCGATCTTCACCGCACGGCTGCCGGGCAGCGACGTCAGTACCGGCGCGGTGATCGCGGCGAGCATGCTGGCCTACGGCATCCTGTCCACGTCGTTCATCAACCTGGGCATCAGCATCGCCGCGGACCGCGACACCGGTGCGTTACGGCGGCTGCGGGGTACGCCCGCGACCGCGACGTCGTACTTCATCGGCAAGATCATGCTCGTCGCCATCGTCAGCCTCGCCGAAGCGGTCCTGCTGCTGGCCGTGGGCGTTTTCATCTTCGGATTGACCTTGCCGACAACCGCTTTCGGCTGGTTCACCCTCACCTGGGTGTTTCTGCTGGGCGTCGTCAGCTGCTCGTTGCTCGGCGTGCTCATCAGCAACGTCGCCAGCAACGCGGTTTCGGCGGCGGTGCTCACCAACGGGCCCGCAGTCGGTCTGCAGTTCGTCTCGGGCACCTATGTGCCGATCATGGTGCTGCCCACCTGGATGCTGATCGTCGGTTCGCTCTTTCCAGTGAAGTGGATGGCCCAGGGGTTTCGGTCGGTGCTGCTGCCGCCCGAATTGGTCGTGTTCGAACCGGCCGGCAGCTGGGAGCACGGGCGGATCTTCCTGGTGCTCGCGGCGTGGAGTGTCGGTGGACTTCTCGGTTGCCGAGCGCTGTTCCGGTGGTCGGACCGCAGCTGACCCGGCGGATCGCGGAGCGGATGGTCGGTAGTGTCGGTCACGTGGATCGCGCCGATGACGACAAGGTGGACGCCCGCGCCCTGACCGGGGTCTCGGAAACGGCCCTACTGACGCTCTACGGCAGGGCACACCAGGCTCGCCACGCCGACGCCATCATCGACGACCCGATGGCGATCAGGCTGGTGGACTCGATCGAATTCGACTTCGCCAAGTTCGGGCGCAAAGGTCAGGAGATGGCGCTGCGCTCACTGGCCTTCGACGCTGCCGCGGCCCGCTACCTCAGCGATCACCCATCGGGGACGGTGGTGGCGTTGGCCGAGGGGCTGCAGACCAGCTTCTGGCGCCTGAGCAGAGCGCTGCCCGATCTCCAGTTCCGCTGGCTGACCGTGGATTTCGCGCCGGTGGTGGCGTTGCGGGAGCGGCTGTTGCCGCCGTCGCCGCGGGTGAGGTCCCTGGCGCAGTCTGCGCTGGACTTCAGCTGGATGGACCAGGTGGACACCGGAAACGGGGTGTTCATCACGGCCGAGGGGCTGCTGATGTATCTGCAACCCGACGAGGCGATGAGTCTGATCCGCGCGTGTGCCCGCCGGTTTCCGGGCGCCCAGATGGTATTCGACCTGCCGCCCACCGTGGTCAAGAAGCTCGCCCCGAAGGGCGTGCGGTCGTCGCGCCGCTACCGCGTCCCACCGATGCCGTTCAGCCTGTCGGCGGCACAACTGGCCGACCTGGCGCACACCGTTCCGGGCATACGCGCTGTGCACGACCTGCCCATGCCGGCCGGGCGGGGCCCGTTCTTCGCCCACGTCTTCCCACGGTTCTGGCAGTGGCGCGTGACGAAGAACCATCGCGGCGCGTACACGCTGCTGGAATTCGGCTGACTCCAAATGCCTGCGTCGTCAGCGGCGCACGGCCGGCCAGAAGAAGGCGAACAACCGCTCCTCCCAGTCCCCGGCCACATTCTCGCTACGGGCGTGCTCGGCGAGATAGGCCCCGACGATGGCGTCGATGAGGGTGGGGCCGTCGACGTCGGCGCGCATGGACCCGTCCGTCTTGCCTGCATCGATGGCTGCCGAGAGTTGCTCGCGTTGGTCTACCAGGATCCGCCGGCACACCGCGGAACGCCGGCTGGTGTGGCTGGGCTCGCTGCCGGAGCCGACGCGTGCGGAACCCATCCGCCCCCGACTGTCGGCGTAGCGTCGAGGTCGCCGGCTGCCAACGGCGAGTTAGGTCAACAACTTCGGGTTGCCGACCGGAGCACGCACCCGGTGCCGCTGTAGACGGTGGGCATGCACTTCATGCAGTGGATGCATCTGCCGGCGTCGCGTTCACCGCGGGCAAAGGTGTCGATGAGATCCGGTTCCCGCAGGAGAGCCCGCGCCATGGCGACGAATTCGAAGCCTTCGGCGACCGCAGCCCGGGCGGTATCGAGCCGATTGATGCCGCCGAGCAGCATCAGCGGCATCGACAGCGCGGTGCGGAACTGCCGAGCCAGCGGCAGGAAGAACGCCTCCTGGAATGGGTAACTGCGGAACAATCGGGGACCGATGAGTCGTAGTCCCAGCCCGACCGCACGGGGCTGGGACGCGATGAACTCCGCCATCGGAACGTCACCGCGGAAGTAGTACATCGGGTTGAGCAGCGAACTGCCTCCGGTCAGCTGCAACGCGTCGAGGTGACCGTCGCTCTCGAGCAGTTGCGCGGTGGGCAGGCTGTCGGTCAACCAGAAGCCGCCGCGGACTCCGTCGTCCATGTTGAACTTCGCGGTCACCGCGATTCGGTCACCGACGGAGAGCCGCACCCGTTCGGCGACCCGGCGGCCGAGCTCAGCCCGGCGCACCGTGTCACCGCCGTAGCGGTCGGAGCGCCGGTTGAGGTTGGGACTGAAGAAGGAACTGATCAGATAGCCGTGGCCCATGTGGATCTCGACCGCGTCGAAGCCGGCGTCGACCGCGTGCGCGGCGGCCCTCCCGAAATCGGCGATCACCGCGTCGAGTTGTTCGGGGGAGGCGCGGCGGACCACGCCCATGGCGGGGGCGCTCAGGCGGGTGGACGGTGCCAGGGTGCGCACCCTGTTGGAGAGCGTGTTGGCGACCAGCCCGGCGTGGCCGATCTGTGCGCACGCCAGGGCGCCGTGTGCGTGTACGGCGTCGGTGAGCCGGCGAAGCGCTGCCACACGCGTGTGGTCGAGCACCACGGTGTCGCGGTGCACCCGCCCGCCGGGCGACACCGCACAGTAGGCCACGGTGGTCATCGCCGCGCCGCCGCGGGCGACCTCGGCGTGGAAGTCGACCAGTGCGTCACTGACTTCTCCGCGGGACATCACCCCCTCGAACGTTGCCGCCTTGACGAACCGGTTCTTCAGCACGAGTGGTCCCAGCGGAACCGGCTCGAACACACTTTGCGATGCCATTGGTATCGTAATAGCACTCGAGAGGGGAGCATGCAATGCGCGTAGCGGTCACCGGGGCCACCGGCTACCTCGGCGCCCACACGGCGCTGGCGTTGCTCGAGGCCGGCCACGCGATCGACCTGCTGGTGCCACCGCACGAACGCGACGCGCCCGTGCTGGATCGGTTGCGCACGCGGGGAACGGTTTCGGTGCTCACCGGTGACCTCCGCGACGACGCGGTCGTGACGCGACTGCTGCGTGACGCCGACGCGGTGCTGCACGCCGCGGGCGTGGTCGGCACGGGAGACCGCGATGCGCGCCTGATGTGGGAGATCAACGCGCATGCGACCGAATGTGTCCTGACGCGCGCGGTGGATCTGGGGCTGGACCCGGTGGTGTCGGTGAGCAGTTACAGTGCCCTGTTCCCGCCGCCGGCCGGGGTCATCACGCCCGACACCCCGACGGCCGCCGGTCGCAGTGCCTACGCCAAGACCAAGGCGCACGCGGACCGGGTGGCGCGGCGCCTCCAGAGCAGCGGTGCGCCCGTGGTGACGACCTACCCGTCGAGCGTGGTCGGCCCGCCCTTCCACACCGCGGTCGGCGTGACCGAGCGGGGTTGGCAACCACTGATCCGCTGGGGGATCGCGCCGAGGATCCGCGGGGGCATGCAGATGGTCGATGTGCGCGACGTCGGCGAGGTACACGCTCGCTTGATGCGACCCGGCCGTGGCCCACATCGCTATCTGTGTGGCGGGGTGATGGTGTCGTTCGACGAAATGGTCGATGCGCTGGAACAGGGGTCGAGGCGGCGGATACGGCGGGTCGGCCTGGCGCCGGGCGTATTTCGGACGCTGGGCCGGATCGGCGACCAGGTCGGGCGGATCCATCCGCTGGCCGAGGGGCTCAGCCTGGAGGCGGCGACGCTGTTGACGGCCGCCGTTCCGACGGATGACAGCGCGACACTCTCGGAGCTCGACATGCGTTGGCGGAGCCCCACCGCCGCGATCGTCGAGTCAGTCCGGGCGGCCCTGCACCGCGGCGGTCAGCAACTCGGTGACGCGCCGCAGTAGCGCTGCCGAGTCGTCGTCGGTGGCCACCGTCGTGACGAACAGGGCCGCGCCGGCGGCCAGAACCAGAAGGGCCCGGGAGTCCAGCTCTGTTCGCCGGCGCTGGGCGCGGGTCGTTGCTTCCACGTGCTCGGCATACAGCGCGATCGCCGGCCCGCTGAAGTTCTCCCACAACGTCGTTCGAAGCACCTCGTTCTCGCGCAGCGCGAGGAGCAACCCGGGTACGGCCGCGTGCACATCGGGGCGGGAGAACAGCTGGTGGCTGCCCCGCACCACCCACTCGATCCAGCCGTTGAGGTTCGTGCCGGAAAACGGTGCCAGATCGGGGGATTCGCCGAGGATGGCATGCAGTACCAGCTCGGCCTTCGAGGGCCAACGACGAGTCAGGCTGGCGCGCCCGACGCCGGCCCGGGTGGCCACCAACCGGACGCTGAGGTCATCCCAGCCCACCTCCAGCAGCAACTCCCGCGTCACCGCCAGCACACGCTCGTCGATCGATTCGTCTCGCGGGCGTCCGGCCGCTCTGCGGGGGGCGTCGTTTTCTGTCATCACCTTCAGTATCGCGGTGTCGGCGGCGGAGACCGCCCGAAGCTCGGGCGCCGACACCGTCGGGCTCCAGTGGGACACACCCGACGCGCTTGCCGGCGTCAGCATGCCGACCAGACAGGGGGAGGCTCAGCGAAAACGCACGTGCATCGTCGCCAGGCCGAAGATCTTCTTGCCCTCCGACTTGGCGGCGACCAGAACGACACCACTTCGCGTCTCCGGGTCCAGGGACTTGATCCGTCCGCTGTACTCGATGTCGGCGCCCTCCTTGGCCGACACCACCGCGGGCGCCGAGAGCCGCACCGCGTAGCGGGTCACCGCACCGGGGTCGCCCGACCACGCTGACGCGAAGCCGGCGCCCAGACCCATCGTCAACATGCCGTGAGCGATCACATCGGGCAGGCCGGCCAGCTTGGCGATGTCCTCGTCCCAGTGGATCGGGTTGGCATCCCCGGCCACCCCGGAGTAGTTGACCAGGTCCCCGCGGGAGAGCCGGGCATGGTGCGGCGGGAGCTCGTCGCCGACCTTCACCTCGTCGAACGACGGGGTTCCCGGTGTGCGGGTGAAGGCGCCCTCGGAGATGCGCACCTCACCCTCCGGTCGCACGGTCTTCTCGTAGGCGGTGTCGGAGTGGCCGACAGCCAGGATGTTGACGTCGTGCATCATCGCGTTGTGCACGGCGGTCTTGATGGCCGGGTCGACGTCTTCGGCCGTCACCCCGACGACGGTCGTGTGCAGGGTGTGCACCCGCTCCCCGGCGGTGTCGGTGAACGTGTTGGTCACGGTCACCAGGTCCCGGCCGGCGATCCTGCGCACCGACGTCAGCTCCACATCGATGGTCAACTCGTCACCGGCCACGATCGGACGGTGCTGCTCGAAGACCTCTTCGGTCTGCATCCAGGTGTCGTAGCCGACGACGATCTCCTCGAACATCCGCCGGTTACACGTCATGCCGGGCGTCGAGGTGAACGTCAGCGGTGCGACCAGGTCCGGATAGCCCAGGTCGGCGGCGGCGGCGACATCCCAGTGGGCGGGGTGGTAGTCCTGCACAGCGCGGGCGTACTCGCGCAGCTTCTCGCGGCCGACCAGGTAGGTGTCGTCCATCCGGTACCAGTGGCCGACCCGCGCTTCGAGCTGCGACGCCTCTGCTGCTGTGGTCATGTGTGCTGTCCCGCTTCTCTCTCGACTGGTCAGCTGACGCCGACCCCAGCACACTAACGCGCCGGCGAACCGGCGCCGCGGACCAGTTGTCGCGCGGCCCGCCTACGCTGGTGACGTGTTGTTCCTTCTGTTCGGCTACGGGACCAAGCAGAAGGCTCTCGGCCCGGGTGAGGTTCGGACCTGCCCACGCTGCCACAACACCACCCAGTGGACGCGGATGCGCCAGTTCAAGCAGTTCACGCTGTTCTTCATCCCGGTCGCGCGGTGGAGTCGCCGCCAGTTCGAGGTGTGCGGCATCTGCGGGGCGTCCGTCTGACTGTCCGCCGGATGAGGGTCGCGGCGGTGGCATGGTGGAGGACATGACCAGCACGCAGTCCCTCACCGTCGTCGTCACCGGAGCCAACGGATTCGTCGGTGCGCGCACCTGTGCCGCGCTCGTCGAGCGCGGCGCCCGGGTGCGTGCGGTCGTCCGGCGCGCCGGCGCGGCGCCGCGGCTGGACGGTGTCGACGAACGGGTGGGTGACTTCGGTGACCCCGCCTTCGCCGCCGAGGTCGTCGACGGGACCCAGGCCGTCGTCACGACCGTGCACCCGATGGGCTCGGACCGCCGAACCCAGCACCGGGTGGCCGTGGAGG
>CAXEZH010000276.1:0-4583 GCA_964000695.1 uncultured Mycolicibacterium sp. | reverse complement strand
CCCGCCGACACGGCCCGTCCGCCGGTTCGATCCGTTCCGGCCGCTCGACATGCTCACTTCGCTGTGGTCGGCCACCGCGATGGTGCCGGTGAACAGCGGGGCCGCCGCCGCATACCGGACGTTGTTCCTCACGATCCGGCGTCTGGTGCTGGGGCGGCGGCTCACGGTCCGTCTTGACGACGGTGATCTGACGATGACCGTCACCGGGTTCGAGTCCCGGCTCGACGTGCGGGGGTTGTCGGTGGGTCAGCTCAATGACGTGCGACTGACCGCCGAGGACGTCCGCTGGCGCAGCAGCACCTTCGGGCGGGCCACCGTGGTGGCGCACAACGTGCACATGAAGCCCGGTGCCCCGCCGGTGCTGGTCGCCGCCCCGGTGGAGTTGACGCTGGACGTGCCCGCGGCGGCACTCGACGAGATGTTCCGCTCGGCCGCACCGCGCTTCGCCGGGGAGGTCGGCCCCGATGGCGTGGCCCGGTTGCGGCTGGCACGCCGGCCCCGGCTGGGTCACGTCGAGGTGGCGGCCCGGGTGGACGGTTCCACCCTGTGGCTGACGGCGAGCCGGCTGACGGTCGGCTCCACGGGCTGGCGGTTACCCGCGCGGACCCCGGCGTATCCGATACCGCTGCCGGAGCTGGCCCACGGGCTCGCGCTGACCGGCATCACGTTCGCCCCGGGCATGGTGCGGTTGTCGGGCACGGTGCCGCAGTGGCGGGCTGATCTGCCCAGGACCCGCCTGGAGGACATCGTCAACCAACTCAGCGTCACCGGGGTCGTGTTGACGGTGACCCGGCTCGGTCGGCCGGGTTAGTCGGGACGGCTGGTCTTGTCGGGCCGGCTCGTCGGGTGGGTTGGCCGACCCCGCTCGCCGGGTGCGCCACCGGCGCGCACGCTCTAGAGTCACCTGCGTGGCCGGATACGCCCGCTACGTCGCGCTGGGCGACAGCCAGACCGAGGGGCTCTGGGACGGCGACGACGACACCGGGCTGTTCGGGTTCGCCGACCGTCTGGCGCTGATGCTCAGCGCCGACAATCCCGGTCTCCGCTACGCCAACCTGGCCATCCGCGGCAATCAGATCCGCGATGTGCTGGTCGATCAGCTGCCCCGCGCCCTGCCGATGCACCCGGATCTGATCACGGTGTGCATCGGCATGAACGACGTGACCCGCCCCGGCCCCGGTTTCGACGGCGCGCTGGCACGGCTCGACCGACTGCATCGAGAATTGGCCCGTTCCGGCGCCACGGTTGTGACGACCACCTTTCCCGACGTGGCCAGGATCCTGCCGATCGGGCGGGTGCTGAACACCCGCGTGCTGCGGATCAACGCCGAGATCCGCGCGGCGGCGCAGCGGTACGGGTTCGGCCTGGTCGATCTGTTCGACGCGCCGTCGATGGCGCAGCCCGAGACCTGGAGCGTGGATCGGGTGCACGGTTCACCCCGGGGGCACGTGCTTTTCGCGGCCGCCGCCGCTGAGGCGCTGGGGTTACCCGGCAGCAGCCACGACTGGGCCGGCGCCGACCCGTCCGCCTCCACGCCGTCGGTGTGTTCTCAGGCGTACTCCCAGGTGCTGTGGACCCAGAACATGCTGATGCCCTGGCTGTGGCGCCACGTCCGGGGTCGCTCCAGCGGCGGCGGGCGCAGTCCGCGCCGGCCCGTGTTGGCGCCGGTCTAGATTCCTGTCCACGTCGCGTCGAGCTGTTCGGCGACGTCGATCACCTTGGCCTGCTGAGACTCGGGGCTGTCGATCTCGCCGGCGACGTGCGCGGCGATGAACCGTTTGATCTCGGCGTCGACACCGCCGACGATGCGGACGACCTCGGCCCGCAACGACTTCGACGTGACGTGGATCGCGATGTCAGAAGCGCGCGGCTTCTCGACGTCGAGAATGAGCAGCAGGGGCTTGGCGGCGCGGGCGGTGGCGCGCAACGCGATCTCGCCGAAGACCATGAACTTGGGTTTGTCGATCCGCAGGTCGACGACCATGTCGATCTCCAGCGGGATGCGGATCGAGAATGTGATCGCCTCGCCGAGATCACGGGTGACCCGGGGCGCCATGATCCGCACTTTGGCCGTCACCTTCGCCAGCCGGCCGGGTCCCTGCGCGATCGGGCCCATCTCGAAGGCCTCGCCGGCGATCGCGCCGATCGCGTCACCGACGCGTTGCTCGGTCACCGCTACCTCGAAGAACCGGCGCCCGAACTCCTCGTACGTCACCAAATCAGCTGGGTCCATGGTGCTGCTACGTTCTCACGTCCACGGTCGAGGTTGCGTCAACGTGGCCGACATCGCCGTCACGACACCGTCTCGCCGAACAATCGCAGCCGGCTGAACGAGCTTCGATCCGGTCCGGTCTCGCCGATCAGCACCCAGCGTCGTCCGGCCCGCTCGACTCGGGCCGCCACCGAGGGCCCGGACTGCACCGCTTTGGCCCAGCTGCCTCCGGACAGGTTCTTGAGCAACTCCGACGTGGTCATCGGGGCCCGATCGCCATGGGTGATCGACGCGTCGCCGGCGCGGCGCCGCAGACCCAGCTCGTCCCCCTCGCAGGCGGCCTCCAGCAGATCGGTGAATCGGCCCTTCGCCCCGCTACCGACGCGGCGGAAGCCGCGCAGGAAACCCACGCAGCCGCTGAGGCCCTGCTCGGTGAGCATGGTGCGGCCCAACGTGATCCCGCTGGGCACCGCACCCAGGCCGCTTCGTGCGAACTGCGCGACCATCGCCGGCAACTCCCAGTACGCCGACAACGCGCAGACCTTCAGCTCGGTCTCGTCGTCACGTTCGTCTCCGCGCAGGTCGTACCGGATGAAGGTGGGCACCCGCAGCGTCAGCGTCGGCGTCATCGCGATGATCAGCTCGACATCACGGATGACCGTCGTGTCCACGACGATGTCACCGTCTGGACGAAAGCTGATCGTCCGGGGGCCGATGAAGGTGTCGTAGAACTTCCCGATCGCCGCCGCGCCCCGGTGCGGTCGCGACCCGACGGGGTCTTCGATGGTGCCGTCGGCGGTGAACAGACCGATCCAGCCGTCGCGGTCGTGGGCGCCGGCGGCGGCGAGCGAGCGCTGCGCCGTCGACAGCAGGTCGACTCGGGTGAAGGCCATAACGTTGCCTACCACCTCAGACCAGCGGTAGTCGACACCGCAGTCCCGGCGCGGGCACACTGGAGGCATCTGCTGCGTGCGAGCGCGGCCGTCAGGAGGCACGACGATGAGCAGCAACAACGGTCCGTTCGGTCTGGACCCGGAAGACTTCGAGCGCGTCGTCCGCGAAGCGGGCGAGGGTCTGCGCGACGCGCTCGACGGGCTGGGCAAGTTCGTCAACACCTCGGGTGAGCGCGCGGGGTGGTCGATGCTGTTCGACGAGTTCACCCGCGGGACGCGGACCCGCCCGGAGCCGGAGACCACGGGCGAGACGGGCGATGGGGTGTGGGCGATCTACACCGTGGGCGAGGACGGCGGCGCACACATCGAGCAGGTCTACCCCACCGAACTCGACGCGCTTCGGGCGAACAAGAACAACACCGATCCGGCCCGGCGGGTGCGATTCCTGCCCTACGGCATCGCGGTCAGCGTTCTGGACCCGGTCGACGGCGGCGAGGCCTGATCGGTACCCCTGATCGGGATGCCTGATCGACTCCCCGGCCGGCGCTAACCCACCAGGATTCGTAGATACTCCCAGCCGCGCACGGTCGAGGTCGGCGCCAGCCGTGCGGTGTCGCGGTCGATGTCCCACTCCGGCCACCGGTTGAGCAGTTCATCGAGGGCGACGCGGCCCTCGAGCCGGGCCAGATTGGCGCCCAGGCAGTAGTGCAGGCCTTTGCCGAAGGTCAGATGACTGATGTTGTCGCGGTGGATGTCGAAGGTGTCGGGATCGCGGTAGCGCCGCTCGTCACGGTTGGCCGCGCCGAACAACAGCAGCATCGCGCTGCCGGCCGGCACCGTCGTGCCTGCGTAGTCGAAGTCCGCGGCCAGATAGCGGGCGACGTGCGGGCCGGTCGGTTCGAAGCGCAGAGTCTCGTCGACCGCCCGCGTCAGCAGCGAGCGGTCCTCGGCGATCTCGCGCCGCTGCCTGGGGTGCTCGGCGAGCACCTTGGCCAGCCAACCGATCAGACGGCCGGTCGTCTCGTTACCGGCCCCGGCCACGACCTGGGTGTAGTGCAGCACCTCAGGGCGGGTGAGCTTGCGGTGCACACCGTGCTCGTCGGTGAACTCGACGTTGAGCAGCGCCGTCATCAGATCGTCGGACGGATTGGCGGCGCGCCAGTCGACGTAGTCGGCGTAGATTCGACCGTCGGCGATCCTGCTCGCATCGGTGACCTTAATCGGCGTGCCGGGCCTGGTGCGCAGGTTGGCGTCATTGGCATCGCGCACCGAGACCTGCTCGGACTCGGGGATGCCCAGCAACATGCCGATGACCCGCATCGGCATCATCGCGGCCAGTTCGGCGATGATGTCGAACCCGTCGGTCCCGACCAGCGGGTCGAGGCAGGTGATGCAGTAGGACCGGATCCGGTCTTCGATCTCGGCCATCCGGCGCGGGGTGAACACCCGTGCCATCAGCCCCCGCAGCATCGTGTGCT
>CAXEZH010000275.1:0-7669 GCA_964000695.1 uncultured Mycolicibacterium sp. | reverse complement strand
CGGGGGCGCTCACCGCCAGCCGCAGCGCGGTCAGACCCCCCAGCGACATGCCGACCACCAGGTCCGCGTCGGCGGCATGTTCGCGGATCATCGGTTCGACGGCGGTCGCGTTCAGTTTGGGGCCGTAGTCACCGTCGTCGCGCCACGCCGACCGGCCGTGGCCGGGAAGGTCGACGGCCAGCGCCGGAACACCCAGGCCGACAATGACGGTGTCCCAGGTGTGCGCGTTCTGTCCGCCTCCGTGCAGGAACACCACCCGGGGCGCGTCGTCGCCGAATTTCACGGCGCTGACGGGGCCGTGCTCGATGCGGGTGGCCGAGGGCAGGGGACCAGACACGCCGGCCTGGCGGGCGTTCTCCTGGAGGAAGATGAACTCGGACAGGCTGGCCAGCTCGTCGTCGGTGTCGTCCATGCTGAAACAGTACGCACCGCCGAAATTCAGATGCGGCCTACCTCCGCGGTGTGTCAACGTCGGGAGGTGACTGCTTCCTCCGAGGTGATCGTCCGTGGCGCCGAGGACGGCGACTGGCCGGGAATGGCGCTGCTCGCCGCGACCTGCTTCGGGCAATGGACTCCACCGGAGACACGCCAGATGTGGCAGAGCCTGGTGGCGCCGGGGTGCGCGGTGGTGGCGTGTGACGGACCCGATGTCGTGGGCACCGCCGTCGCGCTGGACCTCGAGGTGACGGTGCCGGGCGGCGCGGTGCTGCCGATGGCGGGCGTGTCGTGGGTGGCCGTGTCACCGACGCATCGCCGCCGCGGTGTGCTGCGGTCCATGTTCGCCGAGCTGCACACGAGGATGGACCGCTTCCCGATCGTGGGTCTGGAGGCCAGCGAGGCCGGCATCTACGGCCGCTTCGGCTACGGCCGCGCGACGGAGGCGCATCGACTCTCTGTTGACCGGGCCTCGGCGCGTTTCCACGACACCGTCGCCGACCCCGGCGGGGTGCGGCTCGCGCACGCCGCCGAGGATCGCGAGCAGCTCGAGGACATCTTCGAGCGGTGGCGGTTGCAGACACCGGGCGGTCTGCACAGTCCGCGGCAGTTGTGGGATGAGGTGCTCACCGACCGCCCCGAGGCCCGCGATGGCGGTAGCGCCCTGTTCTGTCTGCTGCACCCCGATGGTTTCGCGTTGTACCGGGTGCACGGCGGTGAACGTAAAGACCGTATCGAGATCACCAAGTTCACCGCGGTGACTGCGGACGCGCACGTGGCGTTGTGGCGCACACTGCTGGGCATGGACCTGATGGATTCGGTGTCGGTGCACACCCATCCGGGGGACGCGCTGCCATATCTGCTGACCGACCCGCGTCTGGTTCGCACCACCGGGATCGACGACGGGTTGTGGCTGAGGTTGGTCGATGTCCCCGCCGCGTTGCAGGCGCGCACGTACTCAGCCGATGTGGCGGTGGTGCTGGACATTTCGGACGCCGTGTTGGGCGGGGGCGGCCGGTTCGCTCTGGACGTGCGTGACGGCCGGGCCCGGTGCATTCCGACGACGGCGGACGCCGACGTGCACACCGACCTGTCGGTGCTGGGGTCGCTGTACTTCGGGGCGCACCGGGCGTCGGCGTTCGCGGCGGCGGGTCGGTTGCGCTGCGCCGACCCCCGGTTGGTGGCGGCGTTGGACGCCGCGTTCGCCTCCGACGTACCCGCGCAGCTCGGCTTTGGCTTCTAGGCTGGCTTCTAGCCCCAAATGCGTTGAGGCTGCGCCCACGGCGAGGAAGTGCGAGTGACTTCCACCGTGAGCGCAGCCTCAACGAGGGTTTGGCGGGTTACTTCCCGTCGATGAAGTTCTCCAGCTGCGCGCGCGCGACGTCGTCGGCGAGCTGCTTGGGCGGGCTCTTCATCAGGTAGGCCGAGGCCGCTTCGACGGGTCCACCGACACCGCGGTCCTTGGCGATCTTCGCCGCGCGCACCGCGTCGATGATCACGCCGGCCGAGTTGGGGGAGTCCCACACCTCGAGCTTGTACTCCAGGTTCAGCGGCACGTCACCGAAGGCGCGGCCCTCGAGGCGCACGTAGGCCCACTTGCGGTCGTCGAGCCACGCCACGTGGTCGGACGGGCCGATGTGGACGTTCTTGTCCTCGACCTTGCCGGCCAGCGAGCCGGACAGGTTGGACGTGACGGCCTGGGTCTTGGACACCTTCTTCGACTCGAGCCGGGTGCGCTCGAGCATGTTCAGGAAGTCCATGTTGCCGCCGACGTTGAGCTGGTAGGTGCGGTCGAGCGCGACGCCGCGGTCCTCGAACAGCTTGGCCATCACGCGGTGGGTGATGGTGGCGCCGACCTGGCTCTTGATGTCGTCACCGACGATGGGGACGCCGGCGTCGGCGAACTTCTTGGCCCACTCCGGATCGGAGGCGATGAACACCGGCAGCGCGTTGACGAACGCCACACCGGCGTCGATGGCGCACTGGGCGTAGAACTTGTCGGCTTCCTCGGACCCGACGGGCAGGTAGGACACCAGCACGTCGACCTCGGCGTCCTTGAGCGCCTGGACCACGTCGACGGCGTCGGCGTCGGAGATCTCGATGGTGTCGGCGTAGTACTTGCCGATGCCGTCGAGGGTCGGTCCGCGCTGCACGACGACGTCGGTGGGCGGCACGTCGGCGATCTTGATGGTGTTGTTCTCGGAGGCGAAGATGGCCTCGGACAGGTCGAAGCCGACCTTCTTGGCGTCCACGTCGAATGCGGCGACGAACTTGACGTCGCGCACGTGGTACTGGCCGAGCTTGACGTGCATCAAGCCGGGAACGGTGGCGTTCTCGTCGGCATCCTTGTAGTACTGCACGCCCTGCACGAGCGATGACGCGCAGTTGCCCACGCCGACGATCGCGACCCGGACGTCATTGCTTGCGGTCATGACGGCTTCTCCTCTTGTCCAACTCGACCTGTATTTCGAGAACTACTGTCGGGGTTACTCACTGCTTCGGCTGGCGCCGGCGACCTGGCTCAGGTCTGTTCGGCGTGTCCTTGTGCAGACTTCTCTGCGGCAATCAACTCGTTGAGCCACTTGACTTCTCGTTCGCTGGACTCCAGGCCCAGCTGATGCAGCTGTCGGGTGTAGCGATCGAACGAGCTGCTCGCCCGCGCAACGGCTTCACGCAGACCTTCGCGGCGTTCCTCCACCTGACGGCGACGGCCTTCGAGGATCCGCATTCTGGCCTCTGCCGGTGTGCGGTTGAAGAACGCGAGGTGGACCCCGAAACCGTCGTCGGAAAAGTTCTGGGGACCGGTGTCGGCCACCAACTCGCTGAAACGTTGTTTTCCGGCGTCGGTGAGCTGATACACCCGGCGCGCGCGGCGCACCTTCAGGGTGCCGTCGCCGGTGGCGTCCTCGACGATCAGGCCGTCGGCCTGCATGCGGCGAAGCGCCGGGTACAGCGAACCGTACGAGAAGGCCCGGAACGCACCCAGCAGACCGGTCAGCCGTTTACGCAGTTCATAGCCGTGCATCGGCGATTCCAGGAGCAGCCCCAGTACGGCGAGTTCGAGCATCAGGGGACACCTCCTCGAGAAACCTGTCCGTCGCTACGACGGCTCGACACGTCAGCCAACTGTATCGCGCCGATATATTAATCGCTACATCGGAGCGCGCAAATCTCGCGCAATCCTCGGACGGGTCAGTTGCTGGGGTAGCTGATGTGCTTGACGGTGCCGTCGGCGTTGAGTTCGACATAGCCGCTGCCGAACTCGCTGGACACGTAGATCGACAGGTCGATCGCCCCCGGCGGTGCGGTGATGTCGCTGCTGGGATCGATCGACAGATAGATGTTGTCGACGTCCGCGGCGTTGATGCCCAGTGTCTCGGGCGCCCCACGGAGCAGACCCACCACCTCTTCGACGTCGAAGGCAGCCAGGTCGACCAGCACATCGCGCTCGTCCTTGGCCGATGTCGACGGGTCCCCCCAGCCGCCGCGGTAGCTGTAGCGCAGCACGCGGCGGGCGTCGGCGGGGTCCGGGCGCTCCAGCGACGCGTAGTCCGGGTAGACGGTCAACGAGTAGCCCGAGGTGTCCCCGAACTTCTGCCGCATCTGCTCCAGCAGGCCATTCAACCCGCCCAGCGACTGCAGTTGCCGCGGCGGAGTGAGCACCTTTGCCGGGATACCGTCGGACTTCGCACCGGGGTCGGAGGTGAAGTTCAGCGGCGACGGGGTGTTGCCGTAGAGCCCCCAGCCGATCGCGATGCCCAGCACGATCAGAACGCCGGCAATGGCCGCCCTGATGCCCCACCCGGGTGCGACTGGCAGGCGTCGCCTCTCCGGCGGGGACAGCGTGATGGGCGGGGCCGCGATCTGCAGGTCGGCCACCAGCGTCTGTAGTTCGCCGAGCGTGGCCGCGGTGGTGGCGGCCTTGACCCGCTCACCGTGTTCGGTCATGGAGAGCTGTCCCTCGGCCAACGCGGTGTCCAGCGCCGCGCACGTGGAGTTGCGGTCGCTGTCCTTCGCCCGCGTGCCCGACGTCCGCCGTGCTGAGCTGCCCGAGGCCACGTCGATGATCGTAAGAGTTGGCGCGTCGATACCGCAGGCCAGATGGCCTCGAGATCGTCTCGATGCCGCCACGGCTCGCCCGTCACGCTTCTGTGCTCGATGGGCCGACGTACTCTGGTCTGCGTGCGATTGCAGCGACAGGTGGTGGACTACGCCCTTCGGCGACGGTCCCTGCTGGCAGAGGTCTATTCGGGACGCACCGGCGTCTCGGAGGTCTGCGACGCCAATCCGTATCTGCTGCGCGCCGCCAAATTCCACGGCAAGCCCAGTTCGGTGATGTGTCCGATCTGCCGCAAGGAGCCGTTGACGCTGGTGTCCTGGGTGTTCGGCGATCACCTGGGGGCTGTGTCGGGGTCTGCGCGCACCGCCGAAGAACTCGTCCTGCTGGCCACCCGGTACGACGAGTTCTCTGTCCATGTGGTGGAGGTATGCCGCACCTGCAGTTGGAATCACCTGGTCAAGTCGTATGTGCTCGGCGCGATCCCACCACCCAAGGGATCACGCCGCACCCAGACCGCGCGCAGCCGTGCGCGCACGGCCAGTGAATAGCGACAGGCGCCACGACCGGTCAGGCCAGGATGCCCGCGCAGGGCACCATGCTGACGGCGTGAGCGCGCGACCTCCGCAGCACCGGCCGGACGGTCCGAGGCACCGCACTCCCGGCCCGGACCCGCAGCGCCGTGCGCCTGGTGCACCCGATGACCGGCGCACCGCGATCCTGCCGCCCGTGCGTGACGACGTGCCCCCGCACCTGCGTGACCCGATCGACTCGGTCAAGCGTGCGCTCGACGGCGGCCCGCCCAAGCGGCCCCCGCCCCCGCCCCCGCCGCCCGGCGGTGGTGGTTCGGGCGGTGACGGTCCGACAGGCGGCCCGAGCTGGCGTGACCGGATCAACTGGCGCTGGGTGCGCCGCGGGTCGCTGATCGCGGCCGTGGTGCTGATCGTGTTGCCGCTGCTGACGTTCGGGATGGCGTACATGATCGTCGACGTCCCCAAACCCGGGGACATCCGCACCGCTCAGGTGTCGACGATCCTGGCCAGTGACGGCAGCGAGATCGCCAAGGTGGTGCCGCCCGAGGGCAACCGGGTCGACGTCAGCATCGACCAGATCCCGGTACACGTCCGCGACGCCGTGATGGCCGCCGAGGACCGCGACTTCTACTCGAATCCGGGGTTCTCGTTCACCGGCTTCCTGCGCGCGGCCAAGAACAACATCTTCGGCGGTGACCTGCAGGGCGGGTCGACGATCACCCAGCAGTACGTCAAGAACGCCCTGGTCGGTGACGCACGCTCCGGGGTCGGCGGCCTGGTCCGAAAAGCCAAGGAGCTGGTGATCTCGACGAAGATGTCCGGCGAATGGTCCAAGGATCAGGTGCTGGAGTCCTATCTGAACATCATCTACTTCGGCCGCGGGGCCTACGGTGTGGCCGCGGCGGCGCAGGCGTATTTCGCCAAGCCGGTCGAGCAGCTCAACGTGGCCGAGGGTGCGCTGCTGGCCGCGCTGATCCAGCGGCCGTCGGCGCTGGACCCGGCCGTCGACCCGGACTCCGCCGCCGCGCGGTGGAACTGGGTGCTCGACGGCATGGTGGAGATCGGGGCGCTGTCCGAGCAGGACCGGCAGGCGCAGGTGTTCCCGCCGACCATCCCGCCCGATGCAGCCAGCACACAGAACCAGACCACCGGGCCGAACGGACTGATCGAGCGGCAGGTCATCAACGAGCTGCTCGAGATCTTCGACATCAACGAGCAGACGTTGAACACCGAGGGTCTGCAGATCACCACCACCATCAACCCGCAGGCGCAGGCCGCCGCGGTCGACGCCGCCAACGAGTACATGGAGGGCCAGGACCCCGACATGCGCACGGCGATCGTGTCGATCGACCCGAAGACCGGCGGGGTGGAGGCCTACTACGGCGGCACCGACGCCGCCGGGTTCGACTTCGCTCAGGCCGGTCTGCCCACCGGCTCGTCGTTCAAGGTCTTCGCCTTGGTCGCTGCGCTGGAGCAGGGCATGGGCCTGGGCTATCAGGTGGACAGTTCGCCGGTGACGGTCAACGGCATCGAGATCTCCAACGTCGAGGGCAACAGCTGCGGCACCTGCAACATCGCCGAGGCGTTGAAGCGTTCGCTGAACACCAGCTACTACCGGTTGATGCTGGAGCTGGAGAACGGTCCGGCCGATGTGGCCGACGCCGCGCACCGCGCCGGTATCGCCGAGAGCTTCCCCGGGGTGGAGCACACGCTGTCCGAGGACGGCCAGGGCGGCCCGCCCAACAACGGTGTGGTGCTGGGGCAGTACCAGTCCCGGGTGATCGACATGGCGTCGGCGTACGCCACGCTGGCCGCGTCGGGCGTCTACCACAAGCCGCACTTCGTGCAGAAGGTCGTCAACGCCGAAGGCACCGTGCTGTACGACGCCAGCCAGGAGGACAACACCGGCGAGCAGCGCATCGAGAAGGACGTGGCCGACAACGTCACCGCCGCGATGCAGCCGATCGCCGCCTACTCCGGCGGGCACGCGCTGGCCGGGGGTCGTCCGTCGGCCGCCAAGACCGGCACCAACCAGCTCGGTGACACCGGCGCGAACCGCGACGCCTGGATGGTCGGGTTCACCCCGTCGCTGTCGACGGCGGTCTGGGTGGGCACCACCGAGGGCACCAAGCCGCTGGAGAACCAGTGGGGTTCGCCGGTCTACGGCTCGGGTCTGCCGTCGGACATCTGGAAGGCGACGATGGACGGCGCGCTGGACGGCACCGATACCGAGTCGTTCCCGAAGCCCGAGGAGATCGGCGGCTACGCCGGGGTGCCGGCGCCGCCCCCGCCGCCGCCCACCTCGACCGAGCCGCCGCCGCCGTCGGAGACGGTCATTCAGCCGACGCTGGAGATCGCGCCCGGCATCACGATTCCGTGGGGGCCGCCCACCACGGTGCCCGCGTCGCCACCCCCCGGTGCCCCGCCCCCGCCGCCGGACCCGGCCGCGGTCCCGCCCGGACCTGACGGTCAACCCGCCCCGGTGAACGAGCCTGGCGTGCCGGTCGCGCCGGGAGCCCCGCCGCCGCCCCCGTGACGGACGGTCGCGACGAGGCCGAATCCGGGTTCGATGCTCCGGCTCGGCCGGCAGAGTTTGATTCGCCGGCTCGGCCGGCGGGCGACCGGCGGAGTCTCGACGATCGCG
>CAXEZH010000274.1:0-30610 GCA_964000695.1 uncultured Mycolicibacterium sp. | reverse complement strand
GGGCACGCGAACCCGACGACGACCGAACTCGTCTACACACACCTCTACGCGAAGGCCGAACCGTGGGTCAGGGTCGCGCTACGAATTCACGTCGAAGGACGCGCCGACGATGACGACACGGTTCGCCAAGTGGTCGAAGGAGCGCGAAGCTGTACGCGTTGCCAAGGTCGCCGCGAACGACGCAGACGCGCCCGCGGTCGCATAGACGCCTACGTCCACACGACAGGTCCCCAAATGTCAGAATCGCAGCGGTACAGACGACGCCAGAGTCACGCCCATCTCTTGCTTTAACAGCCGTTCGCACACATTGCGTGCGAGTTTCGCGTCGTCGAGGCTCACTGGCCTTAAACTATGCATCCAGTCGTTCCGAACCTTCCGAACCGATGACATATCATCATAAACATCTTTGGGTATGTACTCAAGAAATGACAAGAACTCACTCATTACTGAAGCAGTAAATGATCGCCCATCGTTCAACCTTTTCTTACGAGGGCCGTCAATGAATATTTCGTCGTCTTTAGTTTTGAAATCAGATTGCAATTTCTGCCACAGCTCATTCACTATGCGCTCGGTAATAGTCCAATAGGTGATCAGGCTAAAACTAAAATTATTGTCCTGGTACGCCTTAAGTGCACGGAGATAGAGATCAATAAGCAGTACACCCGCATCACCGTACGTGCTGATCAGGTCCGACAGAGCATCTGCTGCGGCTTCCACGCAGGCTGCACTTACCGGACCTCCTCGATTTGAGATCCGAGAATCGAAGGAGTTCGGTAGAGCTTGACTATACGTCACCGGATAGCGTGACATGGCCAGATGGGCCACGCGGTCATTACCGAAAGACCCTTCTAAGGTATTGTCGAGAGATTGAACGCTGATGACTACCTCCGGAGTGACAACCATGCATTCCTGAGACCAGTTATCAATCAAGGTCCGATGTGTGTAAAAGAACCCAAGGAACGCATTCATAATTCGAGTTCGCTGGACCGAAATGGAATGCATTCGTTCAAAATTGAATGATGCGTAATCCCGACCCGAGATTGCTAAGTCGGGCACATCACCGAAGTCAAATACGAACATGCCCTCCACGTTCGCCCGCATCTTCAAGCCGCCACCGACGTCCCTACGGAGGACTTCGTGACCTAACCGATCGAATTCGACTGCGAACGTGCCGCCCTTCTGCGCGTGGTCAATCGGATGCTCAACCAGCCAAAGAGGAGGGTCGTGGTAGAAACCCGTCACGTTCCGATCAGGAAGCCTCTGCGCTTCATTACCCGGCGCCATGCCACCGAGTGAATCATGACCCTCTGACACCGACAGCCGAGTCCGCCGGTGCGATCATCCGCGCATGATGACCACACGCTAGGCAGCGTCGGCCCTGGGCGTCCACGAACGAGCCATCTACCGGGTCCTGCGAAAGAGTGGTGCCCGATGGCATCAGACCCGTGACCGACTGACGGGAACGCAATATCGACCGAATGGTGACCCAGCTCGTACGGGGTGGGACGACCACACCAGCCACAGCGAAGTTTCCCGAGGGGCGCAAGCGCAAGCCGTGGGGACCGAAGGCCTTGAACAAAGTTATCGCCGCGACCGCTCGAATACTCGAAGACGCACGCCGTCAGGGCCTCATACCGCGCAATGTCGCCGTTGGCATCACCCGCGTGGCGTCCTCCCACCAGTCGCTCGACACATTCACACCCGGCGAAGTCAAGGAATTGCTGGCGAAGGTTGATGTAGACGACAGGCTCGCCCATGCCTGGCACCTTGCGCTCACAGGATTACGGCGTGGGGAAATCGCTGGGCTGCGATGGTCCGATGTTGACCTTGAGGCGCGCACCCTGTCCGTGACCAACAACCGCGTGAGCGCAGGTGGACGTTCAGTCGAGAACGGCCCCAAATCGCACACTTCACGCCGTACCTTGCCGATGCCTCAGAGACTCCTAGAATGCACTAACTAATGCGCGTGAACGTCAACGACGCGACCGCAGTGAGGCCGCTCTGCGTATCGCTCAGGCGCTTGCGTAGTGTCTAACGAGGTCGGTGATCCATGCAGCCCCGCAGTGCTCAGTCGCTAATGGCGCGACGCGCTGACGCGTGTGGGCATGAGGCACTAAAAGCTGCACGGCGCTCGACACACTGCGGCGAGGCTGATGCACCTCGACGGGGTGCCCGTGGCGGTAATCGCAGCATGGATCGGGCATAAGGACGCATCGCTTGCGACGAAGTTCTACGCGCACTCGCAGGACGACGCCTTGAAGCTGGCCGCGATGTCTGTTGACTACTTGCAACATTGAGCGCAACACCGAGGTCGTGAGTACGCGCGATTCAGCGCATCGCCGCAGTTAGGCGTGGAGCCGATAACGGGACTCGAACCCGCGTATTCAGCTTGGGAAGCCTTTTCTACGCCCGAGCGGGTGAGCGTTAGGCGCTGGCCGGCGGGTTGCAACGCGGGCTCGAATACTGCCCCGACCTGCGGTTGCAGTACGGGTCTGGTCGGGGGTACAGCCGAGGTGCCGGAGACACGCCCGCCAAACACGTCGAGTGGTGTCGGCGGTCGTTGGGATGATTACGGGATGCTTCCGCACGGCATCAAGGGCAAGACGATGAAGCTGCGCCGCGTCGCGGACGACGGCACGGTGATCGAGTTCGACATCCAGGCGCAAGACCTCGGCCCCGAACACGGGATCACGTTTGCGGTCGACGCCGATGTCGAGGACGGCGACGAGGTGACGGACACGTTGCCGAACGGCAAAACAAAGACGATGCGGCTCCGCGAAGTGCAGGTCCTGCAGAGCCCGTTTGGCCGTCGCAGCAACTTGGACCACACGGGCGCGAAGTACGACGTGGTGTCCGGTCGAGCTGCGCTGCGACAGCCGACGCCCGTGAGCCTTCCCGGGCTGCACCCGTTGATCTCGGCTGCGAGCGGTTCGCAGATCGCGAGCCGCCACTACGACAACGCGGTCTTCGACGCACTCAAGTCGGTTGAGGACCGAGTCAAGCGACTGTCCGGCCACGGCGACATCGGGAAGCGGCTGATGACGGCGGTGTTTAATGAGCAGAACCCTCTGCTTGACGTCACATCGGAGCATGCTGACGCGAATCAGAAGGCTGACGAGCGCGAAGGCTTCAAGTTCCTATTCATGGGCGCGGCACAAGCGCTGCGTAACACTCGGGGACATGGGCCGAGCCTCCGGACCGGCGAGCAGGAAGCGATGGAAATGCTGGCGACGGCGAGCCTTCTAATGCGCGCACTCGACCGGGCCGAGGCGCGTCTCGGTGGCGGTCAGCAGTAGCTACTTGCCCTTCGGTGCGGCGCTGTTCTTGGCGCGGCGACCGACCTTCGTGTTGCCCTTGGCGCGGGCCTGCTTCGCGAACTTCGCGCGGGCGGACTTCGCTTTCTTGGTGACCATCGAAGTCTCCTTCTCGGATGGGGCAGCCGGTGGCGGGTGGATGACTCGCTCGCTACGAAAGAACACCCGCCACCGGGCCGAGTGCCGCCGCGCGGGCTCGCGAGGCCGTAAACGGATGCGACCGGCTACCGCAGGCGACGACGCTGGACACGGCTAGGACACGACCTTCTCGCCGGGGTAGCCCTTCGCCTCGCCGCGAGGACGGCGATGCTGTCGGGGCGGGCCGAACCCACTCGCCGGGGGATCGACGCGCGGAGCCTTCCCATGTAGATGCCGCCCTCGGAGGGAGGAGCGCCGTTGAGGTTCGGAGCGACGAGCCCCGCGCCGTAGCCGAACTGTGTGTCGGAGCGGCCTTGATCGCGGGCGAGCACCTGTGGGTTTTGCGGTCCGCGTCGGCGGTCGGATGGTGTCGGTGCGGCAAGTGGCCGAGTGGATGGGGCACGCGAACCCGACGACGACCGAACTCGTCTACACACACCTCTACGCGAAGGCCGACCATGACGACGAGATGGCGGCGCTAGGGGCCCTGGCGGCTATCCCGATGTACAACGGCGACAACGTGATACCGCTGCACGGTTCGGGCAGATTACCCGAACGGGTCAGAACTAGCGCCGGCAATCCTGGCTTTCTCGGCTTCAAGCCGTTGCCGAACTTCGTTGGCCCGAGCCTCGCTTTCTGCGTCTTGCTCGTCCAGGTAGTTCTCGTATGCGTCGATGTCAGGGGCGACGACGGCTCCTCCGGGCTGGCGGCGAAGGAAGTCCACAATGAGCCGGTCGAAGGGCTGTCGCCCATCCGACTTCGAGTAGGCCCAGTAGATCTGGTTGTTGGTTTTCGTGGCCTCCAAGAGCCGTGCACAGAGGTCGGCATCGAGAAGAGTCAGTTTCTTGAGATGAAGCCAGATGTCATTTGTGTCTGCGAAGGTGTTTGACTTCCCCATCGCTGACACAAGAGACGCCGCGAAGCCGAGCGCCAACTCCGGTCGTGTGGCGATCCGATCCACCACCATGTCCCCAATCTGTGCCGGGGTTGCTCCGGCGAAGACTTTGAGCGCCTGCTGCTTGGCGAAGAATCCGTACGGCATGTGGTCGAAACCGAGGGAAATAACGGGGACTTTCCGGCCTTGGAGCCACCCGATCTCTTGGTCGCACCACGCGCTGTCGCCCAGTCCCTCATGGACAAAAACGAGTCCTAGATCAGCCCGATCGAGTCCTTCCTCGATCTGTTGCTGCCACAGCTGGCCTTCATCAATGGAGTCGTGGGCTACGAAAAGCTCCATGCCAAATTTCGCGAGGTAGTCCTTGACGGCTCCGACGAGGAGGCGGTGGGCAGTGAGGTGCGACGCGAAGATGAAGAGCGGACGAGCGTTGTTGACAGTGGGCACATGAGATTTCGGCATGGGCACCGGAATTTCGACCGAGTCGAGCTCGAGGAAGTCGGCAATCTCGACGAGCTGTTCGTCGGTCGCTGCCTTCACAACATCAAGGAAGTCGTTCGACCCCCACGGATCGTCCGGCGTGTAGGTGCCAACTCCGTATGTCTCAAGGATCAGATTGACGTCGGCCCAACTCAGCCCCGGACCTGCGAGTCTGTCCTTGACCGCCATCACCAACCGGATTCGCGTCTTCTTGTCCAGCACAAGTGACAGTCTATTGAAGGGCGGTTCCTTCACCCCGGAGTACGGGCGGGGTACCGGTCGGGCATTCCAGCGCGTTTGCCCTGGTCAACGTGGAGCCGATGACGGGAATCGAACCCGCGTATTCAGCTTGGGAAGCTGATGTTCTGCCATTGAACTACATCGGCCTGGTCGAACAGAAAGGCTAGCACCCCGGCCGCGTCAGCTTGCGCCGGTCAGGCCTTCCACGTCGATCACCTCGCCGCGGTTGATGCTCACCCAGTCCCGCCCGTCGAGATACGGGCGCAGGGACTGCCCGATCAGCTCGGCGTCGGCGGCGGTCTTCGGTCGTTGCAGCTCGTAGACGTGCGGCAGCGCGGCCATGCCCGTCACCACGTCCCACAGCCGCAGCGCGTCGGCCCCGGTCGGCGGATCGACCAGCACCGGGCCGAACAGGCACTGCCCGTCGAGGAACAGCGTCGGCACGCCGTACCCGCCGGCGTCGAGCACCCGCTGGTGATCGGCGCGCACGTCGTCGTGCGTCGACGGATCCTCGAGCGCATGATCCAGCAGCGCGGCGTCGACGCCGATGTCGGTCAGCAGCCGCCGCGCCACCTCCGGATCGTGGGGCTTGCCGCCCAGCGTGTGCAGTTCATGACCGATCACGGCGTACCACCGGTCCAGCAGGGCCGGATCGCGGCGTCGCAGCAGCGCCCCGATGCGCATCAGCGACCAGCCGTAGGACCACGCCCGCTCCCACGGGTGCCTCTTGCCCTCGACCCGGTTGACCTCTTCGAGGGAAAAGAATCGCCAGGTCACCTCGAGGCCGGTCTGGTCGCGGACGTCGCGGATCCACAACGAGGTCTGATAGGCGAACGGGCACATGGGGTCGAAGTGGAAATCGACGCTGGTGGTCATGGTTCGAGCATCCCACTCGGCGGCTACGCTCGTGCCGTGCTGCTCTCAGACCGCGACATCCGGGCCGAGATCGACGCCGGCAGGCTCGGCATCGACCCGTTCGACGACAGCCTGATCCAGCCGTCCAGCGTCGACGTCCGGCTGGACAACCTGTTCCGGGTCTTCAACAACACCCGCTACACCCACATCGACCCGGCGCTGCGCCAAGACGACCTGACCTCGCTGGTGGAGCCCAAGGAGGGCGAGCCGTTCGTGCTGCATCCTGGCGAGTTCGTCCTCGGCGCGACGCTGGAGCGGTGCGCACTGCCCGACGATCTGGCCGGCCGCCTGGAGGGCAAGTCGTCGCTGGGACGGCTGGGTCTGCTCACCCACTCCACCGCCGGGTTCATCGATCCCGGCTTCTCCGGGCACATCACCCTCGAACTGTCCAACGTCGCCAACCTGCCCATTACGTTGTGGCCGGGCATGAAGATCGGCCAGCTGTGTCTGCTGCGGCTGACCAGCCCCGCCGAGTACCCCTATGGCAGCGACCGGGTGGGCTCCAAATATCAGGGCCAGCGCGGCCCGACCCCGTCGCGCTCGTATCAGAACTTCATCAAGACGAGCTGACGAACACGTCACAGCCGGGACTCGGTTACCGCTTGTACAGTCGGTGAGACCGGGGTGCCGGACCATATTTTGCGCTGCCGTCAGCTAACACGCCGACGGTGTAACGCAGCGGCTGGTCACGGCGATGAAGTACTAGTTGCGGGCTCGCCGTGCACGGCGGGGCCGGAACTTCCAGGCACAGGCAGCAAACAATATTGGAGGGCCGGTGGACATCGTACTGGGTGTGTCGATGACACCTACGACGGTCCGCATGGTGCTGGTCGAGGGCGAGAACGCCGACGGGGTCACCGTCGACCACGACGTCTTCGACGTGGCATCGGCAGACGACTCGGCAAATGCCGCCGAGCAGGTGGTCTCGGCGGTGCTGGGCACCAGGGAGAGCGCGGAGAACGGCGGGCATCACCTGCGCTCGATCGGCGTCACGTGGAGTGACCACACCGCGGCGACCGCGCTGCGCGACGCGCTGGCCCGGCACGGCATCGACGACGTCATGCTCGTCTCGGAAGGCCATGCCGCCGCCTCGCTGGCGCAGGCCGTGGGCCGAGCGGTCGGGTACGAGAAGACCGCACTGCTGTTCGTCGACCGCGACACCGCCACGCTGTCGGTGGTGCAGACCGACGACGGCTCGGTGGTCAAGGTGCTCAGCCGCAGCCTGCACAGCGCCGACGCGATGGCGGTTCTCACCGAGCTGGCCGGCGCGGTCACCGCGCAGCAGTCTGCGCCGCAGGCCATGTTCGTCGTCGGGTCCGGTGTCGACATCGCCTCGGTGAAGGCGCACCTCGAGCATCTGGTGTCCATCCCGGTCAACGCCCCCGAGGACGCCGAGCTGGCGCTGGCCCGCGGCGCCGCGTTGGCCAGTGCGTCGGCGCCGGCGTTCGAGGCCACCACCGTGGGCCTGGCCTACTCGCAGGACCCCGACGGCCCGACCGCGGGATCGGTGTATGCGGCCGCGGCCGCCGACACCCAGCTGGCACCGGCCACCGGTGAACCCGACGAGGTCGACGAGTACGCCCCGACCGAGGCCCGCGCCGTCGAGGATGACCGCAAGCCGTTCCTGCTGGTGGGCAGCGCCTTGACGTCGATCTTCGTCGTGGGTGTCGTCGCGCTGGCGATCTCGCTGGCGGTCAGCATCCGCCCGACCGCCGATCAGCGGCCCAGCCCGGCCCAGAGCGCCATCGTGCCGAGCAGCCAGGTCCCCGCGCCGGTGGAGGAGGCCGTGCAACTGCCACCCGAGCAGCCCTCGGCCGAGACGATCAAGCCGCCGGTGCCCGTCGTGCAGGAGGCGCCGCAGCAGGCGCCGCGGACCGTCTACGTCGAACGCCAACCCGCACCCGCGGCCCCGCCGCCGGCACCCGCCCCGGCCGCGCCGCCACCCGCACCGGCCCCGCCGCCGGTGGTCGCGCCGCCGGTCGTCGTGCCGCCGCCGGTGGTCGTGGCGCCGCAGCCGCAGTGGCCCGACTGGCAACCGCCGCGCCGGATCTGGGAGTGGCCCAGCCAGCGTGACGACGACGGCAACGACGATTCCGAGTTGCCGACCCGGACCGTGGAGCCGACGCGCACCGCAGAGCCCACCCGGACCTCGGCGCCGCAGCCCACCTACACCCAGTCGCCGCAGCCGACCCGCACGCAGACGCAGGCACCGCAGGTGCCCGAGGTGCCTCAGCAGTCGCAGTGGCCGCAGTGGCCCGGCAGCGGATCGCGTTCCGGCTCGGGATCGGGCAGCGACTCAGGCTCGGGGAGTTCAGGCTCCGGCAGCTCGGGGTCCGGCGGCCGCGGGTCGGGGGACTCGGGCTCGTCACGCGGCGGGTCCAGCGGCGTCCCCGGCGACCTCAACGGCGACGGCTGCTTCCTGGTCTTCTGCGCCAAGGACTGACACCGGCCTGAACATCGCCGCCAGGGTGCACACACGGTAGCTGCGAGCACGGCGGAGCTACCGTGTGTGCACGCTCGCGGCCGGAGTTGGTCATCCGCTGTTGGTCTGGCGCTCAGTGTCGCGTAGCAACCCGATCACCGGGGCTCCCTATAGAGGGCGGTATGCGATGCACTGTGTTCGGGACGGGATACCTCGGCGCCACCCACGCCGTCGGAATGGCCGAGCTCGGTCACGACGTGATCGGCGTCGACATCGATCCCGGCAAGATCGCCAAACTGGGCGGCGGGGATGTCCCGTTCTACGAACCCGGACTGCGGGAGATGCTGCAGCGCAACATCTCCGCCGGGCGGCTGCGGTTCACCACCGACTACGCGGAGGCGGCCGAGTTCGCCGACGTGCACTTCCTGGGCGTGGGCACGCCGCAGAAGAAGGGGGAGTACGCCGCAGACCTGCGCCACGTCTACGCGGTGATCGACGCCCTGGTGCCGCAGCTGCGCCGCGACGCGGTGATCATCGGCAAGTCCACCGTGCCGGTGGGCACCGCCGCCGACCTGGGCGCATACGCCCGAGACCTGGCCCCGGCCGGGCTGACGGTGGAGGTGGCGTGGAACCCGGAGTTCCTGCGCGAGGGTTTCGCCATCCACGACACATTGCACCCCGACCGCATCGTGCTCGGCGTGCAACGCGACTCGAGACTGGCCGAGGAGGCGGTCCGCGACCTCTACGCCGCGCTGCTGGCCGACGGGGTGCCGTTCCTGCTCACCGACCTGCAGACCGCCGAACTGGTCAAGGTCTCCGCCAATGCCTTTCTGGCGACCAAGATCTCGTTCATCAACGCCATCTCGGAGGTGTGCGAAGCCGTCGACGCCGACGTCACACTGCTGGCCGACGCGCTGGGCTACGACGCGCGCATCGGTCGCCGCTTCCTCAACGCCGGCCTCGGGTTCGGCGGCGGCTGCCTGCCCAAGGACATCCGCGCATTCATGGCCCGCGCCGGCGAACTGGGCGCCAACCACGCGCTGACCTTCCTGCGCGAAGTGGACAGCATCAACATGCGCCGGCGGACCCGGATGGTGGAGTTGACCACGAAAGCGTGTGGTGGCTCGCTGTTGGGCGCCAATATCGCCGTGCTGGGTGCCGCGTTCAAGCCCGAGTCCGACGACGTGCGCGACTCACCGGCCCTCAACGTCGCCGGCATGCTGCAACTCAACGGGGCCACCGTCAACGTCTACGACCCCAAGGCGATGGACAACTCCCGCACCGTGTTTCCGACGCTGACCTACGCCACCTCCGCCGTGGAGGCCTGCGACCGGGCCGACGCGGTGCTGGTGCTCACCGAATGGCCGGAGTTCGTCGGCCTCGACCCGGCCGCACTGGCGGACACCGTGCGCGCGAAAGTCGTTGTCGACGGCCGCAACTGCCTCGACGTGGCGCGCTGGCTGCAGGCCGGCTGGCGGGTGTACGCGTTGGGCCGCTCCATCGGGGAACCGTCCGCGGCGTAGCGTCGCGTCATGACCGTCTACGCGCTGAATCTGTTCGACGTCGCCAACCGCGACGAGTACCTGGCCTATTCGAAGCGCTCGCCGGCCGAGGTCGCCAAGCACGGCGGTCGGGTTGTCGCGCTGGGCAAGTTCCGTGAATCCATGACCGGCGACATCGAACCGCGCACCGTCCTGATCCTGGTCGAGTGGGACTCCAAGGACGCGTTCGACAGCTACTGCAACGACCCCGAGCTGGCCGACCTGCATGCCCACCGCGAGAACGGGTCCTCGTCCTACATCTGGCACCTGTTCGATCGCTTGGACGACTTGCGTCCGGTGCTTAAGCTCGAGTGATGGCAGCTGATCGATTTCGCCAGCGAATCCGCTGGGTGGCCCTGCACGGGGTGATCCGCGGCCTGTCCAAGTTCGCGATGCGGCGCAGCGGAGACCCGCAGGCCCGGCTGATCGCCGACCCGCAGGTGCGCGCGGATCCGGCCGCGTTCGCCGACGAACTGCGCGCCCAAGGGCCCGTCGTCCGGTGCCGCGCCGTGCTGATGACCGTCGACCACCGGGTCGCCAACGAGCTGCTGCGCTCCGACGACTTCCGGGTCTCGTCGCTGGGTGCCGGTCTGCCGACACCGCTGCGCTGGATCAACGAGAAAACCAATCCGGGGCTGCTGCACCCGATCGAGCCGCCGTCGCTGTTGTCGATCGAGCCACCGGACCACACCCGCTGCCGCAAACTCGTGTCCTCGGTGTTCACCACGCGGGCGGTCAATGCGCTGCGGGGTCGCGTGCAGCAGACCGCCGACGAGCTGCTCGACAGACTGGCCGATGAGTCCGGGGACGATGTGGTCGACATCGTCGAGCGGTACTGCTCGCAGCTTCCGGTGGCGGTGATCAGCGACATCCTCGGCGTGCCCGAAAGCGACCGCCAGCACATCCTGCGGTTCGGGGAACTGGGTGCCCCCAGCCTGGACATCGGGTTGTCCTGGCAGCAGTACATGCAGGTCCACGAGGGTCTGGTCGGCTTCAACACCTGGCTGACCGGGCATCTGGAGCGCCTGCGCCGTGACCCGGGTGACGACCTGATGAGCCAGCTGATCCAGGCCAGCCAGGCCTCCGACGAGGCGGCCCGGCTTTCGGAACGCGAGCTGCAGGCCACCGCGGGTCTCGTGCTGGCCGCCGGCTTCGAGACCACCGTGAACCTCCTCGGCAACGGGATCCGGATGCTGTTGGACACCCCCGAGCACCTCGATACGCTGGCCGCCCGCCCGGAGCTGTGGCCGACCGCGGTCGAGGAGATCCTGCGGCTGGACTCCCCGGTGCAGATGAGTGCCCGCTTCGCGCGCCGGGACGTCGAGGTGGCCGGGACCCCGATCGAGCGCGGTGAGCTCGTCATCATCTACCTGGCCGGCGCCAACCGCGACCCCCAGGTGTTCGCCGACCCGCACCGCTTCGACATCGAACGCGACAACGCCGGTAAGCATCTGTCCTTCTCCGGGGGCCGGCACTTCTGCCTGGGGGCGGCGCTGGCCCGGGCCGAGGGTGAGGTCGGCCTGCGCACGTTCTTCGAGCGCTACCCGGACGCCCGGCTGGCCGGGGCGGGCAGCCGCCGGGACACCCGGGTTCTGCGGGGATGGTCGACATTGCCGATCAGGCTCGGCGCGGCCCGCGCCGCGATAGGTTCGTGAGGTGGATTTTCGGGCAGCGCTGCTCGAGCAGACGCGGGCATTCGGGGACCTGATCAGATCGGGCGACCGGGACACCCCGGTGCCGACGTGCGGGGACTGGACCCTGGAGAAGTTGTTCCGCCACGTCGGGCGCGGGAACCGCTGGGCCGCGCAGATCATCATCGAGCGCCGCAACGAGCCCCTGGATCCCCGCGACGTGCCCGACGGGCGGCCGCCCGACGATCGCGACGCGGCCGCCGAGTGGCTCGACAGCGGTGCCCAGATGGTCCTCGACGCCGTCGACCGGGTGGGTTCCGACACCCGGGTGTGGACCTTCCTCGGCCCGCGCCCGGCGGGCTGGTGGATCCGGAGGCGCCTGCACGAGGCGACCGTCCACCGAGCCGACGCCGCGATGGCGCTCGGCACGGACTACGACCTGTCCCCGGAGTTGTCCGGTGATGCTTTGAGCGAGTGGATCGAGCGGACCTGCGTCGACCGTCGGCATCCACCGGGGCTGGACCGCGGTCAGTCCATCCACCTGCACGCCACTGAGGAAGCGCTCGGGCCGACGGGCGAGTGGACGATCGTCCACGACGAGGACGGCGTCGGTTGGTCGCACAGCCACAGCAAGGGCAGTGTCGCGTTGCGCGGCCCCGTCACCGAGCTGCTGCTGGCGACCGTGCGCCGCAAGACCGCGGCCGAGGCCGGGCTGCAGATGTTCGGCGACACCGCGGTGTGGGATGCCTGGCTGGCCAGCACGCCCTACTGAGCCGCCTATGCTCCGAGCATGACCACTTCCGAGATGGCCACCGTCCTTGCCTGGCACGACGCGCTGAACGCCGGTGACGTCGACACCCTGCTGTCGCTGTCCAGCGACGACATCGAGATCGGCGACCCGCACGGTGCCGTCCAGGGCCATCAGGCGCTGCGGGACTGGGCCGAGAAGCTCGACTACAAGCTCGAACCCGGCCGAGTCTACGTCCACGACGGTGTCGTCGTCGTGGAGCAGCGCGTCGTGTCGGTCACCGGCGAGGCCGGTCCGGGAGCCTCGGCGTTCCGGGTGGTCCACGACCATGTCACGTCGATGTTCCGCCACGACGACCTCGACGCCGCCCTGGCCGCCACCGAGCTGACCGATGAGGACCTCGTGAGCTGATGCGCGGCCTCATCCTGGCCGGCGGGTCGGGCACCCGGCTGTATCCCATCACCAAGGGGGTCAGCAAGCAGCTGCTGCCTGTGTACGACAAGCCGCTGATCTACTACCCGCTGTGCACGCTGATGATGGCCGGCGTCCGCGACATCCAGGTGATCACCACCGCGCACGACGCACCGGCATTCCATCGGCTGCTCGGCGACGGATCCGCGTTCGGTATCGACCTGAGCTATGCGGTGCAGGATCAGCCCGACGGGCTGGCCCAGGCGTTCGTCATCGGCGCCGACCACATCGGCACCGACTCGGTGGCGCTTGTGCTGGGGGACAACATCTTCTACGGGCCCGGGCTCGGTACCGGTTTGCGCAGATTCCACAACGTCTCCGGCGGTGCGATCTTCGCGTACTGGGTGGCCAACCCGTCGGCATACGGTGTCGTCGACTTCGCCCCCGACGGCACCGCGCTGTCACTGGAGGAGAAGCCCGCCACGCCCAAGTCGCACTACGCCGTGCCCGGCCTGTACTTCTACGACAACGACGTGATCGAGATCGCCCGCGCGCTGGGCAAATCCGCGCGCGGCGAGTACGAGATCACCGAGATCAACCAGACTTACCTCGACCAGGGCCGGTTGTCGGTGGAGGTGCTCGCGCGCGGCACCGCCTGGCTCGACACCGGCACCTTCGATTCCTTGCTGGACGCAGGCGATTTCGTCCGCACGATCGAACGCCGGCAGGGGCTGAAGATCAGTGTGCCCGAGGAGGTCGCCTGGCGGGTCGGGTTCATCGACGACGACGCGCTGGCCGCGCGGGCGCAGACTCTGCTGAAGTCCGGCTACGGGCAGTACCTGCTGGACCTGCTCGAGCGCTGAGGCTCAGGGCAACCCGGGAAGTACCTTGTCCAGGGTGACGGGCAGGTCGCGTACCCGCACCCCGGTGGCGTGGTAGACGGCGTTGACGACCGCGGCCGCTGCGCCGACGATGCCGATCTCCCCGGCCCCGCGTGAGCCCATCGGGTTGAAGTGCTCTTCGACGTCGTCGAGCCAGATGGCGTCGACATCGACCACGTCGGCGTGCGCGCTGATGTGGTACTCGGCGAAATCCTGTGTCACCACATGGCCGAAGCGCGGATCGCGAACGCTCTCCTCGTGCAACGCCATCGACAGGCCCATCGTCATCCCGCCGATCAGCTGTGAGCGCAGCGTTCGGGCGTTGATGGCGCGCCCCACCGAGAACACGCCCAGCATGCGCGGTACCCGGATTTCGCCGGTGTCGCGGTTGACGTGCGCCTCGACGAAGTGTGCGCCGAACGACTGCACCGTGAACTTCTCGGCGTCCGGGTTCTCCGGGGCCTGCGCGACAGTGCTGGCGCCGGTAGCCGGCGGATCTCCGTGATCGGTGCGGAACCGCCGCGCCGCAGCTACGATCGCCGACCCCCAGGACGTGATGCCCGACGACCCGCCGGCCACCGACGCGGGCGGCAGCGCGCTGTCACCGATCTGCAGGTCGATCGCGGCCAGCTCGCACCCCAGCGCGTCGGCGGCGATCTGGGACAGCGTGGTCCACGTCCCTGTGCCGATGTCGGCGGCGCCGATGGCGACGGTGTACACCCCCTCTGCGGAATAGGTGATACGGGCGGAGTTACCCGGCATGGCCATGCCGGGATACGTCGCCGACGACACGCCGGTGCCGGTGAGCCATTGTCCGACAACATGTTTGCCGGGCCGCGGGTCCCGGTCGGCCCACCCGAATCGTTGCGCGCCGAGGCGTAGACAGTCGATGAGGCGCCGGCTCGACCACGGCTTGCCGGACTCCGGGTCGACGTCGGGCTCGTTGCGCACCCGCAGCTCGATCGGATCGAGGCCGCACGCCACGGCCAGCTCGTCCATCGCGACCTCGGCGGCGTAGGTGCCGGGGCATTCGCCGGGCGCGCGCATCCAGTAGGGCACCGGCACGTCGAGGGCGGCCAGTCGGTGCGAGGTCTGCCGGTTGGGCGCGGCGTACATCTTGCGGGTCGTCACGGCGGTCTGCTCGGCGTACTCTTTGACCGCCGAGGTCTGCTCGACGACGTCGTGCGCGATCGCGCTGAGCCGGCCGTCGGCGTCGGCGCCGAGCCGCAACCGCTGGATGGTCTGGGTGCGGTATCCGACCAGCGAGAACATCTGCTGACGCGTCAGCGCCAGCTTGACCGGGCGCCCGTCGGCGCGCTGCGCGGCCATCAGCGCCAGCACATTGTGGCTGTGTGGCGCCCCTTTGGAGCCGAAGCCTCCACCGACGTGCGGCGCGATCACCCGCAACTGCTCGGGCTCCAGACCGAAGACCGGGGCCAGCGTCGAACGTGCCGCGTGGGTGCCCTGGGTCGAGTCGTACAGCGTCACCCGGGGGCCGTCGTCCCCGGTCTCCCACCGGGCGATGCAGGCGTGCGGCTCCATCGGATTGTTGTGTTCGATGGGGGTCGTGTACGTCGCGTCGACGCGGAACTCTGCCGAGGCCAGCGCGGCGTCGACGTCGCCGTCGGCGGTGTCGGGGGGATAGGACGGGTTCACCGACTCCGGCGTGTACAGGCCCGGGTGATCGGCGGTGAGCTCCACATCGTGGCGACCCTCGTCGTACCGCACGGTGACGAACGCCGCTGCCTCCCTGGCGATCTCGGCGGTCTCGGCCACCACGCCGCCGATCAGCTGCCCGCGGTAATGCACCTCGGTGTCCTGCAGGATGGTCAGTTCACCGTCTGAAGTGTCGGACAGCGCAGGCGCGTCGAAGACGGTCAGCACGTCGACGACACCCGAAAGCTCCTGAGCCGCAGTGATGTCCATTGCGGTCACCCGCCCGCGGGCGATGGTGGCCTGCACCGGATGCAGATACACCGCCGCCTCGGCGGGCTGCTCGAACGCATACGGCGCGGTGCCGGTGACCTTGAGATGTCCGTCGCGGCGCGCGACCGGGCTGCCGATCGAACTGGGCTGCAGAAGTGTCATCGCCGAGCCCTCTCGGTCAACGCCCGCAGCTGGGCGCCCAGGGTGCGCCGGGCGAGCTCGACTTTGAACTCGTTGCCGGGCAACGGCTCGGCGTCGGCGAGCTCCGCATCCGCGGCGGCGAGGAACGTCTCCGGTTCGGGCGGTGCGCCGACGAGGACCTCCTCGGCGCGCCTCGCCCGCCAGGGTTTGTGTGCCACTCCGCCGAGTGCGATGCGGGCGGTGGCGATCTCGGGGCCGGTGACGCTGAGTTCAGCGGCCACCGACACCAGCGCGAACGCATAGGACGCGCGGTCGCGCACCTTGCGGTACTCCGACACCGCGCCGGTCGGCGGTGCCGGAAGCTCGACGGCGGTGATCAGCTCGCCGTGGTCGAGCACGGTGTCGCGGTCGGGCGCGTCGCCGGGCAACCGGTGGAACTCGGTCATCGGGATGCGTCGTGGTCCGTCGGCGCCCTCGACGACGACGTCGGCATCCAGCGCGCTCATCGCCACGGCCATGTCTGAGGGATGTACGGCCACACACTCGGGTGAGGCGCCGAGGATCGCGTGGTAGCGCAGATATCCGCCGATCGCCGAGCAGCCGCTGCCCGGCGAGCGTTTGTTGCACGGCGTGGTGACGTCCTGGAAGTACACACATCTGGTGCGCTGCAGCAGGTTCCCGCCGGTGGTGGCCGCGTTGCGCAGCTGACCGGAGGCACCCGACAGCAGTGCCCGCGCCAGCATCGGGTAGCGGGACCGGATCAGGGGGTGCGCGGCGAGGTCGCTGTTGCGCACGTTGGTGCCGATGCGCACGCCTCCGCCATCGGTGGCTTCGACCTCGGTCAGGTCCAGGCGGCCGACGTCGACGAGCAGGTCGGGGGCGGCGACACCGAGTTTCATGTGGTCGATGAGGTTGGTGCCGCCGGCGAGGAACGCGGCGCCGGGACGGCCGCTCAAGGTGGCGACGGCGTCGGCGGGGCTGGTGGCGACGTGGTAGTCGAACGCCTTCACTGCTGTGCCGCCCGCTCGATCGCGCTGACGATGTTCGGGTAGGCGGCGCACCGGCACAAGTTGCCGCTCATCCGCTCGCGGATCTCGTCGTCGGACAGCTCGGGGCTGCCCTCGAGTTCGTCGGTTACATAGCTCGGCGCGCCGGATTTGTGCTCGTCCAACATCCCCACCGCAGAACAGATCTGACCCGGGGTGCAGTACCCGCACTGGAACGCGTCCTCGTCCTGGAAGGCCTGGGCCATCGGATGGAGCTCGCCATCCTCGGCCAGGCCCGACGCCGTGGTCACGTCGGCTCCGTCGAACGCGACGGCGAACGTCAGGCAACTCAACAGGCGACGGCCGTCGACGAGAACGGTGCACGACCCGCACTGGCCGTGGTCACACCCTTTCTTCGGTGCCGTCACATCCAGGTGCTCGCGCAGCGCGTCGAGCAGGGTCACGCGGTGATCGAGTCGGAGCGAGCAGCGCCGCCCGTCGACGTGGAACGTCACGTCCGATTCGTGATGGGGCTGGCTCACCGCCGACGGGTACCCGGGCGCCCATGGCGCAAACGTAACCGGTCAGTGGCCGCGCTGCGGGGCCGCCAGAATCGCGGCGATGCCGGTGGTCAGCGGGACCGACAGCGCCAGGGCGATACCGCCGACCGCCGATCGGGCGATCTCGATGGCCACGCTCTCGCTGGTCAGCACGTCTCCCAACGCTCGGTTGGCCACGCTGAACAGCAGCAGCAGCGGCAAGGCGCTGCCGGCGTAGGCGAGGACCAGCGTGTAGACGGTGCTGGCGATGTGGTCGCGGCCCACCCGCATCGCGCCGACGAACACGTCCCGCCGGTCGGCGCCGTCACCGAGGGCTGCGAGCTCGAACACCGTCGACGCCTGGGTGACGGTGACGTCGTTGAGCACACCGAGGGAGCCGATGATGAACCCGGCCAGCAGGAGCCCGGTGATGGACACGTTGCCCAGATAGGCCGCGACCTCGTTGTTGGTGTCCTCCGACAGCCCGGTCAGATGCGCCAGTTCGATGGCGCCCCACGACAACGCCGCGGCCAGCAGCAGCGACGCCAGCGTGCCGAGCAGCGCCGCGCTGGTACGCAGACTGACGCCGTGGGCCAGGTAGATCACCGCGTACAGAATCGCCGCCGAGGCGACCAGCGCCACCGGGACGGCGGGCGCCCCGTCCCGTAAGGCGGGCAGCAGGAAAACCACCAGCACCCCGAACGCGACGACGATGCCGACCAGCGCGCGGAACCCGCGCCACCGGGCGACCGCGACGACGACCACCGCGAAGACGGCGGCCAGCGCGATCAACGGCCAGGTGCGTTCGTAGTCGTAGAACGCGTAGGTGGTGGTGCCCAGGTCGTCGACCTGCCGGCTGACCCGGATGTCGTCGCCGGCGGCCAGGCGGGGCTGACCCGGTCCGCCGCCGAACTCCAGCAGGGTCCGGGCGCCCTGGTTGGGGCCCGATTCGATGGCCACCACGGTGTGCACGCAGGTGGTGGCGCTGTCCGGCGGGGCGGGCAGGGGATCGGCGGTCAGGACCGCGCCGGCCGACGGGCTGCCGCACGGTTCGGTGCCGCTGGACAACACCCGACCCGACTCCGTGGTGACCGCCGCGCCTGTGGCGTTCTGGAACGGCAGCGGGATGTCGGCCTTGTCGCCGCTGGGCCACAGCAGCGCCGCGCCGAGCAGCACTGCCACCCCGGTGGCCACCAGCAGGCCGACGACGACCTTGGCCGCCAGCGGCCCGACCGGCGAGGGACCGCTCAGCGAATGGGAGTGAGAGTGCGAGTGCGCCACCCGGACAGGGTAGAGGTCGCGAGATTGCGTTCAGGGTCACAACCACATCCGGATCACGACCGTGCGTGCACTCTCGCGTGTGCGTGCAGCCCGCTACTGGCGATAGCTGACCAGGAAGTTGCCCAGCCGCTCGATGGCGTTGGCCAGGTCGCGCGACCACGGCAGCGTCACGATCCGCAGATGGTCCGGGGTGGGCCAGTTGAACCCGGTGCCCTGGGTGACCAGGATCTTCTCCTGCAGCAGCAGGTCCAGCACCAGCTGCTCGTCGTCGACGACGTCGTACACCTCCGGGTCGAGGCGGGGGAACGCGTACAGCGCGCCCTCGGGTTTCACGCACGACACCCCGGGGATCTCGTTGAGCTTGTCCCACGCCACGTCGCGCTGCTCGAGCAGCCGACCGCCGGGCAGCACCAGGTCCTCGATGCTCTGATGCCCACCGAGCGCCACCTGGATGGCGTGCTGCGCGGGCACATTCGGGCACAGTCGCATGTTGGCCAGCAGGCTGATGCCCTCGATGAAGCTGGTGGCGTGCTCCTTGGGGCCGGTGATGACCAGCCAGCCGGACCGGTAGCCCGCCACCCGGTAGGCCTTGGACAGCCCGTTGAACGTCAACGTGAGCACGTCAGGGGCCACCGACGCCATCGCGATGTGCTCGGCGTCGTCGTAGAGGATCTTGTCGTAGATCTCGTCGGCCAGCAGCATCAGTTCGTGCTTGCGGGCCAGGTCGGCGATCTGGTCGAGCACCTCGCGGCTGTACACCGCCCCGGTCGGGTTGTTCGGGTTGATCACGACGATCGCCTTGGTGCGGTCGGTGATCTTGGACTCCAGATCCGCGATGTCGGGCTGCCAGCCCTGCGTCTCGTCGCACAGGTAGTGCACCGGGGTGCCGCCGGCCAGGGACGTCGACGCCGTCCACAGCGGGTAGTCCGGCGCCGGGATCAACACCTGGTCGCCGTTGTCCAGCAGCGCCTGCAGCGTCATCGTGATCAGCTCGGAGACACCGTTGCCGAGGTAGACGTCGTCGATGTCGAAGCGGGGGAACCCGTCGACGAGTTCGTAGCGGGTGAACACCGCGCGGCGGGCGCTGACGATGCCCTTGGAGTCCGAATAGCCCTGCGCATAGGGCAGAGCCTGGATGATGTCGCGCATGATCACATCGGGCGCCTCGAACCCGAACGGCGCCGGGTTGCCGATGTTCAGCTTCAGGATGCGGTGCCCCTCGGCCTCCAGCCGGGAGGCGTGCTCGTGCACCGGGCCGCGGATCTCGTAGAGAACGTCCTGCAACTTGCTCGACTGCGTGAACACACGCTGGCGCGCGTGATGGCCGCTGCTCGCCTGCCACGGCGCCGGATGGGTAGTCACGTCGACAATTCTCCCACGGTTGTCGACGTGTTTTTGCCGGTGGCCCACACCAGGGCTAGCGGAAGGACACCGACAGGTTGGTGTAATCGACCCAGGCGCGCTGGAACTCCTGCGGGCTGAGCAACGTCTCCAGATGCGCGCCGACCGGCCGGAACAGCGCGGGCTCCAGCAATGCCAACGCCGTCGACTGATCCCAGAACATGGTCCGCCCGCCGTAGCCGGACTGCTCCCACGTGTCGAGGGCCCACGTCGCCGAATCGTCGAGCAGGATCTGTCTGAGAGAGCCGGGCAGGCCCGTCGGCGCCAGCTGCTGTGCCATCGCCAGCGTCGGCCCGTAGACGCGGCCTTCGCAGCCGGGCTTGTTCGGGGTGGTGTCGCAGTCGGTGCGCGGCACGTCGACGAACGCGTGGTCCAGACCGGGAAGCTGCCGGTCGAAGACCTGTTCGCAGGCGGGGCGGTCGTAGAAGCAGTTGAAGGACTCGCCCGCCTCAAGCTCCGCATCACCGGCCGGCGGCCGGCCCGTGATGACGACCCGCCCGATCTTGGGACGGATCGCGGGGCTGTAGGCGGCGAACGACGAGAACGGGCCCAGGATCAGCACATCCACCCGTGCGCACCCGGCGACCGATTCGCTCACCCGTCGTACCTCGTCGTCGGGCGCAGCGGACGACAGGGCGGCGGGCAGGGCGTTGTTCACACGGCTCATCAGGGCCCGGTAGTCGAGGACGTAGTCGCCGAAGGTGGCGGCGATGTCCGCCTCGGGCCGTTCGGTGGCCGCGCCGATGATGACCGGGACCGCGCGCTGGCCGGGGTGATCGATCAGGTACTCGACCGCGGGGGCGCCCAGAGCGGGCACCGTGTATCCCTCGGTGGTGATGACGGCCGCGACGTGACGGGCTCCGATCACGGTCGGGATCGTCATCATGTCGTCGATGTCGAAGTCGGTGTCGATCAGGACACAGCTGCCGACCGAGGGGCCGGGGGCGGGGGCTTGCGCCGTCGCGGGGACCGCGGCCGAAATGACTAGGGCCGAAAACACTGGACCCCAAAACAGCGAGGCCGCCGTCGCGAACGCGACGGCGGCCAGGCGGGTCAACCGACCTACCGCTTGCCCGGGCGGCGTGCGCCCTTGGCGATGCCGAGGCCCTTCACCGGCGGCTCGTCGCCGACGATTCGCGCCTCGCCATTGCCGGAACCGTTCGCCGCCGTGGTCTGCGGCTCCGAGTCCGCTGCCGGCTCGGCCGGAGACTCTTCGGCAGCAGGCTCCTCCGGCTCGGACTTGGGTGCAGCCGTGGGGGCGGAGCTGGTCGAGGAGGCCTTCTTCGCGCCGGGGCGACGCGCGCCCGGGGCGATCCCCAGGCCCTTGACCTCGGGTTCCGGCGTGGCGTCGAGCCCGCGGTCGGAATCGGCGCTGTCGGGTGCTTCGGTGCCCGCCTCGACGTGGTCGGGGTCGACGTTCGGCGGCTGCACGACCGTCGGCTCGCCCTCATTGGGCGAGGCCTTGGCTGCCGGTGCCTTCTTCGCACCGGGACGACGGGCCCCTGACGCGATGCCGAGCCCCTTGACCTCGGGCTCCGGCTTGGCCTCGGCCTGTGCCTCGGCAGGCTCCGCGCCGGACGTCTCAGCCTTGGCCGGGGCGGCCTTCTTGGCGCCTGGCCGCTTGGCGCCACCGGCGATGCCCAGCCCCTTGACCTCCGGCTCTGTGGCCGGCGCAGCCGCCGTCTCGGCGGACGTCTCAGCCTTGGCGGGAGCGGCCTTCTTGGCGCCCGGTCGCTTGGCCCCGCCGGCGATGCCCAGCCCCTTGGCGGGGGCGGCGGCCGGAGCCTCGGCTTTGTCTTCTGGTGCCGCGGTCTTCTTGGCGCCGGGTCGCTTGGCGCCGCCGGCCATTCCGAGTCCGGTGACCGGCTTGGACTCGGCCGGAGCCGTGTCGGCCTTGGCCGACGGCTCGGGCGCCTCGTCGGATTCCGGCTCCGCCTCCGCCGGTGCCGCGGGTGCCTCGGCGGCGATCCGCGCTGCGCGTTCCTCGGCTTCCTTGGCGGCCGTGCCCTTCTCGGGCAGCGTGACGCTGCCCTTGTCGAGCGATCCCAGCAGCAGCTGGGCCACGTCGAGCACCTCGGGCTTCTCGACGTCGCGGGTCGCTGCCACGTCGTCGACGCCGTCGGTCATCATCACGCGGCAGAACGGGCAGCCGGTGGCGATGGCCGATGCACCGGTGTCGACCGCCTCTTCGGAGCGTTCCACGTTGACGCGTTTGCCGATGTGCTCTTCCATCCACATGCGCGCACCGCCGGCGCCGCAGCACAGGCCGCGGTCGGCGTGGCGCGGCATCTCGGTCAGCTTCGCGCCCGAGGCGCCGATCAGCTCGCGCGGTGCCGAGTACTCCTTGTTGTGGCGGCCCAGGTAGCACGGGTCGTGGTAGGTGATGTCCATGCCGCTCTCGGAGGACTTCACCGGGACCAGCTTCTTGTCCCGGATCAGCCGGTTCAACAGCTGGGTGTGGTGCAGCACGGTGTAGTTGCCGTTCAGCTGCGGATATTCGCGGCCGAGGGTGTTGAAGCAGTGCGGGCAGGTCACGACGACCTTGCGGTCGACGCGCTCGACGCCTTCGAACAGGTCGTTGAGCGTCTCGACGTTCTGGGCGGCGAGCTGCTGGAACAGGAACTCGTTACCTGAGCGCCGCGCGGAGTCGCCGTTGCAGGTCTCGCCCTCGCCGAGCACGAGGTACTTCACGCCGGCGGTGGCCAGCAGTTCGGCGACCGCCTTGGTGGTCTTCTTGGCGCGGTCTTCGAAGGCGCCGGCGCAGCCCACCCAGAACAGGTACTCGTAGCCCTCGAACGAGTCGACATCCTTGCCGAACACCGGCACGTCGAAGTCGACCTCGTCGATCCAGTTGGTGCGGTCCTTGGCGTTCTGACCCCAGGGGTTGCCCTTGGTCTCCAGGTTCTTGAACAGCACGCCGAGCTCGCCGGGGAACTCGGACTCCATCATGACCTGGTAGCGGCGCATGTCGACGATGTGGTCGATGTGCTCGATGTCCACCGGGCACTGCTCGACGCAGGCGCCGCAGGTGGTGCACGACCACAACACGTCGGGGTCGATCACGCCCAGCTCTTCGGCGGTGCCGACCAGCGGCCGGGTGGCCTGGTCCGGGCCGGAGCCCATGACCCGCTCGAACCCGGACTCGGGCACGTGCTCGTGGGAGTGTTCCTCGGACTTCTTCTCCCCGCGCAGCTCCTCACCGAGGCCGCCTTCGGGCGTGTTCTCCAGCGGGGATTCCTTGCCGTCCAGGAAGTACGGCGCCTTGGCGAACATGTGGTCGCGCAGGTTCATGATCACGAGCTTGGGCGACAGCGGCTTGCCGGTGTTCCACGCCGGGCACTGCGACTGGCAGCGTCCACACTCGGTGCAGGTGGTGAAGTCGAGATAGCCCTTCCAGGTGAAGTCCTCGATCTTGCCGCGGCCCAGCACGGCGTCCTCGGCGGGATCCTCGAAGTCGACGATCTCGCCCTTGGACTCGACCGGCAGCAGCGGGCCCAGGCCGTCGGGCATCCGCTTGAACGTGACGTTGATCGGAGCCAGGCCGATGTGCAGGTGCTTGGAGTGCAGCACGATCAGCAGGAAGACCAGCATGATCGCGATGTGGGCGAGCAGCGCCAGCGTCTCGATCCACACGTTGGCCGTGTAGCCGAGCGGGGCCATGATCCAGCCCATGAACTGGGAGAAGAACGCGCCGTTGCCGTACGGCAGCGCGTCGGTGTTGACCGCGGCGCCGCGGACCAGCGCGTAGGTCCAGATGACGTTGAAGATCATGAACAGGATCAGCCACGCGCCGCCGGTGTGGGAGCCGTAGAAGCGGGACTCGCGGCCCAGCTTCTTGGGCTCACGGGTGATGCGGATGATCGCGAAGGTGATGATGCCGAGCAGCACGGCCACGGCGAAGAAGTCCTGCAGGAAGCCCAGGGCGTCCCAGCGGCCGATGAGCGGGATGTGGAAGTCGTGGTCGAACAGCAGGCCGAACGCCTCGAGGTAGACCGACGCCAGGATGAAGAAGCCCCACATCGTGAAGAAGTGGGCGATGCCGGGGATCGACCATTTCAGCAGCCGGGTTTGCCCGAAGACCTCTTCGAATTGCGTGGTGATCCGCTTGCGCAGGTTGTCCTTGCGGTTGTTGGACTCGCTCATCGGCTGGCCCGACCGGATGAGTTTCGTCAGCCACAGCACTCGCTTGACCGCGAAAACGCCCACGATCGCGGTCATCAGGACCCCGACGACGATCCTGATCAGCATCTGCGTATCCACACGCGCCTCCGGTTTCGTGGTTACCCGTCGGTAACTTAGACAAAGTTACCGGTGAGTAACTTTAGCTCGGTGCCTGCTCATAGTTGCATCCTGGCGGGAAAGCCCGCTACGAAGGTTGACCTAACTAACCGGTTAGGTGGGATCGGAGCCGGCCGGCGCGGTGTCCAGCAGGGCGCGCAGCATCGACAGCATCTCCGACCGTGACTCCGCGCCGAGCCGCCGCCGGATGCGGGCGACGTGGTGCTCCACGGTCTTTGCCGAAATGAGCAGTTGGCTGCCGATATCCCGATAGGGGCGACCGAGAAGCAGTAGCTCGGCCACCTCACGCTCGCGGTCGGACAGCGTGGGCGCGGCCGGCCGCACGACCTCGCCGCGGCGGGGGCTGGCCGACGGGCGTTCCGAGAGTGCGGACTCGTCGGCGGCGATGGTGTGTTTGAGGTCACGCGCCAGCTGCAGCATCGCTCCGGACACCCGGGCGTCGGGCGAGTGCAGCGCGGCCTGACTGGCAAGCCGGGTCGCCTCCCACGTCAGCCCGAACCGGCAGAGGGTGCGGGCCGCGGCCGTGACGTCGTCGGTGTCCACGCGCTGGGCCAGAACCCGCAACCAGGTGCGACCGGCCGTCGCGAGGGCCCGCGCGTAGGTGCTGTCAGCGGCGGCGGCGGTCAACGCCTGGCCGTACGGGGCGACCGCTTCGGGGGTGTTGGCCAGGATTCCGGCGTGCACACCGGCCCACTGCAGAGGCACCGACCACAGCGCGGGGTTCCCCAGCGATTCGAGGGCGGCGAACACCTCGCGCACGGGGTGCTCGACACGGTCCTGGCGACGCAGCAGCACCGCAGCCACCCACAGCTCCCCGACCGGCAATACCGAGAACACGTCGACCGAGCACTCGACGAGCACCTCCATCGCCGTGTGCCAGTGCGTGTGCAGCGCTCCGCCGTCGCCGCCACGGCGGGCGATCGCGGTGTTCAGGGCGTGCGCCCACAGCGCGTCGCGTCGGGGCAACCGGCCGTCGGGGGCACTCAACACCGCACGGGCGTCGGTGCCGGCGGCGCGCAGCTGACCGTCCTGCATCCGCAACCACCCCTGCAGCAGCCGATGCCGGTGGCTGTAGACGTGGCTGTGAGCGCTGCCGCTGAGCTCATGGCCCGCGGGACCGTCCCCGCCGTCCAACGCGCGGGCCAGCACACTGCGCGCCCGCACCGGATCCCCGCCGTGCAGCGCCGCCAGCGCGGCCACTGCCGCCGCACTGTCCACCCCGATCGGCATCCGATCCGCATCGACGTCCAACGCGCAGCCCAGGACGGACATCACCTCGAGATAAGGCTGGTCGACGGAGGCGAGAACGCCGTCACCGAGGCAGCGCGCCGCCCGGGACGCCGAGGTGGGCGGTCCCTGCGCGGACCCGCCGAACGCCGACCGGGCCAGTTCGAGGTCGCCGGTCGCGAAGCCGGCCAGGATCCCGTTGGCCGCGACGACCGGATCGGGTTGCGGGCCCAGCCAGCGGTACAGGTCGGCCGCCTGGACCATGGCCCCGTTGTGAGCGGCCACCGCGGCCGCGATCCGGACGGCGGTCAAGCGCTCGTCACGGTCCTCGGAGGCGAGCAATTCCTCGGCCAGTCGCCCGGCCGTCCCGAGGTCGCCCGAGGTGGCCAGCGCGTCGGCCAGTGCCGCGCTGACGTGGGCGCCGCCCGCTGAGCGAGCGGCACGGAACAGCCGCGCCGCCCGGGCCGGGGTGGTGTCGGGCCGACCGGCGAGGTCGGTCAGCGTCTGGGCCAGACGAGCATCCTGCAACCCGTGCTCGGCCAGCTGGAGCGCCAGCTCGGCCGACAGCGACGCGGCATCGAGTTGCGTTGTGAGAAGTGTGGTTTCGAGTTGACGGTGGCGCGCGGCGCCGACGGAGTGCGCCGCGCAGTGATGTACGCGCTGCAGGAATGCGCCAGGGAAGGAGGATCTCAGCAGCCCACTGGCCCGGGCCCGGTCCACCAGCGCCACCGCTTCGGGCACCTCGATCCGCATCGCGGCGGCCAGGTCGGCGGCGCCCAGCTCTCCGGACAGCGACAGCACCACCATCCCATCGAGGACGGCGTCGTCGTACCAGCGCAACCGCTCGGTCAGCGCGTGCTCCGCCCGCCGGGCCAGAGCGACCGAGTCGGTGCCGGATTCGCCCAGTGCCGCGGTGATCAGCAACGGCAGGCCGCCGGTCACCGTCGTCAGGGCCCGGATCAGCTCCGGCGACGGTTCGGCGCCGAGGATGGTGGCGGCCGCGTCGGTGATCTCCGCTGCGGTGAGCGCGGACAGCGTCAGCACCGGGCGCTCGCGCTGCACGGCGGTGACCAGCGCGCTCAGCGCCGGACGGCGCGTGAGCGGCTCGGCGGCCACCACCACGGTGCAGGGGCGGTCGAGCACCAACGCAGTCAGCTGGTGCAGCGCGTCGTCGTCGAGCAGGTGCGCGTCGTCGACGACGACAGCCTGGCCAGGTTCCTCGCCCGGGCGCGGCGGACGCGGTGTGACCGGCACGCCCGCGGCGGCCAGTGCGGCGCGCACGGCGGCCAGTGTGGCGGACTTCCCCGTGCCGATGCCGCCGGTCACGGCCATCACCACCGGCTCGGTGGGCGCGGCGGCGAGACTCGCGACCGCGGCCCGCGCGGCCGGGGGAACCCTCACGGCGACAGCGGCGGCGCAGCCAGCGGTGTGGTGACGTCCCCTCCGGCGTCCGGGGTGACCGGATCGGGTTCGGGTTCGGGCTCGGGTTCCGGGGGCGGCGCCGTCGTGGTGGGGGGCGGCGCCGTCGTGGTGGGCCGCGTCGTGGTGGGCCGGGTGGTGGTGGTCCGGGTGGTGGTCGTGGTCGGCTGCGTCGTGGTGGTCGTCGGCTGCGTGGTCGTCGTGGTCGTCTCGGTGGTCGAGCTCGTGGTCGACGTCGTCTCCGAGGCCGGGCTGGTCGTCGTGGTCGTCGGCGGCGGCGGCGTGAACACCGACGTCGTCGGCAGTCCGTCCGAGCCGGTGACCGTCACCGTGACCGGTGGCGGCGGTGCCACGGGTTCCCCGTTCTCCCCGGTGGTGGGGGTGTCCGAGGAGGGGCCGGTGTCTCCGTCGGTCGAGGCGAGCGTGACGGCCAACCCGCCGGCCGCCAGCAGCGCCGCTGCCGCGGCCACGCCGAACAGTATTGGTGGACGTTTGTACCAGGGCAGCGGCGCCGGCTCGGCGTAGTCGGCGTCCGGTTCGGCGTCGAACGCCATCGCCGGGCGCGCCTCGGTGCCCTCGAAGGTGTAGTCGTCGCCCACGTACGGGACGGGCTCCTGACCGCTGGCGTCGTCCTGTGACCACGCCAACGCGCGGAACGTGGCCGACGGAGCGCCGTCGGCGGCGGATTCGGTGGCCGCGGCCCCGGCCGTGCCGGCCGCCCAGGCGGCCGGTGCGATCCCGGTGGGGCTGTCGGCGGCCCCGGACATCGTCGTGGCATCGGAGGTCAGCCCCCGCTCGGCGACCAGGGCGGCGCCGGCGGCGACGCTCGTCTGCGGTGCCGGGGTGGTGATGACCGGCACCCGCAGCCGCTCCGAAAGACGCTGGGTGATCAGCGGAATCTGCGCTCCGCCGCCCACGGTCGCCACCGCGGCCAGCGAGGCGGCGCTCAACCCGACCCGCTGCAGGCTGTCCTCGAGCACCAACAGGGCGCCCGACAGGGGCTGGTCGATGAGGTTCTCCAGCTCGGCCCGGGTGACCCGCACGTCGGACGGCAAGCCCGGCACCTGCGTGCTCACACTCGTCGACGTCTCGGTGGAAAGCCGTTCCTTGGCCAGCCGGCACTCGGCCCGCAGACGGGCCAGCGAGCCGACCGCCGCGGTGCCGGCCGGATCGTCGGCGTCGGTGGCAGAGGCCGCGATGACATGGTTGAGCAGCAACGCGTCCACGCCGTCGCCGGAGAACTCGGCGAAGCGCGCCGTCTCACCCAGCGGAGCGAATCCGGCGCCGGCATCGGCCAGGCTGATCGACGTGCCGGTACCGCCGAAGTCCAGCAGCGCGACCACACCGGTGGTCGGCAACCCGGGGGCGGCCTGCAGCGCGGTGAGCGCGGCGGCCGAGTCGGGAACGAGTGCGGCGGGCACCCCGGCCGGAGCCAGGGCGGGCACGGCGCGCAGCGCCCCCCGCAACGCGCCGACCGCCGCGGGACCCCAGTAGGACGGCACCGCGATCGCGACGGGGGATCCGCCACCTGCCGCCCGCGCCATCGCGTCGAGGGCTTCGGCCAGCACCCGTTCGGCCTGGTGCGCAGAGCCGTCCGCGGCCACCAGCGGGATGGGGTCGCCCACCCGCTCGACGAAGCCGGTGAGCACCAGGCTGTCCGGCTGCGGCACGTCGAGGTTCGGGTTCTCCCCGGGGACCCCGACCTCGGCGGGCCGGTCGGGATAGACGGTGAGCACGGAGCGCCGGATCACGGTCGATCGACCGGCGGCGGTGGCCACCAGATTGGTCGTCCCCACGGACAACCCGAGTGAGTCACTCACTCGCACCTCCCTGCTCTGTTCGACACACCTTAGCCGCCCGAGCCGTCATTTCCGGGTAAGCCCCTAGTGGCCCCGAGTCCCTAATCAGAAGCCCCTAACCGGACCCTCGATAGGGATGGGTGCCAGCACCGATCTCCGCACCGGGAATCGTCATTACGATCGGGGTCCGGCGGCGGTCCGAGCCCGCCGGAGCTGCGAGCGAAGGTAGGACGTGTCATGGCGAACCCGCTGCTGGAGTTCGTGCTGTCCCTGGTGCGCGACCCCGAAGCGGCGGCGCGCTACGCCGCCGACCCCGAGCGGGCCATCGCCGACGCCCACCTGACCGATGTCACCCGGGTCGACGTCAACAGTCTCATCCCGGTGGTGTCGGAGTCGATGTCGGCCGGGGCGATGGACGACAACGTGTGGACCAGCGGGCAGGCCGTCTCAGCGTTCGACGCCTTCGGCGATGAACTACCTCTGCAGATCACCGGCGACGAGCTCACGCCGGCAGGACGCGAGGTCATCGACACCGGCTATACGTCCGCCCCCGATGTCCCCGACCGCCTCGACGCATTCGACGACGTTCTGGACGCCCCCGACGGGATGCCGGCCCCGGTCGGCGCGGTGCACGACGACGTCGTCGGCCGGGACTGGTTCGACGACGGGCTGGACGCGGTGTCGGCGCCGCTCGACGGGCTCGGGGGCCTCGATGGCTCAGCTGACCCCGGTGGCCTCGAGGACCTCGAAGACCTGCCGCCCCAGCCCGGCGGTTTCGATCCTTTCGGGCAATGACGGCGCGCCCGGAGCTGCCCCCAGCACGTCCCCTAATCCCCTAATGGGGGCTCCCCCCTGACCCCCGGCGCTGATCCCCCAAGAAGGGGTGATCGCCCCGTTTTCGGGGCCTCTGCCGAGCCATAGCGTGGTTCTTGCCTCGCCGGACACGGCGAACCCCCAGTGAGAGGACCCCGACATGAACGCCTTGATCGAGTTCATCATCAACCTGTTCCGCAGCCCGGCCTCGGCCGCCGAGTTCGTCGCCGATCCCGAGGAGGCGATGCGCACCGCGGGGCTGCCCCCGGTCAACCCGGCCCAGCTGCAGGCCATCGCGGCCACCGCGGCTCCCGCGGGCGCCGTGCTGGGCGGCGGCGACCCGATCGTCGGACTGCAGCGTGCCGTCGCCGAGCACCACAACATCGCGTCCCCGTTCTCGCCGCAAACCACCTGGGCCCCGCAGACCCAGAGCGAGTTCGCCAGCCGCAACGACACCGAGTTCGCCAGCCGCAACGACACCGACTGGGCCAGCAACAACGACACGTCGCTGCTGAGCCCCGAGCAGTCCTCCGGCGCCAACTCCCAGCAGGGCGGACTGAACCTGGGCTTCGGCGACATCACGTTCGGTGACAAGACCTCCAACACCGCCACCGACGGCGCCGTGATCGCCGACGGAGACATCTCCGGCCCCGTGGCCACCGGTGATGACGCCGTCGCCACCGGCGGCGACAATTCCGGCGACATCCTGACCGGCGACCGCTCCGTGCAGGGCGACGGAAACAGCGCCAACTCCGGCGACGTGCTCGCCGGCAGCGGATCGAACGTGGTGATCGGCGAGGGCAACGACGTCGAGGACAACGGCAACACCACCAGCGGTGGCGGCGACATCGTCACCGACAACGAGGGTCCGGTGATCGGTGAGGTCGACTCCGGTGACGACTCGGCGGTGGTGATCGACGACGGGGACGTCGCGACCGACACCACGACCGTCGTGGACGGCGACGTCCTGACCGGTGGTGATGCGTTCGACATGTCGGACAACTCCGGCCAGGACAACTCGGACAACCGGGACTACTCCGACGACGACCTGACGTCCATCGACACCGACATCAGCAACGACATCATCACCGACATCGACAACGACATGAGTCTGCTCTGATCGCACGGACCATCACCCAGGCGGTGTGTCGGGATCGAGAAGG
>CAXEZH010000273.1:0-4397 GCA_964000695.1 uncultured Mycolicibacterium sp. | reverse complement strand
GCCGCAACCGCCCAGTGATGCCGAGGTGGCCCGCCGCGCCGAAGCGGTGCCGGGGGCAACGCTGGACGACTTCGACGGCTTGTGCGCGCATCTGGCGACCATGCATCCGTCTCGTTACCTGACGCTGATCGAGGGTGTCACCGCGGTGTTCATCACCGGCGTGCATCCCCTCGACGACCAGAACGTCGCGCTGAGGCTGGTGTCGCTGACCGACCGGCTCTACGACGCCGGTATCCCGGTCGTCGCGTCGGGCGCGAAGTTGGACACCGTGTTCAGTGACGAGATGCTCGGCGGCGGGTTCCGCAAGAAGTACCTGCGCGCCACGTCACGGCTGCTGGCGTTGACCGCCGCCGGTCACGCCGGGCGCACCATCACATAGTCGTGCTCCACCTCGGCGCCGAGGTGGAAGGTCTTGGTGCCGGCAACCTCGAAGCCGTGCTTGCCGTAGAAGCGTTGCGCGCGGCGGTTCTGCTGATTGACCCCCAGCCAGACACAGGCCGCGTTCTGCGCCGACGCGTAGCGCACCACCGCGTCCATCAGCGCGGCCGACACCCCGGCGCCGTGACAGTCGGGTAGCACATACATCTTGGACAGTTCGACGGCCGGGCGCAGCGGCACGGCGCGCTGGACGTCGGCGTCGTCCGGAACCCCCTGCACGGTCATCGCATAGCCGAGGATCCGTCCGTCTCGGCGGGCGGCCAGCACCGTGCGGTCGGGGTCGGTCAGGTACTCGGCGAAGCGGTCGGGCGACAGGTTCTCCGCGATGAACGCGTCGATGTCCTCCGGGGTGCTCGACGGTGGGCAGGCCAATGGGAACGTGCGCGCGGCGACGTCGGCGAGGGCGTCGGCCAGTTCCGTTGTGGCTGTGTCGATGTGGAGGGTCAGGCGACGTTCCACTGCGCGAGCCGGATGCCGGTGAGCTTGTCGAGCAGGACGACGTTGGACACGAGGTCGCGGTAGCAGTCCCACCACACACCGCCGCTGAACGTCTGGCCGACCTGGGCGTTGGCCATGCCGAACTGCAACGCGTCGGGCGCGTCGCTGTTACGGGGTTCGTAGGCGTCGCCGGTCGGGGTGACGCCGCGGAACTGGAACGTGATCGCCATGGCGTAGGGGGTCGGTAACTGGATGGGGGTGATCGTGACGTCGGCGCGGAACACCTGATAGCGCGGGGCGCGGGGCGGATACCCGAATCCGGGAGGGGGAGGGGTGGGCACGATGTTGTTGACCGAGACATCGGCGACCAGGCCCTCGAATTGCACGCGCAACGGCTCGCCGAGGCGCCCGATCGGAATGTTGGCCGCGGCGGCCGGCGGTGCCAGAACGCCACCGAAGGCCGCCATGGTGGCGATCAGAAACACGAGCCAGCGACGCATGTGGGTGTCCCTCCTAGACGTGCTTGGCATGATCGCACATCGACCGGCGCGCCCGGGCCGTTGTGGGAGTTGCCGGGGTCAGCTGTGAGCTACCGCTTCCAGCGCGGCGCGCAGGTCGAGCTCGAACCGGTCCCAGTCGATGCCGATGCTGTGCAGGACACCGTCGTCGTCCTCTTCCTCGTACAGCGCGAGCAGGAGGTGTTCGGTGCCGACGTAGTTGTGGCCCAATCGAAGCGCCTGGCGGAAGGTCAGTTCCAGGGCTTTGCGGGCGCGGGTGTCGAACGGGATCAGTGCGGGCACGTCGGCCACTGCTTGAGGCAGGGCGATGGAGTCCACGAGGGACGCGACCTCGACGCCCTGGGTGGCGAGCAGGCGTGCGGCCAGACTGGTGGGGTCGGCGAGAAGGCCGAGGAGGAGGTGGGCCGGCTGGATCGCTGCGTTGCCCGCGGCATGGGCCCGGTTCTGGGCCTCGACGACGACGTTGCGGGCGCGGGGGGTGAACCGGTTGAACCCGGCGGCAGGGTCCAGGGCCGAGGTGTCGGCGGGAGTTTTGGGGACGAAGCGCTTCTGGGCGGCCTGTTTCGTGACGCCCATGCACTGACCGATCTGGGTCCAGGACGCGCCGGAGCGGCGGGCTTGGTCCACGAAGTGGCCGATCAGATGGTCGGCGACGTCCCCGAGCGCCTCGGCGGCGAGCATCGCGTCGGTGAGCTGTTCCAGCGGTTCGGCGTGGACCGCGGTGATCGCGTCGATGAGGTCGTCGAGGCGGACGGGGTGGTTGATGCTGACGGGCCGGCCCATGGGTCAACTCTAGGTTGACGTCCGCCCTAGGTCAACCTCAGGTTGACGATGGGCGGGGGTAGCCGCGTCGCACGGTCCGGTCCAGAATCCCCAGCGTGGCTTTCAGCGCCGCCTCCGACACCACCGGAAAGATGTCGGCATCGCGCCAGTGCTGGTCGATGTCGCTCCAGTCGTAGAACGACGTCACGAGGGTGCCGTCGCCGGCGGGCTCGAGCCGGTAGCCGTAGACGTGGCCGATCTGCGGACGGATCTGGCCGAGGATCGTCCATGCGATGAGCGAATCCTGCTCGTATTCGCTGATCATCACCGATACGTCGTAGCGGCCGAGAGGGAAGTCGCCGAGCGCTTCGCGGTCCATGTGTACGACGAAGCTGTCGCCGACAGCCTGGACGGGAGCGCCCTCGGCGTCCTGAAGCATCCCGGTGGCGTCGATGGCGACATGGCCCTGGGGGTCGCACAGCACGGCGAAGATGTCGGCGGGGGCCGCGTCGATGGTGCGCTGGACTTCGATTCGATCGGTCATGTGCCGATGGTGTCAGGCAGTGGCATAGGTCACTGCGTGTTTCGGCGCGCGCCGGGCACGGGAATCTAGGAAGGCATGGTCAATGCGAAGTCGATGGCGAAGTACCCGCGCATGTTGCGCCGGGCGCTCGACTTCATTGACGGCAACGCCGAGTACGACATCACGATTCGTGACATCGCCGCCGCTGCCGACGTGACCCCCCGCGCCATCCAGTACGCGTTTCGCGAGCACCTTCAGACCACGCCGTTGGAGTATCTGCGTCGCGTTCGACTCGAACGCGCGCACAAGGCGTTGGTATCGGCTGACCCGGCGCGCGAAACCGTCACCTCGATTGCCGGGCGGTGCGGGTTCACCCATCCGGGACGGTTCAGCAGCGCGTACAAAGCCGTGTTCGGAATCGAGCCGAGCAGGACCCTGCGCAGCCAGTAGCGTCACATCGGGATGAAGCCGGCTCCGTTGAAGATTCCGGGTTGCCAGCCCTGCGGACCCAGGCACAGCAGTGGCCGACCGTCCGGCGCCTGGGCGGCAGCTTGCGGTCGCGGACACGGCGCGCCGATGTCCTGCACGCCGTGCAACTCATAGGTGGCCTGCCAGAAGCCGGTGTAGACCGGCGGCCACTGGTTGGGTACCCAACGGCACTGCAGGGGCTGGCCTCCGCGGCCGCGCCCGAACGTGAAGCGCTCCATGTTGGTGCAGGGTCCGGTCAGCTGAACGTCGTAGACCATGCCCGGTACGTCGCTGGCGTAGCGCCCCGGGTCGTCGGGATAACTGGGGCCCGGCTCCGCCGAGGCCGTCGTAGCTGCCCACACCGCCGCCGCGCCGAGTGCACTCACGGTGAGCAATTCGCGAATCATGTCCAGACCCCTGGTCGTCGTGCCGGTACTCAGCGAACCCTAGCGGCCCCACCGGGCCCCATGTGCATTTTCCCACCAGCAAACAGATCTCGGCCCGCCACCCAGGGGGGGTCGGTGGCGGGCCGAGAATATCGGGGACGTCGTTGGGGGGACGTCTGATAGTGAAAGTAGGCAGCCAACCTGAGACGCAGCTGATAGATACTTAGGCCGCAGCTTCGAAAACATGCGTGTACCGGTTGGCGCGCCATCGGGACAGGCGTTAATTTCGTTGCGATGTTGGGTAATGAGCAGGCCGCCGCGGTGGCCGATTCGCAGCAGGCCGACTACTTCCGCGGTTTTCTCTCAGGGCTGCGCGCGGATCTGGAATCAGACCTGGCCAAGCAGGTCAGGCGGTTGACGGCGTCCCAGAATGCGGGGGATCCGGGGGCGGTCGACGGGCTGCGCCGAGCGATTCGCAGGGCGGAGGGCGATCTGCGCGCCGTGGTGGGCATGGTCGACGCGCTTGACGGCCGCTTTCCCCAGGCACCGGACCTGCGCACCGGCTGAGTCAGGTCACCGCGTCGAGGGCTCGGGGTCGGCGGGCAGCTGTCCGGCGGGCGAATCGATCACCGACTGCATGAGGAAGCAGTCTCCGGTGATCGTCAGGATGGCTGATCCACCTTGCCGGAGGTCGAACTCGAAGCCGCCGCCCTGCACGTGGAAGTCACGTCGGGACTGCTCGTTGAACAGGGAGTCCTCGCCATCGGCACCGAACTCGGCCGCCTCGTCGCGTACGATGTCGCTGGCCGTCGCGAATTCCTCGGACGTGAAAGGCCGACCGAACTCGACCATGTCCGAGAGCGG
>CAXEZH010000272.1:0-27477 GCA_964000695.1 uncultured Mycolicibacterium sp. | reverse complement strand
TGTAGTACTGCATCGCCGCAGAGTTGATGGGGGTCTCGATCGGCAGATACGGGCCGACGACGTCGAGCAGTCGACCGGCGCTGCGTAACGCGACGTCGGGCACGGGGAAGACCGCCAGCGACTTGCCCGCCGCGGCGCCGATCATCGATGCCAGCCGGTCCACGCTGACCCGCTGGCCGCCGGCCATGTAGCGGCGGGGACCGTGGCCGGGTTCGAGGAGCGCGACGTGCAGCGCCGCCAGGTCCCGCACGTCGATGACGATCCACGCGGCGCCCCGGCCGGGGACCCCGTGCATCTTCACCGCCGCCTCGACCCCCTCGGCCGCCTCGCCGAACTGGTCGCCCGCCGGAGGACCGAGCACCATGCCGGGATAGGTGATGGCCACCGGCGCTCCGCCGTCCTGCAGGCCGCGCGCATACGCCTCCACTGCCGCCTTCGACCGGCCGTAGCCGTCACTGCCGCCGACCACGGGCAGATCGGCGTGCAGCACGTCCAGCCCGGGTCGGAACAGTGCCGTGAAGCTGGACACGTGCACGATCGGGTCGATGCCGGCCGCTGCGGCGCCGCCGAGAATGTTGCGGGCGCCCTCGAGGTTGGTGTGCAGCATTTCGTCGGCGCGGTCGGGATCGGTGGAAACCATTGCTGCGCAGTGGATCACAGCGTCGCACCCGTCCAGCGCCTGCGCGGTGGTCGAGCCGTCGGCGATGTCGCCGATCACATGGTCGGCGATGTCGACCCCGATCTGCTCGGCGCTGGTGCTCAGCCGGCCCACGTTGCGAACCAGGAAACGCACCTCATGGCCCGCGTCCTGTGCGGCTTTCGCAGTCCACGCGCCGACGAAGCCGGTTCCGCCGGTGATCAGTACCTTCATCTGCCCTCCACGTATTGCCGGTCGGAAACTACCCGATCGCCGGCGATCCGAATCCCGCACCGTCAGTGCTCGACGGCCTACAGTGTCGCCATGGGGGAGCGAGCCGGTGTGCCGACCGGATACGACCGACCGCGAGTGGATCCGGGGGCCCTGGCGCTCGCCACGGTCGCGGGTGCCGTCGCCTTCATCCTCGGTCCCGGCGAGTGGGATCTGCTCGCCGTCGTGGTCGGGTTGATGCTGCTGTTCATTCTGTTGGCGCACCATCTCGCCGCGCCGGCCGAGCGGACGCCGCGCGCGTACCTGCTGCGCGCCGCCTTCGGCGCCACCACCGGGTTGGCGTTCTGCATCGCCGTCGCACCGGCCATCCAGTACCTGATCGTCACACCGTTCTTCCACGCCGAGAGTGACGAGGGATTCTCCGAGGACGCCTGGCACACCACGCTGGCGCTGTCGGTGTTGTGGTTCCTGTGTGCCGGCATGCTCGCCACGCTGGAGCCCCGCATCGCGCGATGGTTGGACCGGCCGCGGCCGAAGAGGATGCCCCCCGACCACTGATCGACCATGCTTGACGGCCGTCAACTTTTTCGTGCGATCCGCCGGTCGCGGCGTCGCGGCTGCTATACGTTGGCGCGGTGTCGTCGTCGCTGCGCCCCCCTCTCATCGAACGTCCCACCGACCTCACCGCCGACCGGCTGACCGACATCCTCGGCGGGGCCGCGGTGCGCGACTTCACCGTTGAGCGGATCGGCACCGGTCAGATGAGCGAGTGTTATCGCGTTGCTCTGACCTACGCCGACGAGAAGTCCGGCCCGGCCTCGGTCGTGCTCAAGGTCGCCGCAGCCGACCCCAGCAGCCGTCAGACGGGGCTGGCGATGGGCCTCTACGAACGTGAAGTCGACTTCTACACCACCATCGCCCCCGGCCTGGACGGACCGATCGCGCCGTGCTACCACGCGGCCTACGACCCCGCTACCGGTGCCTTCGACCTCGTGCTCGGTGACGCCGCGCCGGCGGTCGTCGGCGACGAGATCAGCGGCGCCACCGCAGAACAGGCGCGACTGGCGCTGAGCCAGCTCGCGCTCGTGCACGGTCCGCTGCTCGACGACCAGACGCTGGCAGCCAACGACCGGTTCAATCGGGAGTCGCCGGTGAACCAGGCGCTGATCGCCACGCTGTACGCCGGATTCATCGAACGCTATCGCGACCAGATCGCCGAGGAGCACCGCGAGGTCTGCGAGCGACTGGTCCAGACCTTCGACGCCTACCTGGCCGGCGAAGCCGAGCGGGACGGTCCACGCGGCCTGATCCACGGCGACTACCGGCTCGACAACATGCTGTTCGGCCAGCCCGGCGCCGACCGGCCGCTGACCGTCGTGGACTGGCAGACCGTCACCTGGGGCCCGGCGTTCACCGACGTCGCCTACTTCCTCGGCTGCGCACTGCCCATCGAGCGGCGCCGCGAGCACTACGACACGCTGCTGGCCGCCTACACCGAGGCGCTCGGCCCCGCGGCCGGCGTGACTGTCGACGACGTCCGCGAAGGCGTGCGCCGCCAGAGCTTCTTCGGCGTGCTGATGGCGATCGTGTCGCCCATGCTCGTCGAGCGCACCGAGCGCGGTGACCAGATGTTCATGGCGATGATCGCGCGTCACTGCCAGCACGTCCTCGACACCGACGCGCTGGCGATCCTGCCGCAGCCCACGCGGCCGGAGCCGTTGCGGCCCGGCGCCGACGACGAGCACAGCCACCCGCCAGGCACCGAACCGCTGTGGAGCGAGAGCTGGTACTTCGACTTCGCCGACCCCCACCAGCAGGTGGGTGGGTGGGTCCGGCTCGGGCTGATCCCGAACCAGGGGCACGCGTGGATCAACGTGCTGCTGTGCGGTCCCGGCATGCCGACCGTCGCGGTGCTCGACTTCGAGGTAGCCCTGCCTGACGACCACACCCAGGTGCGCACCCACGACACCGAGATCCGCATGGAGGCCGTCGAGCCGCTGCGCACCTTCCGGGTCACCGTCCGCGCGCAGGGGCAGGCCCACGACGACCCGGCTGCGCTACTGAGGGGGGAGGCGGGCCGGCCGGTCGCCGTCGACCTCGACCTCACCTGGAGCACCGACGGCGTGCCCTACCAGTACCGGGTGTCGCCCCGGTACGAGATTCCCTGTCTCGTCACCGGTTCGGTCACTGCCGATGGACGCACAATCGAGCTGGCGCAGGTACCGGGCCAACGCGACCATTCGTGGGCACCGCGGGACTGGTGGGCGATGGACTGGGTGTGGAGCGCGCTGCACCTCGACGACGGCACCCATCTGCACGGCGTCGACATCCGGATCCCTGGAATGCCGCCGCTGGCAGTGGGCTACCTGCAGCAACCCGGACAACCACTGGTCGAACTCGAGCAGATCTCGACCAGCGCGACGTTCGCACCCGATGGGTTGCCGCTGACCGCGCAACTCGGCTTCGGCGACCTCACCGTGGACATCACGCTGCGAGGCCACGCCCCAGTGCTGCTCAGCTCACCCGACGGCCGCCTCAGCCGCTTTCCGCGGGCATGGGGCACCGTCGAAACTCCCGACGGCCGCACCGGCGTGGGGTGGATCGAATGGAACCAGAGCCAGCCGTGAGGTCGAAGAAAAGGCGCGGGCAAAAACGGCAAAAATGAGAGACCGAAAGCCGCAACCTCTGTGGCCTCTCGGGTGAACCGCACGAATGCGGGGTCCGCGCCCACCGTAAACGCTAGGCCGGGACAGGTGCTCACCGCAAGTTCCGCGAGCGGACCAGTGAGGTGAGCCCGAACTGCTGATACAGCGTCGAGGGAGAGAGCGTGCGGAAACCACGAACCCCCGCTGACCTGGTGGCCGCCTGCGCGATCTTGCGGGCGATGCGATGGTCGAGGTCCTTCAAGACGCCCCGATCGGTCGTTGCGTCCAGCAACGCCGCCAGCCCGGCGACGGCGAAGGGACTCGCCGGATCCAGCATGACGTTGGTCGCGGCTACCAGATGCGCCGCCCGCTGATCGACAGGCAACGACGACACCGCAGGGGAGACACCGTCGATGCGAGTGGCGATTCGACCGATGAAGCGCCGAAGACGTGCCGGGCTCAGAGAAACGGTGCCCGCAGCCGTGACCGTCAGGCCCAGGCAGTCGACGCGGTCACGGCCCCGATACGACGGATCCATGGCGCAGGGCCGGCCGTGGGCGCACAATGCGGTGCGCTGTTCTTTGGGAAGCGCGCGTCGCAGACCCAGGTTCCCGGTCACCGTGTCGATTCGTGCGTCCGCGTCCTGGATGCCCGCGAGATCGTGGTGGGCGATGAGGAAGTCGTCGTTGTAGCGCGCGTAGAAGACACCCTCGATGCTGAGGATCGACTCATCCAGCGGAAGGGCAGCAAGGTTGCCCAGCACCGGTACCAGCGGAGTTCCCATGGCGATGCCGTTGACCCGGGTGAACTGTGCACCGTCGGACTCGCGTACCACCGGGCGGACCAGGGCGGTGATGAGATCCCACGTCCGAGCATCGATTTCTCCGTTCGCACTGCCCAACGACGCGATGAGCCGCAGCGTCTGCCACAGCGCTGCGTCGGGGCCGACCGGTAGGTGATCGCCGTACTTCTCGAAATCGGACTGCAGCACATAGATCGGTCCGCCGTGGGGTCCGACCCGCTTGCGGTGGGCGCGGACGTACGCGCCGAACGCCTGCATCGCCCCGAGGTTCGTCAACCCGGGTAGGTAGGAGTACACGCCCGGCAGACCGTAACAGCGCGCGTTGTGCGACAGCAGCGTGAACAGCGCCGAGCCGACGACGTGATCGACAAATGTCGCTTGATGAGCGGCCCGGCGTTTGCCGCCGGTCTCGAGATACCAGAGGTCGACCGGCTGGGGGCGATAGCTGCCGTCCTCGATGCTGGCAGCAATCGCACGCGACAGCGCCCGACGGTCGGTCGCGGCGGCGAAGTACGTGACCCCCGCGGCGGCCTCGGCGAAACCCAACCCGCGCGCACTGCGTTTGATGAAGATCCGAAGGATGGCCTCGTCGTACGTCGCGGGGTCGGACATCCGCGCCCGGATGTCGACCGGCTCAGCGGACATGGTGTACGCCGTGTGCCGGCCACCCACCCAGTCGCCACGTCTTCAACGTGCGCAGCCACCTGCGGAACTGCTCGGGACCGGGGTCGGGCGGCAAGAGAAAAACCACCTGCACCTTGTTGTGGTGAAATATCGGCGACAGCCACCGCCCCGCGACCGGCACGATCAGGGCGTCGTCGTCCAAGCTGCGTATCGCCGCGGGAAGAAGTCCGACCAGCAGATCGGGATCCAGTGAGCGCATGGTCCGCGCGCCCGCGCGGGTCTGAACGTTGGCTACGAAGCCCCCGGGAAAGATCTGCAGGAACTCGGCGCGGAGGACCTCGGGACTTGCGGGTGCCCTGGGCGGTCCGTCGACGGGTTGCAGCCAGCCGTCGGCCACGATGCGATCGAGCGCGGCGGGCCCGTGGGCCGCCGCCTCGTGCCAGTAGCGGCCGCGATTGGCCGCGCCCCCGGTCAGCGCCTGGACGAGAAGGTGCGGTGCCTGCTCATCGTGCGAGGGCTCGTCGACATAGAAGATCAACGTCGTCGCCGAACAGAAGGCCAAGCATCCGCCATCGGCCACGGTGCGGCGCATCGTCTCGACCGCCGCACGCCGCTGGCGAGACGGGATCCATTCCGGTATCGAGATCGTTCCGACTCGTACGGGTCCTGTCTTGGCGGCAAGTGCTCGGATCCAGTCACCGAGCGGCAATTGAGGCGGTCGGGGCGGGATACGATCTCCGAAGTGCTGCAGGTTGATGTGCACGATCAGCAGCGCGATCATCGCCGCGGTGATCTCGACGAGGTCGGAGGCGGGATTGGGGTCCAGCCAGACCAGCAGGAACAATACCGCCGACACGGCGACGGTGGCATTGAGGGCGCGAAACCGGCCCTCTGCGAACAGGCGGATCTGGTAGGTACCGATCAGGCCGCGCACCACGAACAGCGGCAGCAGCGCGAGCAGGAAGCTGAAGGGTATGCCGGGCAGCACGAACAGTCCCAGCGCCACCGCCAGAGCCCAGAACACTGCGGTGATCACCGGTGTGATGGTGAGCAATCTGTGAAAGAACCACACCCGGTATTCGCGCAGTGCCGGCAGGCGGCGCAACCGGACGAAATCGAAATAGAACACCGCGGTGGCCTCGTAGGCGCCGCGGAACAACGGCAGCACCAGGTAGAAGAACTGAAACGCGTCGATCTCCCGCCAGGTCTGCAGTCCGGCGGTCAGATCGATGGCCCGGGTGTTGGTGCCGTAGATCCCGGCGATGACGAGTACTGCCACGGCGTCGAGTCGCAGACCCAGACCGGCCAGTGTCGCCTCACCGCCTTCGCGCAACGAAATGGAGGGGAGCGACACCCGAATAGGTCGCGCTGCAGCAAGATTCGGTGATATCCCGGTCAGCCGGTAGAGCCGCAGGGTGTAGTGCACCGTGATCCAGATCGAGACCGCGTTGGATACGATGATCGCGAGGACCACCGCGGCGGTCGGGTAGTAGAGAACACCGAGACCGAGGACCGTCAGCTGCAGCAGGTTTGGGGCGAACAGTGACCACAACGGTCGGTAGATGCGCCGGGTGGCATACATCCCCGAATGGAGTACCCGAACCGGCATTCTCAGCGCGACCTCAATGATGACGAGGAACGCGTAGAGCGTTGCCACCGGGTTGCCGTCGCGGGGAAGCAACATCACCAGCAGCGCTGTCGCCATGAGGGTGGCGGCTCCCGCCACCAGCACCGACAGGACGAGCCAGGCGCCGATCTCCCGCTGCGCCGATTGCCGGTCCCCGATCCGGGCGAACGCGCGGAGTCGCTCGCGCATCACTTCGAGCAGACCCCACCAGGCGCCGCCAACGAGCAGACCGCCGACCCGCAGGATCATCACCGTGAACGCCGCCAACCCGCCCAGGCTGCTGAGAATGATCAAGAACTCCGCGACGTGCAGCACGAACGTGGTGGCATCCAGCAGGAGCGCATAGCGAAGGCGATAACGGAAGTACGCGAACATCTTTCCGGTGAGCAGCCACGCATACAGTGACACCGCTCGGGTGGTGCTCCGCCCGGTCCGGTCCAACCAGCGGTCGATGTCGTTCATCAGAAGCCCTGTTGCGGCGACGGCAACTCGTAGTGACCTTTCACTGGCGATCGCTCAACGTCGAGACGGTCCTGTGGGAGGCTGATTTGCCTGGGCGGGATGGGCGCGCCCTGGTCCGTCCCGATAGGAGAAGGGTGCCCCATGCAGCGCGGTGACGCCGCCGTATTGTCGATATCGGCCGTTCTGGCCGCTGTCGTGATCTACGCGGTCTCGTTCAGCGTTCTGGTCCTCGACCGGGAATCCACGACGCTGGTGTCGCGCAACACGACATCGAGCTGGCTGGTGGTGACCTGGGGGGCGGGCTTCTGCGCTGCCGAGCCCTCGAACCAGGCCTGCCGCTCCGGCGAGATACAGCGACTCGGTCCAACCCTGATTCTGCACGGACTGTGGCCCCAACCATCCGAGACCCAGTACTGCGGGGTCTCTCTGATGCTCGCGGAGCGGGTGCGCCGGGGGGACGACGGGTTGCCGACGGCGCCGCTGACCGCCGGCGTGCGTTCGGAGCTCTCGGCCACGATGGCCGATTCTGCGACGTTGGCAACCCACGAGTGGTACGCCCACGGCACCTGCTCGGGGGTGCGGGCCGACGTGTATTTCGGCGATGCGGTGACACTCACACACGCGGTGAGACAGGTGCTCGACCCGGTGTTCCAGCAGGCGTCGGGAGGTCAGCTGACCTTGGCGACGGTCCGCGGCCGCGTCGACGACCAACTCGGCGCGGGCACAGGGCAGCGGGTCGGCCTGAGCTGTCGCAGACAGATCAGGTCAGGCACCCTGGTGGTCGACGTCCGGCTGTCGTTGCCCCCGGTGGCCGCCATGCGCACCGCCGACGGACGTCTGAGTCTGGCCGCCCTGTTGCGTGCGGCGCCCCCGATCCACTCACCCTGCCAGCAGGGACGTGTGGCGTGAGCAGGGCTACCTGGGTGCGCACGGGGTGAGCGGACACGGCCGCAGCAGCGATCTTCTGCGGTCTCCTGGCGGTGTAGCCATCGCGGAACGCCAGCGGTTATCGGCGGTCAAGAGGGCCCCACGGTCGGTGGAATCGCTGCCGCGCCGACGGAGCGTGTGCTCGGCAGTACGCACCCGCGGTTGTCGGCAACCAGCCCAGGTCGACGAGCACTTCGTTGAGCAAACGGCGTGCGATCAACGCATCCCGCGGCGTGTGTCCCACCTGTGTGGAAGACAGGGTGACGAGCTGCTGACAGCTACTGCACTGGATATCGAATTCGATAACGAGGCTTGGCAATTGAGCTCTTTTCAGCGCCAGGTCACTGACAGGGACAGGCGCCTGTGCCGATCGCGGAAGTATATCGTGGCTGCAGCAGCGCCGCTCGTCGTGGCAGCGGTGGGCAACCGGAGGGCGAGTTTGTCACGATACTGGTAGGACTCCATCAGCACACCGGTGTCGTCGGCGGGTTCGGCGACCATGACGCCCCACCGGGCAGGGGGATTGCGCGTGACCGTTGTCGCCATCTATCTCGTCATCACGTTCGGGCTCGGCGGGCTCGCCCTGGCGGTCCGACTGCCGCCGCTGGTGGGGTTCCTGGCGGCGGGGTTCGTCATCAACGCCCTCGACGTCGCCGAGGTGCCGCAACTGGACGTGCTGGCAGATCTGGGTGTCACGCTTCTGCTGTTCGCCATCGGGCTCAAGCTCGACGTCCGGATACTGTTGCGCCGCGAGGTGTGGTTGACCACCTCCGTGCACATGCTGATCAGCGTGGCGCTCGGAGTGGCCGCGCTGTGGCTGGCAGCCGTCGCCGGCGTGGCGATGCTGGTCGGACAGAGCATGCAGACCATCGCGTTGCTGGCTTTCGCGCTGTCGTTCTCCAGCACGGTGTTCGTGGTCAAGGTTCTCGAGGAGCGTGGTGAGTCGCACGCCCTCTACGGCCGCGTCGCCATCGGCATTCTGGTCATGCAGGACATCGTCGCTGTGGTGTTCCTGACCGCGACCAGCGGGCATCTGCCCAGCCCGTGGGCGCTGGCTCTGGTGGGCCTGTGGCCGCTGACCCGGATACTGCGCAAGGTCTGGAGCCGCCTGGGGCACGGTGAGATGCAGTCGCTGTTCGGCATCGTCATGGCGCTGGTGCCCGGATACGCGTTGTTCACCGCGGTCGGGCTCAAGGGCGACCTGGGTGCGCTCATCATGGGGGTGCTGCTGGCGTCCCATCCCGCGTCGTCGGAGCTGGCCCGCTCGCTGTTCCACATCAAGGAACTGCTGCTGGTGGGATTCTTCGTCTCGATCGGGTTGACCGGGCTACCGGATCTACCCACCATCGCCGTCGCGGTGCTGATGGTGCTGTTGCTGCCGTTGAAGGCGGGTGGGTACATCGCGCTGCTGACGATGATGAAGCTGCGGCACCGGACCGCGATCCTGGCCGGATTGAGCCTGATGAACTACTCGGAATTCGGGCTGATAGTCGTGTCGGTGGGTGTTTCGGTCGGGTTGCTGGCCGAAGCCTGGCTGGTGGAGATGTCGATCGCCGTGGCGCTGAGTTTCGTGGTGTCGGCGTTGGGCAACGGCCGCGGACACCTGATGGTCGAGAAGATCGCCGCGCGGTTGCCGGCCCAGGACGAAGACACCCTGCACCCCGAGGAACGCTCCGGGGACGCCGGGGACGCCGAGGTGGTCGTCATCGGGATGGGCCGGGTGGGATACGCCGCCTACCAGCGCCTGACGGAACACTACGGGTTGCGGGTCGTCGGGGTGGACTACGACGGCCCGCGGATCGGTCGCCTCGACGAGCAGGGCCTGCGGGTCATCGAGGGTGACGCCACCGATCTGCATTTCTGGATGCAACTCCAGCGGTCCGACTCGGTTCGGATGGCCGTGCTCGCGATGCCACGCCACGGTGCCAATGTCACCGCGCTGGAGTGTCTGCGGGAATCGGGTTTCGGTGGCACGGTCGCCGCGGTCGCCCGTTACGACGACGAAGTAGCGTGGGCCAAGGAACACGGTGTCGACATCGCGTTCAACGTCTACGCCGGTGCCGGGCTGGAGCTGGCCGACCAGGTGGCCGGCGGTGAGCGCGAACGTCGATCAGGCGACGGCCGTCCCGACGAAGTACGACCCGAGTAAGGCGGCGCCGACCAGCAGGACCCAGGCATCGGTGAGGCGACGAAGCCACGCCGGGGCGTGACGGACTTCCATGAACTCCCGGAAGATGATGCGCACCTTCACCAGAGCGATCAGGATGACGGTGACGGTGACGGCTGTGCTGGCGCGTAGGGTGCCCGACTCGTCGACCGTGTGATCCATCCAGACATAGACCAGCGTCATCGCGGTCAGCACGGCCCAGACGATCAGCAGCCTTCTGGAGTTCGTGGTCGTCATGGCTTCACCTCCCGACTCGTTTATCGCACGACGTACAGCAGGGCAAAGATCAGGACCCAGAGGAAATCGACGGTGTGCCAATAGGTTGCCCCTGTCTCGACCAGCTGTTGGGAGCGCCGCGCCGGGTTCCATAGCTGGTAGACGACGACGCCGAGCACGACGAAGCCGATCAGCAGATGGATGAAGTGGATCGAGGTCAGAAAGTAGTAGTGCTGGAAGAACTCGTTGGTGGTGAAGGTGTTGCCCATGCGGATCTCGGTGACCCACTCGGTCACCTTGGCCGCCGCGAACACAACGCCGAAGCCGATGGCCAGGAAGGCGTGTCTCAGGGCTGACCGATAGGCGCCCGCGCGGGAGGCCTGCACACACCGGGCGATCGCCCAGGAACCCAGCAGCAGCGTGATCGTGTTGAACACGCCGAAGCGCAGGTCGAGATCACCCTGCGCCCGCAGGAAGAGCTCCTCGTTCTGGGTGCGCGTCACCAGATAGACCGAGAAGTAGCCGGTGAACAGCAGCGTCTCGAACAACACGAACATCCACATGTCGGGCTGACCGGGGACGAACTCGCGTCTCTTGCGCTCCAGGGGATCAAGGCTTGTGCTCATCGGGCGGCCTCGACCGGGTCACGGTGGTCGACGGCGTCTTCAGGGGCGGGATCCGGCAGCGGCCCGGTGCCGAAGTCCTCCCGCTCGATCATCTTGCGCAACAACACGATGAACACGCAGGTGTAGAACGCGAACACGAAAACGTTGATCCACCAGGCGATCGCACCGTGCCACGCCAACGCGCCCCGCTGGAACATCCATGCGGGCGCCACCACGACTTCGGTGAGGGCGTTGCACAGGTTCAGGTATCCGAACCACTTGGGAAAGACTGCGTTGCGGTCCAGCAGGATCGCCACCATCCACACCAGCGAACCGATCAGGAACACGCCCATGGTTCCGCTGAAGGACAGAAAAGCGAAGTCATACAGCCACATGACGACCTCTGGATCGCGTTCCGGCCGCAGCGCCCCGACCGTCATCGCGATGGCCATCACCAGCATCCCCGGCACCGCGGCCAACGCGTACATGATCATGTACGAGTAGGCGAAAACCGGACTGACCGACATGCGCCGCATCGAGTAGGCCAGCAGTGCGTTCATCGGTCCGCACATGCCCGCCACCAGGAACACCGCACCGAATCCGGCGAGCAGTCCCAAATGGTGATCGGTGAACCAGGCGACCACCGTCGGGGTGTCCCAGCCAGGGCTCGGTGGTGGTTGCACCCGGGTGACGATGACGAACAACAAGCCGTACAGGTTGTAGAAGACGACCATCACGTACCAGGCGAACCACAGCTCCCGTTTGGGGCTGCGTGTCAGGTTCCAGCGGATACGGGCCAGCCGGGTGCTCACACCGTCACCTGCTCGGCACCGCGTCGCTGCCGCATGATCGTCCGTCCGAGAACGACTCCCATCACAACGATCCACGTCGCGATGGCGATGTTCTTGAGCCAGAAACTCAGCAGCCCGTCCCAGGCGAACGGTCCGTCCAATGCCAGCGCCGTGAACGCGGCAGGCATGAGGGCGACCGCGGTCGCCACGTTGAAATGCGCCACCCAGGGCCGAAACACCCTCGTGTCGTTGCGATCCCAGTAGATCGCCAGCGCCAGCAGCAGACACTGTGCGATGAGGTAGGACACCATGACCGAGAACGTGATCCAGGCCAGATCGTTGAATAGCATGGTGAGCTCCGGAGCGCGGTCAGGACGGAATGCGCCGAGAAGCCAGAACATGTTGGCGATCAGGAACAGCGCGGGAGGCCCGCCCGCGCAGGCGATCAGGCTGTAGGACAGGATCGGTGTGCGATGGGCCATCCGGCGCACCTGCAGGGCCAGCAGCACCACCACAGGCACCAGACCGACCCCGAACCAGTTGAACAGGATCATGCTGTAGCGGATCCGCGCAGCTTCGTCACGGTAGAAGCCCGCGACCTCGGCGGCGGACATGGTCGGTGACATCGGATGCAAGAAGCCCGGGAACAGGAAGAACGCGCTGATCCAGATGAGTGCCACCGCCGGCAGTGTCCAGAAGAGAATGAGCTCACCGTCCGTGCGTCGCATCATCGAACCTCGCTTGTGGTTGCCGATCGGCTACTCGGCACGGTAGCCGATCGGCAACTGTCAGGTCAATCGTTCGTTATCCTGACGCTGTGACGTCCTCGCACGAAGTCCGTAGCTTTCGCGCGATCAGGCGCACGGCCGCGCAGACGCGGGTTCTGGACGCGGCTTTGGTTCTCATCGCCGAGCACGGCGTGAGCGGGACCTCGCTGCAGATGATCGCGGACGCAATGGGAGTCACGAAGGCTGCGGTCTACCGGCAGTTCCGGACCAAAGAGGAGATCGTCATCGCGATCACCGAACGCGAGATGGCCGCGCTCGAGGATGCCCTCGACGACGCTGAAGCCGGCGGTCCTCGTGCGCGCGAAGTCCTGCTCGACCGGATGGTCGATCAGGCCATCGACCGGCGCGGGGTGGTCAGCGCACTGAACTTCGATCCTGTGATCATCAGGCTGCAAGGGGAGTACGAGCCGTTCCAGCGGTTCGTCGAGCGTCTGTATGCAGCGCTGCTGGGGACCGAGGCGGGGGTCGAGGCACGGCTGCACGCCGCGATCCTTTCCAGCGCGATCAGCGTGTGCGTGATGCATCCGCTGGTGGCCGACGTCGACGGGGACACGTTGCGTGTCCACCTGAAGAGTCTGACGCGCCGGATGTTGGGCCTTTCGGAGTGAGGGCCTTCAGCGACGATCGAGGCGTGTCACCACGCCGTGGTCGCCGTCCACGCGCACCCGATCGCCGGTCTGGAGCACCTGCGTACCGACCAGGGTGTTGACCACACAGGGCAGGCCGTACTCGCGGGCCACCACCGCGCCGTGCGACACCGAGCTGCCGATGTCGGTCACCAGAGCGGCGATGACCGTGAAGTATGGCGTCCAGCCCACGTCGGTGACCGGTGCCACCAGGATCTCACCGCGCTGGACGGCGCGGGCCTCGTGGATCGACTTCGCCACGCGCACAGGTCCTTCGACGACGCCCCGGCTGGCTGGCCGGCCGACGACCGCGTCATCGGCGGCGGTGCAGGGACGCCGAGATACGCGGGGAGTGGGCCGGCCCACCGATACGTCCTCGAACTCCAGCGCATCCTGATAAGCCAGTGCCTCCCGCCGCTGCTGTGCGCGCTCGACGAGGTCGGTGATGTCCTCGGAGTCGACGACGCGAGTCAGCTCGGTGCGATCGAAGAAGAAGACCAGGTCCGCGTCGGGTAGCCGCCCCGCACCGGCGAGCAACTCGCCGAGGTGGCGGTAGCCACGCTTGAGTGCGTGCGCCATCAACGCCATCTTGGATTTCGTCTCCTCGCGACCACGCGCGCCGCCCCGTGCCAGCCGCGCGAGCAGCCGGACGGACGATGATGCGGGGGCAGGCGACTCGCGGGATACCGGACCGCGGTCGGCGGGGTCGAGCGCAGCCTGGAGCATGACCTGCATCATCGTCCCCAGGCCGTTCGGGTCGTCGGCCCAGGAGGGGTCGCGCATACACAGTTCGCGGTAGCCGCGGTGACCGTGGCGGTTCAAGAACCGGCGAAACGCGGCGCCGCTGGGACTGTCTGCGGCGCGCAGCGTTGTGACGGCGACCTCCGGTGTAGCGGCGAGAAAGACCTCGGCAGCCGCGTTGTCGGCGGCCAGCGTACGTACCACCGCGTCGAGTTCCTCGAGCATGACCGCGCTTTCGACGTCGGCCGCGCCAGCCATCACGCGCATCGCTTCGGCCCGGCCGTCCTCCTCGCTGCGCCCGTCCTTGACCGCCTGTGCGATGAGGCGGCTCTCGAGGACGTTGGCCGCGACTGCGGCGCGTGACGACGACCGCACGTGGGTCAGTGTGACGTCACAGTACAGGTCGACCCCGGTCTCCAGCTGACGCAGCACGACGCGGGGGTCACGGCTGGTCGGTATCCGGAATCCGGCGATCTGGCGGTCGAGCCGACGGATCGCCGGCCCTGCCGACAGCGCATGGGAGGTGAGCCTGATCGTGTTGCCGAGTTTGCGTCGGAAGGGCTGCGGCGGTTTGGGTTCCAGTTCGTCGATCACCCGGCCGCAGATGGACATGGAGAACTGCTCCAGCGAGTTACCCAGAATTCCGGAACTCAGCGCGGTGCCCTCGGTCATGTTCAGGAACATGTGCCCGTAGAAGTAGCCCACCTGCAGCCACGGCGACTCGTAGCGCGGCTGTGCCCTGGCCACCACCTGGGTCATCTGCATTGCGTAATCGATGGCGAAGCCCGACACCGACGCCGTCAACGGACAGAACGCGCCCGGCATCATCTCGCCGATGTTGCAGCGGGTGTAGACGTGCGTGGCCCCGGCCACCGGGGAGTCCATCTCGTTGAGGTCCCCGGGCAGCGTGGTGATCGGGCGTGCCTGCAACCACCACAGCCGCCCGGACCGGTCGATCGCCCATTCCAGATCCAGCGGTCGGCCCCAGTGCTGCGCGGCCCGCAGAGCTCCCGCCCGGATGTCGTCGACGTCCCGGGTGGTGAGAACGGCCGACCCGGCCACTTCGTGGACGGCGGTGCTGCCATCGGAGTGCCACACGAGATGCTCGGGGGAGGCGGATCCGTCGACGAGGGCCTCGCCGAGGCCGGCGACGGCGTCGATGACCATCAGGTCGCGCCGGCCGGAGGCTGGGTCGGCGGTGAACACCACGCCGGCCGCGCGCGCGTCGACCATCTGCTGCACGACGACGTTCATGGTGGCGGGGGAACGCCCGCTGTAGGCCGAGGCGCGTTGCGAATCCACCGATTCGGCGCACCTGCGGACGGCTGCGGCGAAGGCGTCGACCGAGTCGACGCCCAGCACGGTGTCGTACTGGCCGGCGAAGGACTGGTCGACGCCGTCCTCGCCGACTGCGGAGGACCGGACGGCGACCGGGGTCGTCCCGGCTGCGGCCATCCTGTCGAAGCGTCCCCTGGCGACCTCGGCGGCGTTCGGTGCGGAGGCCTGGGCGAGCACGAACCCCGGCGGTACTGCGAGGCCGAGGCGGCGCAGCTCGGCGAGGCCGGCGGCCTTCCCGCCGAAGCGGGCATCGGTGATGTCGTCGAATTCGACGGTCTCGGCTGTCATGTCGTCAGACCAGTGCATCGACGATCTCGGCCAGCGCGTCGACCGCGATGGGCCCCGGCTGGTACAGACAGATCCGGTCGGAGACGCCCTCGACACGATCGCGGATGTGCGCGGCCACCTCGGCCGGCGTGCCGCACGCGGCGATCGTGTGCAGCATCTCGTCGTCGATCAGCGTGGCCATCTCCTGCCACCGGCCCTGCTTGGACATCGCGTTCAACTCCGGTTGCAGATCGCCCCACCCATGGGCGTCGAGCACCGGCCGGTAGGCGGGGGTGGATCCATAGAACGCCAGCAACATTCGCGTCGAGGCGTGGTCTCGGTCGTCGGAACCCACCGACACGATGATCTCGGGCACCACGGCGAAGTCGTCGTCGCTGCGGCCTGCCGCGGCCAGGCCCTCGAGCACGGCGGGCATCGTCGTCTCGTGCAGGAAGCGCTTCGAGCCGAACGGCATCACCAGCAGGCCGTCGGCCACTTCTGCGGTGGTGCGGGTCAGCCGGGGTCCGAGCGCGCCGAGGTAGATCGGCGGCGGACCGAACGGATTGGGACCGGGGACGAAGGTCGGCGTCATCAACGTATGGCGATAGAACTCACCGCGGAAATCGAGCCGCTCGCCGGTGTCCCAGGTGGCGAAGATCGCCCGCAACGCCCCGACCAGCTCCTTCATCCGTGCGACGGGCCGGTCGAACTCGGCCCCGTAACGCTTCTCGATCTGTGTGCGGATCTGGGTGCCCAGCCCGAGGATGAACCTGCCCTCGCTGAGCAGTTGCAGATCGTTGGCCTGGTGAGCGAGCTGAACAGGGTTGCGGGGGAGCGCAATAGCCACATTGGACATCACGTCCAGGCCAGGAACCGTCGACGCCAGCACAAGTGGGGTGAACACGTCGTGAGGACCTTCGAACGTGAACACGCCTGATGCGCCCGCCTCCTTCAGCAGGGTCGCCCTCTGTACGACGTCGGTCGGACCGAACAGCGCTGTCATGATCTTCATGGTGGTCACCTATTCCGCGACGTCGGTCCAGTCGGAGAAGCCCGACGGGTGGTGCGGACCGATCACCCCGTGTTCGAACAGCCCGGCCCCCTGGGCGGTACGCCCGTCGGCTTCCGTGCACACTGCCGAGGCCACGTGGTCGATCAGGCTGAACGGCGCGCGGGCCATCACCGCCGGATCGGTCAGGTCGAAGCTGACCCGCTCGGTGAACGGCCCGTCTTTCCAGGTTCCGTGCCCCCAGGAGGTGTCGCCGCCGTATCCGGAACCGAAGGCGATGGGCGCGAACAACTTCGACTCGACATCGAGGTTCATGCGGTCTCCGGCCCGGTTCATGAACTCGACGTGCGCCCCGTGGGGGATCCGGGTGCCGGGGGTGTAGTGGATGGTGGCGCGCACACCGTCGAGTTGTTCGACGGTGCCGTCGCGCCAGCGGCGGGTGCAGTCGTAGAGGCTGCGGTGACCGTCCGGATCCTCCTGCAGGATCAGGAACAACTGGTAGTCGTCGAACGCCAGCGGCAGATACAACCACCACATCCCGCGGAACGCGGCGTCGGGCCGCCCGGCGGGCTCCGGCTCACCGACCGGTCGGATACCCCAGGACCGGTCCCGGCTCGCCACACTGGTGTCGTGCCCGACCGCGATCCGCTCGCCGTCGACGTCGATCCAACCCTCCCAGCTTCCGACTTGGGCAAAGCGGCACGCCTGCAACGTGACTCGCCGCTCAGTGAGCATCTCGTGCGGCCGCTCGAGTGCGGCGGGGAACAACCCGCGCCATGTCAGGTCCGCCGAGATGCCCTCGGTTTCGGCGACCGTCAGGTGCAGCTCCTGAAGCGGTTCGACGACCTCGAGACGATATCCGTTGACGTGCTGGTGAAGGCGGTCGTCGTCGACGGCGTCACTGAAGTGCAGGGCGGTCTGGGTGTCGCCGCGGCGGACGAGGAAGTAGGCATCCTTGACGCCCAGGCGGGGGTAGTACCCGATGCCGGTCAGCGCCATGAAGCGGCCCTGGCGATCGAGCACGTTGAAGTAGGACCGATCGTAGAAGTTCCGATCCGAGGTTGCCGGTGTCGCGATCGGTGACGGCGTCTGGTGGATCGGATACTCGTCGAGCGGGCTCAGACTCACAACACCCTCCATTAAGATACGATACGACCTGTATCGGAATTGTGGGGACCATGACAGCAGATCAAGCCACCGATGGCAAGACCGCCGCGCGGCCGACGCCGGGCCGGCCGCGGGACAGCAGGATCGACGCTGCGATCATCGCGGCCACCCGCGAGCTGATCGTGCAGACCGGCTACTCGGCGCTGTCGCTGTCGGCGATCGCCGCACACGCCGGAACGACCACCGCCGCGATCTACCGGCGGTGGTCGGGGAAGGTGCACCTGGTCCACGAAGCCGTGCTGTCGGAGGACGCGAACTTCACGCCCAACGGTTCAGGCGATATCCACGCCGACATTCGCGGGCTGGTGCAGGCGATGCGCACGATGTTCGACAGACCCGAGGTGCGGGTGGCGTTGCCGGGCTTGATCGCCGACACGGTTGCCGACCCCGAGCTGCACAAACTGATGATCGCTCGGCTGGCGGGCAACCTGAGCGCCTTCGAATCGCGCTTCGGGCAGCGGCGCCGCGACGACGATGAGCTGCCGTTGCTCGCCGAGGTCGTGGCGGGTACGGCGATCTTCCGCATCCTGATCCGTCCCGATGCGGTTCTCGACGACGCCTGGGTGGACGCGATGACGGAGTTGATCACCGAACGCTGGCCGGTCGCGAACTCCTCGGCACGTCAGCGGTCTTGACCCTGCGTCGACGCTACGCGCGGGCGGATTCCGCGGTCAGCTCGGCGTATGCCTTTCCGGTGAACTCGGCCAGGGCCTGCACATCGCTGATCGCCGCCGTGTTGGTGACGAAGCCGAAGTTCATGGTGTCGCAGTAGGAGCTCAGCGTCACGTTCAGTCCGATGGAGGCGGCCAGGGCCGAGACCGGAAAGATGCCGATCAAGGGCGCGCCGTTGAGGTAATGCGGTTCGGTGTTTCCGGGGATGTTCGAGATGACGAGATTGCATGCGGGGTGACCCACGCGGTCCAGATGCGTCGACGCCCCTGCGCCGGCCAGAGCCACCAGCGCAACGGCGAAGGTCATCGCTGCGTTCGTCGACATGGCCCCCAGTTCGTCCTTGGCTGAAGCGACGGAGTGCACCACCTCCCGCAGTCTGTCCGTCATCGTGGCCTCGGGCCTGCCCAGGCGGACGAACAGCGCCGACACCCGCGTACCCACGGCGCTGTCGCTGTCGTCGCGCAGCGAGACCGGACACATGGCCACCAGCTCGTGGGCGTAGGCCTGGCCGGCCTGACGCAGATAGGCGTGGAGGCCGTGGTCGATGATGGCGGCCGCGACATCGTTGAGCGTGGCGTGGTGTTGTCGGGCGATGCGGTGCATCTCGGCCAGTGGCACGGACAGCGTGGCGAACCCGCGCGCCTGTTGAGCCGGTGCATTGGTGGGAGCGTGTGGCGCGACGAACGGCAGACTGCCCTCGACGTGTGATCCCAACGCTGCGCTGACGGCTTTTCGGGCGGCACTGAGTGAGATCTGGTTGACCGTGCCGACCTGCACGACGGCGCTGTGGATCGTGTCGAGAAGCCGGTGAAGGCCGGGGTGCGGCGGCGCGGGCGGCGGTTCTGGAGTCGGGAGGGCGAACGCCGGTGTGGGGATGGTGCGCTCGGTGGACGTGCTGAGTCCTTCGTACAACTTCTTCAGCCCGGATACGCCGTCGATGATGCTGTGGTGGGTCTTGGTGTAGATCGCGAACCTGTTGCCCGGAACGCCGTCGATGACCCAGCACCGGAACAGTGGACGATGCCGGTCGAGCATCGGCTCGTGCAGATCCGCGACCAGCCGTAGCAGGTCGTCGTAGGAGCTGCCGGAGGGCAGCGCGAGGTGTTGGACGTGATAGTGGGAATCCCACGTGTCGACTTCCCGGAAGTGTGGTGCTCCGACACCAAGCAGCTGGGGCAGGTAGTTGAAAGGTGGCAGCGGACGGCACCTGCGGTACGACTCCACGATCTCACGGACCGGCGCGCCGGCGCGGGACGTCTTCTGGAACAGCAGCATTGCCCCGACGTGGGTGGTGCCGCCCGGGGACTCCATCAGCAGCCAACCCAGGTCAAGGGGAGGGATGGTCTTGCTCATCGAGGTACCTCCACATCAGGTGCCTGCCCCCGCTACGCGAGTGTGCACTGCCCACGCGTGCACCCGCAGGCGATTGGCGCCGTTGGCTGAGCTGATCGCCGAAGGTCGATCGGTGGCTAGCATCGGTGCATGGCTGACGACGGCTCCGGTCTCGGTTCAGACGTCGGCGATCCGGTGTGCTGGCTCGACCATGTCTGTCCCGAGTGCGGCGCCTTCAACGATGATCCGGGGTCGCCGTGCTGGCGATGCGGCACCACCGACGCGGGCGACGCGACCGGCTGAACAAACCTGGGAGCACGCGGCCGGGCCGAACGACCAAAGTCCCACCGAGCCGGGGCACTTTGCTCCTGATCGCGGGCCGTGGTCTGTCACTACCGTTTGCTGGACGAGGCGTCGGGGATCGCAGACCAGCTTGCCGCCGGCCCGTCGTGAAGGGGCAGAGGACATGGACCGCGACTACGGACGGCTCGAGGCGCGTGCCGAGTGGATGTCGCAGGCGCGATGCCGCAACGCCGATCCGGATGAGCTGTTCGTGCAGGGCGCCGCGCAGAAAAAGGCCGCGAAGATCTGCCGCCACTGTCCGGTCGTCGTGCAATGCGCCGCCGAGGCGCTCGACACCCGGGTGGAATACGGGGTGTGGGGCGGGATGACGGAACGTCAGCGGCGCGCGCTGCTGGCCACCCACCCGGAGGTCAATTCGTGGGCGCTGTACTTCGAGCAGCGCAGAAGAGCGTCCGGCGCGACGGTGTTGTCGCCGTGCCGCTCAACCGGTGACGTACCGCAGCATCAGCACGGACTCGAAATTCTTCGTCTCGGTCAGCCTCAGGTGGAGGCGGTTGTCCAGCGGCGGGAACATCGGCGTGCCGCCGCCGAGAACGACCGGTGAGACGAACAGCTGGTACTCGTCGATGAGGCCGTACGGCATCACCGATGCGGCGAGGTTGGCCCCGCCGATCTCCATCATGCCGTCACCGCCATTTTTGAGCGCGCGGACTTCCTCGACGGCGTTCGCCTGCACGAGCGTGCTGTTCCAGTGCACCTCGGTCAGGGTGCGTGAGAACACGACCTTGGGCTTCTCGGTCCACAGGGCGGCGAACTCGCGCTCGATGGGCCCCGCGGTGTCGGGGACGTAGGGCCAGTGCTCGGCCATCAGCTCGTAGAGTCGGCGGCCGTGCAGCGAGATCTCGAACTCGCGGTACCTGTCGTTGTGGAACTGGTGCAGCTCGTCGTCGGGTTCGCTCCAGTCGATGCCCCCGCCACGGTCGTTGACGAAGCCATCCAGGGATACGCCGAACGAGTAGATCAATCTCCGCATGATCGAGTAGACCTCAGGTCGTCTCGACAGTCATCGCGGCACGCGGCCGCGGCGAGAGAGGCGCTTACTTCGGTGGCATCCTGATGCCGCCGTCGACGCGGACCACCTCGGCGTTCATGTAGGAGTTGGTGATCAGTTCCACCACCATCGACGCCAGCTCTTCGGGCTTGCCGAGCCGCTTGGGGTACAGCACAGACTCACCGAGCTTGGCCTTGAACGCCTCCGAGTCCGGACCCTCGCCGTAGATCGGTGTGTCGATCAGCCCGGGCGCAACGGTGTTCACCCGGATCCCGACGGCCGACAGGTCGCGGGCCACCGGCAGCGTCAACCCGACCACGCCGCCCTTGGATGACGAGTACGCGGCCTGACCGATCTGGCCGTCGAACGCGGCGACACTGGTCATGTTGACGATCGCGCCCCGCTCACCGGAGTCTGCGGGATCGAGCCGGCTCATCGCCGTTGCGGCGAGCCGGATGCAGTCGAAGGTGCCGACCAGGTTGATGGCGAGCACCTTCTTGTAGGCGTCGAGGTTGTGTGCGGAGGCGAACTCGCCGTCCTTGCCGATGGTTCGTTGGGCCCACCCGATTCCGGCCGAGTTGACCAGCGAGCGAAGAGGTCCGAGGTCGACAGCAGTGTTGACGGCATCCTCGATCTGCCCGGTGTCGGTGACGTCGACGCTGACGAAAGCGCCGCCGATCTCGTGAGCGAGTTCCTGGCCGCGCTCGGCCTGCATGTCGGCGATCACGACGCGGGCACCCCGAGATGCCAGCAGCCGGGCGGTGGCGGCCCCGATGCCCGATGCTCCGCCGGTGACAATTGCGCTGGTTCCGTTGACGTCCACAGCGCGAGTGTAGAGGAGATGTCAGCGCCAGATGGCTTGGTGTCGATCAGGTCGGCGCGGGGTCGACGTTGGATGCCAAGACTCCCGAGCCCAGTTTTGCGGAGATGAGAGTCCATGGATCGGCATATGGCCCTCTGCGCTCTGCTCGTCGCTGCAGGGTCAAGGCCGTCCGAACCACCGGTCGCGCCAGCGGGCCCAGAGCGCCGGCGATGACGCGGACGGCGCGGGGTTGCGAACTGGCCACCCAGTCGACGGTGCGGGCCCAGCTGTGGTGTTGATAGTCGAGTAGCGCCTGGGACTCGGTGGTGTCGAGCCAGCCGGTGAAACTCCAGCCGCGATCGTCGTCGGGGTCGCCCGGCAGGCTGGCTTGTGGACCCAGTCGGCCGAGGCCGATGGCCTGGAGGATGTCATCTTCGACGTCACGATGCAGGTTCAGGTGGCTGTCGTCCCCGCCGATCAGCAATATCTTGCCGTCGACCGAGTCCGGCCGCTCGGCTGCGTTGGCGAAGGCCAACGCAGCGTCGCGCGCGTCGACGGTGTGCAGTCGATTGTCGCCCGGCGTGGCTCTCATCAGTAACAGGTAGTCACGGTTGAGTGCACCGGCGCCGTCCGGCGAGATCACGCCGCCGAGACGCAGGATCGCATGGGAAAGACCACTATTGACGATGATTCGTTCGGCGAGCATCTTGTCCTCGCCGTACTGGTCGACAGGGTCGACCGCCGTCTGCGCGGAGAGGCGTTCGGGGTGGCGATAGGGATTGCGCGACCCATAGACGCCGGCACTCGAGGCGTAGACGAACAGCGGTGGCGCAGCCAGACCCTGCGCTGCACGGACCAGAGTTCTTGTACCGCCGACATTGATGCGCCGGGCCAGTTCCGGGTTGCGGTACGACACCGGTGAGAGCATGGCGGCAAGGTGGACGATTGCCCGCGGCTGATGTCGGGCGACGAGTGAGCCGATCGCGGCCGGGTCGAGAAGATCGGCATAGGCGGGCAGCAACGTGCCAGGAGTGTGTTGGTCGGCCAAGGTGCGTACGACGGACAGCGCGGCTTCGGTCCGCAGATCGGAGGCAACTACTGTGTGGCCGCGCGCCAACAAATTCGCGACGCAGCGCCTACCGACCTGGCCGAAGGCGCCGGTGACCAGGATGGGGACTGTCACGATTTTCGGTTCTTGACGAGTTTCGCACCCACCCGACGTACCCGGTCTGTGATGCGGACAGAGAACAGCGGATTGAAGATGTCTTCGCGTAACCGAGTGAGCTTGGAACTCTTGATGTACCAGCGTCCTTCAGTTTTCACGTAGGTCTCACGGTAGTGCCCGTATCCCCTGAGATTGACGCCGGGAGCCAGCGCCACGACGTCCTCGAGAGCCCACACTCCACGGGCGGAGGTGGCTGACAGCAACTCGATTTCGGGCGCGTGAACCTGGTGGACTGTGGGCTGACTCGGTTTCCCGATGTTGCCTCGGGTGAAGGCCACGAACTCGTCGGCGCCCGAGACGATCTGCCCTCCGGCTTCCGAGGTGTCGCTGACGAAATCATCGGCGAAGACGCTGCGCCACGAGGCCCAGTCCTTGGTGTCGAGAAGCCGACAGTACCGCGCTTTCAGTTGCTTGATCTCTTCGATGTCGCGCCACCCGGCGTCATCCATGGCGTGCTCCTCGGGAGCTCCCCCGAGGAGGAGGCTCCGCCGTAATCAATTATTCAAAATGATCCTTTGGATAACCGAAGATTAGGGAGCGATGGTGGTGACGTCAAGTGGCGTCGCCGGCGTCCCGCTTCCTGAGTGCGCCACATTGTCGTTCAGCTCGGTGCAGGTGGCGCGACACTGATTGCCTGTGCGTGGCGCGCGACTTGGCCGCCGATGTGCAGGATCTGTTGGGCCGTGAGTTCTCGGAACGGGTGGACGCCGACGTTCAGCGCGGCACGACCGTGCCGGTCGAAGACAGGTGCGGTGAGAGCCCCGACTGGCAGTGCGGCCGTCTGCCCATCCGGGCTCAGCGCCGCGGCGGTGGTGATCTCGCTGAGCACCCCGTTGATGTGCGCGCGCATCGAATCGGAGACGTCCTCGGCATGCAGCTGCAGCATTGCCTGTACTGTCCGCGCCATCGGCGCCGACATGCGTTCCACGCTGAAGCCACGGTCACGGGTGGCGTTGAGGTAGTCCTCGAGTTGGGCTGCCAGCGTGGCATTCTCGACGCCGCTGCGCGCCACCCAGTGATCGCGTTGCTCGGCCACATCCCACGCGGCGAAGCACGGCCCGAAGGGTGCGGCGAACGGCAGCTGTTCACCGGGGGACATGCGAAACGGCGCATCGGGGGCGCTGACGAAGTCGACGACGACCAGCACGTCATCGAGCCGCTCCGAGACGGACGCGGCGAAGCCGGTCTCGCCGGCAAGTGCCTGCGCAGCTGCACTGCACGATCGCGTGAGCGGCCGGGTCTGCTCGAGTTGGCGGGCCATCGCCACAAATGCCGGCCCAATGGTGAAGGTCTTGCTCGACGGGTCGCGGGTGGTCCAGCCTCCCGCGCACAGTTCTTGCAGGATCGCGTACGCGGTGGCTTGGTTCAAGTCGAGTTCGCGGGCGACATCGCTGAGGCGACAACGCTGCTCGCCGCGTTGCACCAGGAACTCGACGACGTCCACCACCCGCCGCGTCGGCGGCGACCAGCTGCTCATGGCCCTCCTAGCGGCCTCGCCGAACGGTTCAGTGCCGACGTGCCATGTCGATCATCGTCGACACGGACATCGCCGCGGTCGAGCCGCCATCGCAGATGATATCGCTGCCGGTCAGGAAGCCGGGCTTGGCGCCGGCGCAGAAGGCCAGCAGTTCCGCGATCTCCTCTGGGCGGCCGAAGCGTTTCAGCGCGCCGAGTTCGGCCATCGCTGCGGCGCCGCGGGACTCTTCCAGCCGTCCCATCGTCGTGTCGAAGGAACCCGGAGACACCGACAATACGCGTGCACCTTTGGCGCCGAACCGGGCGGCCATGGCTGCGCTGAACCAGATCACGAAGTTCTTGCTCAACACGTAGGCGATCTGTGGGCGGCGCTGGCGTGGAAAGCGGTTGCAGATCGACAGTAGCTCTGCGTTGAGGCTCTCGGGATCCTCGAACGCCCGCCGGTATCGCGATGTCGGCCGGAGGAGCTTCGGAAGCTGGTGCCCGGCAGTAGAGGCAACATTGACCAGGGCCATTCGGTCGTGGGCAATCTCCAGGAAGGCCTGGTTGAGCAGTACCGTGCCCATTGCATTGATGCGCAGGATCAGCTCGGCTGAGCCCATACTCGGGCTGAGTCCAGCGGTATGCACGACCGACGTGACATCACCGATGCTGCACGCATGCTCGGTGATGCGACGTACGGACTGTGGATCGCTGACATCGCACACTGTGGTGCTGCAGTTCACTCCGACGTCGCGGAGTTCGGCGCGCGCGGTATCGAGTCGTTTCTGGTCGAGGTCGCAAATGAGGACCGGGCCGTCGCGACCAAGGGCGCGGGCGACCGCCAACCCCATCCCCCCGGTGCCGCCGGTCACCACCGCCAGGTTGGACATCGTGTTCTATTCCTTTCTGGCCGTGCGCGACCGTGCCCCGTGGTGTGGACCGACAAGTGCGGTAACCGGCGCCTCGAGAGGCCCGGCGTCGCATAGCTCGTCATCTCCGACTCAGCCGCGTGCCGAGACCGGCCAGCCGGTTGGCGAACGCCGGGGGTATCAGCGCAAGGGGACCGGGGAGTCTGATCCCGTGTAGTTGGGTTCTGCGAAAGGCGATCTGCCAACCAGCCGGTGTTCGCCGCAGTTCGTCGTCGTACCAGCCGAAGGCATTGGTGACACCGAAACCTCTTGGGCCCATGACGACGGCGTCGACGTAGGTTCGCGCGGTGGCGTGGTCGTTGTCGACTACCGTGGCGAAGTTCGAGAGCCGGTGCATCGATGGACCGCTGTGGGATCTGCGCATGTATTCGGTGAGCTTGTCGGGGTTCTCGAACGTGCCCAGATATCCGTAGTCGAAGTGAGCGTCGTCGGTGAAACAGGTGCGGAACAGTTTCCAGTCGCGGCTGTCGATGCCGGTCGCGTACCGCACTAGCACTTCCGTGATCTTGTGATGGTCGTCCATGATGCTCTTCACCGTCGGCTCTTCGTTGTCGGAGAGGTTCCGGGCTTCACGTGTAATGACTGCCTCCCATCTCGCGGCGGCTCATGAACGCCATCAGGCGAACTTGGAGCTGTCGCGGTATCGGGCTGAGGATTCGCGAACCCCATCGAATCTGCCGTCCGGCCATACACGTAGGCGTCTTGCCCAGGTCCTCGAGGGCGGCAGTCACCACCTCCTGCGGGCTGGTTGCTCCGCGCACAGGCTCATCGGGTCCCGCCAGGCCCCGAGACTGGCGTACTCGTCGCAAGGCCGGCGTGTCGGTGGTGCCGAGAACCACGCCCAGTGCGTCCACGCCGTGGTCTCTGAGTTCGGACCACAGGCCCTCCATGAAGATCATGTCGAAGGCTTTTGTCGCGCCGTAGACGGCCATGCTCGGGGCCCCGACGAATGCCGCACCAGAGCTCAACAGCATGATCCCGCCGCGGCCGCGCTCCACCATCGACTGCCCGAAATGGTGGGTCAGTTGCATCGGGGCCAAGCAGTTTCGCTGCAGCATCGCCTCAGCAGAACTGAGCTTGTTGTCCAGGAAGGGCACTATTTCGGTGTCTGATCCCGCGCAGTACACGAGCATTCCGATATCGAGATCAGCTGTCGCGGCGGCAATCTTCTCGGCTGCACTGCCCTCGGACAGGTCGACGACCAACGTCCGCGTCTGGGCGTTCGACCGGGATTCGACCGCGTCGGCGACCTCGTCGAGGGCGTGCTGTCGTCGGGCGAGTAAGACAACGTTGAGTCCGCGGGCAGCCAGCTCAGCGGCGAAGGCGGCACCGACCCCCTCGGAGGCGCCGGCGACCAGAGCCCAGGGGCCGTACTTGTCGGCAAATGTCATGATCACTTTCCCCGAGGACACCCCGATGTCGCGACTGCTCGGCTGGCCGCGCCGTCCCGGATAGACAGGTGTGTGAGCAACTCTGCAGCGGAAGTTTAGCCCCGGTGGAGGCGCCTAGCCTGGTTAAGTCGAATATTCGACAAATCCTATCGAATAGTTGTACACCTTGGTCAAGGTGCAGCAGGGTCGGGCGGCGGCTGAGTTGTTCATCGCCCCGTAGGTGACGTGGGCGTGGGTGAATGACTACGCCAGGTTCCGTGATTGCGGTGCCGCGCTGTGTCCACCCCCGTCACCGTGACGAATCCGGTGCGGCGGGTTCCGGGGCGATCAGGGGAGAGGTGGTGGGGGCGGCAGGGCGGCCGGAATGCGGCTGACGGCGAATGCAGCGGCGCTGCCTACCATTCCGTTCGCCGCGTACTGCCCATGCGCGACCGGGTCCACGGGGGCGGCCGGGTCGCCGGCGCACACCGAATCGCCGGGCGCACACAACGCGAGCAGTTTGGCGGCGTACGTGGGACTGGCGCCGAGCGCCGGCACGCCGTACTTGACCAGGGCAGGCCCGTTGGGCCTGCCGAACAGCACGACGGCGGCGACATGGTCGGCGATCTCCGGCGGCAACGGCGCCGGCGCGGCCTCGGGCGGGA
>CAXEZH010000271.1:0-3170 GCA_964000695.1 uncultured Mycolicibacterium sp. | reverse complement strand
TGATCAAACGCGCCGACATCGCCATGTACGCCGCCAAACGCTCCCGCTGTACCCAGGTGCGCGTCTTCGACGCCGACATGCCGGCAGCCCACCCCGACGCCGTGCAGCGCGCCGAAACCACCGCCGCACCACCGCTGAGCGAGGGCGCCGCCCGGATCCGGCTGCTCGGCGAACTGCGCCAAGCCATCGACCGACGCGGCCTGCAGGTCGTCTACCAACCCCAGATCGACTTGGGTACCGGGCGCATCGTAGGAGTGGAAGCTCTGCTGCGTTGGCCCCACCCCCATCTGGGCACACTGCACCCCGACACGTTCCTGCCTCTGGTGCGACAGCATGGTCTCATGCGCCCGGTCACCGACCTGGTCATCGACCAGTCCCTCGCCGATGTCGCCGGCTGGGCCCGGCAGGGCATCCGGCTACCGGTGGCCGTCAACCTCTTCGCGCCGTCGCTGCGGGACACGTCGTTGCCGGACACCTTGAGCGCCGCACTGCAGCAGCGCGGCCTGACGCCGGAGCTGCTGACCGTCGAGATCACCGAGGACCTGGTGCTCTCCGAGGTCAGCACGGTCACCACTGTGCTGCACCGACTGCGCCAGCTCGGAATCCGCATCGCGATCGACGACTTCGGCAGCGGGTACTCGGCGCTGTCCTACCTGCGTGACCTGCCCATCGACGAGATCAAACTCGACCGGCACTTCATCGCCCGCGTCACCACCAACAGCAAAGCCGCTGCTGTGGTCGATGCCGTCATCAACCTGACCCACACCCTCGACATCACCGTCGTCGCCGAGGGTGTCGAAGACGCCGACACCGCCACCTGGCTCACCGACCATCGATGCGATGTCGCCCAGGGCTATCTCTACGGCAGGCCCACGACCGCCGACGACATCCCCCGTTTCCTCGACACGCAGCGCGCCGCCCACGTCGGTGTGGAGAGCAGCAGCTAGGCCGCTGCGAACTATCGCGCCAGCCGGACGATCGCGTTCCAGTACCGGTCGCGCTGAGCCTCGGGCACGACGGGGGCGAACCCGACGGCGATCGTCTCGATCTGTCTCATGTCCTGCGACGCGGCGTACGTCTGAGCCGACCCGGTGCTCGGGAAGACCAGTAGCCGGAACCTGTCGGTGACCACGGCCTGCGTGCAGCCGGCCTGAGCGCAGTTGACGTCGGTGGCCTCGGTGGGATGATCCACGTCGAAGCCCTCCCGCTGCAGCGCACTGACGATCTGCTCGGCGGTGCGCGGCACCAGTGGCACGGCAGCCGACTGCGCCGTCGGATCGGACGACGGTGCCGCGTGCGTGGAGCAGGCGCCCAAGCAGAGAGCCACCCCGGTCAGCGTGGCGGCCAGCACGACGATCCCGCGGTCCGTCACTGTGTGCGCACCGTCAGCTCGACCAGCGGCAAGTCGGTGCCCGGCGGATCGACCCGCCCGTCGAGACTGTGCTCGATGACGCCCTTCAGCGACGCCCAGGCCCGCGGGTGGCGGGTGATGTAGTCGCTGAGCGCCCGGTCCGCCTCACTCGGCGCCAATCTGCGGGCCACAGCCGGCGCCGACGAAAGTCGACCGGTGGAGATACGAACCTGATTCTGGGCCATGACGTTGCGGAACCACTGCGCCGACTCTCCGAAACCCGAGGCGACGACATACGTGTCCGGCGCGGGATGCCCGAGTACCTCGAGCACGACCTGGCGTGGCTGGCCGGACTTGCGGCCGGTGTGCTCGAGCAGCACCATGCGTGAACCGAGAATTCCACCGAGACCGGCCTTGTACAGCGCGATCGGTGCTCGCGCCAGGGCCGGGGTGCGCAGAAACATCTCGCCGAGCTTGGACATCGGGGCCGTCACCCATCGCGACAGTGCGCCGGTCGCCATGATCACCGCCCTCGACCCGTCGTTGTGTGTGCCTGCCCCTCTGTCATAGTCCCGCGCCACCGGCCCCCGCAACCGGCGACCTGTTCGAGGCCGAGTGTTTGAGGCCGTGGCGTCCGGGAACCACCGAGCGTCGTCGTCACGCCCGACCGAGGGGATCGTCATGACCGCCACCGACACGCGCAACCTGGAAGTGCGACGCCCCTTCCCGGCTCGACTGGGCCCGAAGGGCAACCTGATCTACAAGCTGATCACCACCACCGATCACAAGCTGATCGGCATCATGTACTGCGTCGCCAGCTTCTCCTTCTTCTTCACCGGCGGGCTGATGGCGCTGTTCATCCGCACCGAACTCGCGGTGCCCGGGCTGCAGTTCCTGTCCAACGAGCAGTACAACCAGCTGTTCACCATGCACGGCACAATCATGCTGCTGCTGTACGCCACCCCGATCGTGTTCGGGTTCGCCAACCTGGTGCTGCCGCTGCAGATCGGCGCCCCGGACGTGGCGTTCCCGCGGCTTAACGCGTTCTCGTTCTGGCTGTTCCTGTTCGGTGGGCTGACGGTGTTGGCCGGCTTCATCACCCCGCAGGGCGCCGCCGACTTCGGTTGGACGGCCTACACACCGCTCAGCGATGCGGCGTTCAGTCCCGGGTTGGGTGGAGACCTGTGGATCGCCGGGCTCATCCTGTCCGGGTTGGGCACGATCCTCGGCGGTGTGAACATGATCACCACGGTGGTCTGCATGCGCGCGCCGGGCATGACCATGTTCCGGATGCCGTTGTTCACCTGGAACATCCTGGTCACGTCGATCCTGGTGCTGCTGGCGTTTCCGATCCTGACCGCCGCGCTGTTCGGGCTGGCCGCCGATCGTCACCTCGGCGCGCACGTCTTCGACCCCGCCAACGGCGGTGCGATCCTCTGGCAGCACCTGTTCTGGTTCTTCGGCCATCCCGAGGTGTACATCGTCGCGTTGCCGTTCTTCGGCATCGTGACCGAGATCTTCCCGGTGTTCTCCCGCAAGCCGATCTTCGGCTACACCACGCTGGTGTACGCCACCGTCAGCATCGGCGCCTTGTCGGTAGCGGTGTGGGCGCACCACATGTTCGCCACCGGCGCCGTGCTGCTGCCCTTCTTCGCCTTCATGACCTACCTGATCGCAGTGCCCACGGGCATCAAGTTCTTCAACTGGATCGGCACGATGTGGAAGGGCCAGTTGACGTTCGAGACACCGATGCTGTTCGCCATCGGGTTCATCGTGACGTTCCTGCTCGGCGGTCTGTCCGGTGTGCTGCTGGCCAGCC
>CAXEZH010000270.1:0-12968 GCA_964000695.1 uncultured Mycolicibacterium sp. | reverse complement strand
GGTTGCACCGTTACAGATAACACTGTGTTCCTCGTTGATTCCGCACCCTCAAACCAAGGGCGGTCACTGTCTTACACACAGCGATTCCCGTTACAGATAATCAGCCAGCACCGCGCCGTAGCGGCTGTCCTCCAGGCGGGCGGTGTGGCTGGCGTCGGTGACGAACAAACCCAGCCACGGCTCGGTGAATACGCGGTCCTGCGCCATCTGGTCGGCCACGACGAGGGAAAACATGATCTCGGTCTCGTCGAACAGCTCGCCGTAGCGCGGCAGGCCGTAGAGGCCGGCGAAGTGCGGTTGCAGCGCGTCGAACAGATACGACGAGGCGACAAATGGCGGCTTACGCCGTCGATGCTGGGCGATGTCGCCCAGCAGGTGCTCCAATTCCGCGTCGTCGCCGGCGACTTGGGCCGCCCGCAGCGTCAACGCCAAGCTGTCCTCGCGCGACAGCGCCTCCCACGGGCCCACCCTCTCGATCACCGTCACCCGCAAATTGGGGTGCGTGATCGACCACGGCACGGTGGCGTCGGTGGTCAGCGCCCGCAGGGCACCGAAGTTTCGTCCCTGGACCGCAGAGATCGAGCCCGCGTAGAGCGCCAGTGTGGCCGGTAGCAACGCCAACGCCTGAAGACGGTCGTCACGGCCTTCCACGATCAACGCTTGGGTGGCGCCGACCCGCATCTGTCCGGTCACCGTGTCGCTCAACGGTGCCGGTTGGGCCAGCGCAGCCATCGTGTCCGCCCAGATGCGCTCGTGATCGGCGTTGGGCCATGCGCATGCGGTGATGAGCTGATCCAGCAGCGGGGCGGTGAGCTCCTCGTAGCTCTGCGCCATCGCCAGATACTGGCGCAACTGCTCTACCGGTTGGCGGCTGGCGAACGTGTTCGGGAACACCTGCGGGTCAGCACGGGCCGCCTGCAGCTGCTGGACCGTGGCGCGCATCAGCCGGGCAACCACCAGCGGGTTGCCCTGCTCCACCGCGTCACGGAACTGCTCGCCCAGCGGGCGGGGCGGATCTTTGAGCAGCCGATCCTGCAGCATGATCAGCTCACGGTGCGTGGCCGGGGGTGAGCTGGCCACGCCGCGGTGAAACACCGTGCCCGACCGGTTGTTCTCATAGGTGGTGACCAGCGAGTGGATTCGGTCGCCGGGGCGCGGCGCGGCGACGGTGAACACCGCGACGTCATGGCCCTCGACCTTGAAATAGTCCACCGACCACTGCGGACCATCCACGTAGGGCCGCAGCTTGTCGTGCAGCGCGGCAGCATCAAGGACCTCGGTGACGCCGACGAGTTGCCCCGGCGCGACGCCGACCACAAGATAGGCTTCCCCACCGCAGTCACGGCCCGCGCTGACCGGATCGCGGTTGGCGAACGCGATGATGGCGCGCGCCGCGGCGAACCGATCAGCCTTGGACCCGAAATCCAGCGTGCTCTTGCACTCCAGCCAATGGGTTTCCTGGCTTCCCGGGTCGGCGCGATGAATCGCCTCCACCAAAGCGGTCACGCTCTGCGGTGACCGCAGCGGAGCCGACGTATCGAAGTCCAGAGCCATAGTTGCCAGCCTATGGGCGCGCCGCGACAGCCCCCGGACACAACAGGCCCTTCGCGGGGCAACAGCGGCGCGCTGGCGGCAAGCGCCACAGAGTCCCGCACGGTGGCGCGCCAGTATGGACCCATGATCACCGAGCCGATCGACCTCAGTGGCTTCACGGGCTGGGTGCCGTTCGCAGAGCTGCCCAACACCGACGTGCCGACCTCCCCCGGCGTGTATGTGGTCGTACGGCCGACCGACGACCCGCCCACGTTCCTGGACACCTCCCCGGCCGGCCACTTCAAAGGCAAAGACCCCACCGTGCCGGTCGACGAGCTCCACGCGCTCTGGGTGCCGGGAACCCGCATCATCTACATCGGGAAAGCCAACGCCGGGCGCACCGGTCGCCGTGGTCTACGCAAACGGCTCGATGAGTTCCGCCGCTCGGGCGCCGGCCAACCCGTGGGCCACAGCGGCGGGCGGCGGATCTGGCAACTCAGCGACCACGCCCAACTGCGCGTCGGCTGGCAGGTAACCGACGACACCGCCGCGGCCGCCACCGAAACAGCGTTGATCGCCCAGTTTCACGCCCACCACGGACGGCGCCCCTTCGCCAACATGCGGAACTAACGAGCCCTGTTACCCGCCCCGGCCCGACTTCCCTGCGATATTGCGTTCCGCGTTTAGGGTGACTTCGAGCTTCAGCGAAAGGAGTTAGACGGGTGGCGACGTCGGTGCATGAGGTGTTCGAGGCTTTTCGGCGTGCCCCTAGCAATTACGAACGCGGCTTGAAATTCGAGCAGCTCATGGCGCAGTACCTGCCGCTGGATTCCGTCTACGGCCGACTCTTTAAGCAGGTCTGGTTATGGAAGGACTGGCCTGGGCGGGGCGGCAAGATCGACACCGGAATTGACCTCGTTGCTGAGGAGATCGACACCGGTGACCTATGGGCCATCCAATGCAAGTTCTACGAACCCGATCACGTGCTGGGAAAACCGGACGTCGACTCGTTCCTGTCCGCGTCAGGAAAGCATCCCTTCGCCCACCGGCTAATCATCTCCACAACGGATAAGTGGGGGAAAAATGCTGAAGACGCGGTCGACAACCAGCAGATTCCCGTTCAGCGCATTGGACTGGCTGACATCGCCGAGGCCCCGATCGACTGGGCCTTCGCCGGCCCCGCCGACGGACTGAACCTTGAGCTGGCCCCCGCCCCCAAACGGGACCCCTGGCCTCATCAGCGTGAAGCCATCGACAAAGTGATCGTCGGCTTCACCGAAAACGACCGCGGCAAGCTCATCATGGCGTGTGGCACGGGAAAGACCTTCACCGCGCTCAAGATCTGCGAGCAGATCGCCGACGACCTCGGCGGAACAGCCAAGATCCTGTTCCTGGTGCCCTCAATATCCCTGCTGTCCCAAACGCTGCGCGAATGGACCGCTCAGTGCCAGGTGGACCTGCGGTCCTTTGCCGTGTGCTCGGACACCAAGGTCTCCCGCGCGGTGGAAGACATTAACCCCTACGACGTGCCACTTCCTGCCACCACCGATCCGGCCACGCTGGTCGCACAAATGGCGCACCGCAAACGCGCTAAAGGACTGACCGTGGTGTTCAGCACCTACCAGTCCATCAACGTAATCGCTGAAGCACAGGCGGTCGGGCTCGACGACTTCGACCTCATTGTGTGTGATGAAGCGCACCGAACCACCGGCGTCACACTCGTCGACGGAGACGAATCCAACTTCGTCAAGGTGCACGACGCAGCCTTCCTCGCCGGAGCCAAGCGGCTCTACATGACAGCAACGCCAAGGCTTTTCGCGGAGGAAACCAAGACCAAGGCCGCCGAACACTCCGCGGTCCTCGCGTCGATGGACGACGAAGCCCTCTACGGCCCCACTTTTCACCGACTCGGATTCGGCGAAGCCGTGGAGCGCGGACTGCTCACCGACTACAAGGTGCTCGTGCTCACCGTCGACGAGAAGTACATCGCCGGCCCACTGCAGCAGCAGCTTGCCGACGTCAACAGCGAACTCAACCTCGACGACGCGACCAAAATCGTCGGTTGTTGGAACGGCCTCGCCAAACGAACTGGCAAAGCCGCCGGCGGTGCTGACTTCGGCGGTGACACCCGCCCCATGCAACGCGCCGTGGCCTTCCTTCGAGACATCAAGTCCTCTAAGAAGCTCGCAGGGAAGTTCGCCACCGTCATCGACGCCTATGACCAGGCCGACGACCACCTACTGCGCTGCGACGTCGAACACGTCGACGGAACCTACAACGCCCTGGAACGCAACCACCGCCTGCAATGGCTCAAGGCGCCACTACCCGACAATCAATGCCGCATTCTGGCCAACGCCCGCTGCCTTTCCGAAGGGGTGGACGTCCCCAGCCTCGACGCGGTCCTCTTCCTCAACCCGCGCAGCTCCGTGGTTGACGTCGTGCAATCTGTCGGCCGGGTCATGCGCCGAGCCGAAGGCAAGCAATACGGGTACATCATCCTGCCCGTCGGGGTACCGGCGGGCGTAGCACCTAGCCAAGCACTCGCCGACAACCGCCGCTTCAAGGTGGTGTGGCAAGTGCTACAGGCGCTGAGGGCTCACGACGACCGCTTCAACGCCACAGTCAACAAACTCGAACTCAACAAGAACGCCACGGACTCAATCCTCGTCGGCCACGTACCGAACGCCGCCGAGAATCTCACCGACTCAACATCTTCCGGCGACGGTACAACAGCCTCTGCCGATACCGCGGCTGCCGAGTCGGCGCAGGTCGCCCAACAGCTGTCTATGTTCTCCCCCGACCAGTGGCGGGACGCTGTGTACGCCAAGATTGTCGATAAGGTCGGCACGCGCACCTACTGGGAGGACTGGGCCAAGGACGTCGCCGTAATCGCTACGGCCCAGCAGACACGCATCAAGGCGCTGCTTAACGAGAGCACTCCCGACATCGCAGCAGCATTCGATAAGTTCGTCGGAGCGCTGCGCGCCCATCTCAACGATTCGATCAACCGGGATCAAGCCGTGGAGATGCTTTCCCAGCACCTGATCACCAAGCCCGTGTTCGACGCCCTCTTCGAAGACTACGATTTTGCGGACCACAACCCGGTTTCACAGGTCATGCAGGCGATGGTCGCTACCCTGCATGACCAAGCGCTCGACACAGAAACCCAACGCCTAGAGGGCTTTTACGAATCAGTGCGTATGCGCGCGGCCGGGGTTGACAATGCCGAGGGCAAGCAGCGCATCGTCGTCGAACTCTACGAGAAGTTCTTTCGGATCGGTTTCCCGCGAACCGCTAAAGCTCTAGGGATCGTCTATACGCCAACACAAGTCGTTGACTTCATCCTGCGCTCGGCCAATGACACACTTCGCGCCGAATTTGGAACGACATTGACTGAGCCCGGCGTGCACATCCTCGATCCATTCACCGGGACTGGCACCTTCATCGTGCGCCTGATCCAGACCGGACTCATCAGGACCGAAGACCTCGCCCGCAAGTATGCCAACGAATTGCATGCCAACGAGATCGTATTGCTGGCTTACTACATCGCCGCCATCAACATAGAGGCCGCCTACCACGGTGCCGTTGGTGGTGAGTACCAGCCATTCAACGGCATTGTCCTTACCGACACCTTTCAAATCGCCGAGGTCGGCGACACCATGGATGCCGAACTATTCCCTCAGAACAACGATCGGATCATCGCCCAGCAGAGCCAACCCATCCGTGTGATCGTCGGGAATCCGCCTTACAAGTCGGGGCAGGGCAGCGCCAACGACAACAATGCTAATCAGCCGTACCCCACACTTGATGCCGCGATCTCCGCCACCTATGCCGCCAAGTCGACCGCCAAACTGAAAAGCAAGCTCTACGACTCGTATGTTCGCGCCATCCGTTGGGCCACCGACAGGATCGGTGACGCTGGCATCATCGCCTACGTCACCAACTCCGGCTGGATCACCGGCAACACCACCGCTGGTCTTCGGCTTGCTATGCCGGAGGAGTTCTCGGCGCTCTATATCTACGATCTCCGCGGCAACCAACGTCAAAGCGACTGGCGCGCCGAAGGCGGCAAGATCTTCGACGACGGGTCACAAACGGGTGCTGCGATTCTCATCGCTGTCAAGAACCCCGCCGCCACAGGCCCATGCCAGATCCACTATCGCAACATTGGAGACGGGCTATCCCGCGACGACAAGCTTGCAATTATCGCGAAAAGCGAACTACCTACCATGGCGTGGGAGACGATTTCCCCTAACGACGAAGGCGACTGGGTAGACCCCCGGGACGAAGCCTTCAGCTCCTACACACCAATCGCCGTCAAACGCGGATCCGACGACCTGGCCATCTTCACCGACTACTCAGGCGGACTCAAAACCAACCGCGATGCCTGGGTGTACAACTTCTCTGCCGCGCAGCTGGCCGACAGCATGTCCGCCACCATCGACTTCTATAACGAACAGGTCGACGCCTACCAGCGTGCAGTCGCCGCCAACCCCGAACTCGCTGTCGAGGACGCTGTCGCCTACGATGAAGCCAAAATCAGCTGGTCTTCCGGCCTGCTCCCTAAAGTGCAACGCGGACAACGTATCAGCTACCAGCCGACTCATCGGCGCTTGGCGATGTACCGGCCGTTCTGCAAGATGCACGTCTATTTCGACGACGACCTCAACGACCGCCGCGGCCGACTGCACTACCTCTTCCCTCGCGAGGACCTGCCGAACTTCGGGTTCTTCGTTCCTAACCCCGGGAACCTGGCGCCACCGTTCCTCAGCCTAATGACCGACGCGCTCCCAGATCTCGGCGCCGCCGGCATTAGCGCCGTCAACTTCTACCCACGCTGGACCTATCAGACCCGCGCCGGTGGCGGCCAACTAACACTTGACGACTCAGCACAGGCTGACACCGAATACCGACGCGTTGACACCATCAGCCCGCAGGCGCTCGCCACCTACCGCACCGCCCTCGGCGACGACATCAGCACCGACGACATCTTTTACTACACGTACGGGCTGCTGCACTCTCCGCAATACCGACAGAGGTTCGCCGCCGACCTCAAAAAGATGCTTCCCAGAATCCCCCCACCCGCAGCCCGAGAGCACTTCGACGCTTTCACCCACGCTGGTCACACGCTCAGCGACCTTCACCGCGGATACGAAACCGCAGCTCCCTACCCCCTTCTCGAAACAACGACCGGAGCTCTCAACGGCACTCCGCAGGAGACCCTGCGCGTCACAAAGATGCGATTCAAGTCGAAGACTGACCGCAGCGTCCTGATCTACAACTCCCAGCTCACCCTCTCAGGAATTCCCGAGGACGCGCACCGTTACCGACTCGGGTCGCGCTCAGCGCTCGAATGGATCATTGAGCGCTACCAGATCAAGACTGACAGCCGCGGCTCGGGGATCGTCAACGATCCCAATACCTGGTGCAGCGAACACGACGACCCCCGATACATCGTCGACTTAATCAAGCGCATTGTCACCGTCAGCGTGAAAACGATGAGCATCGTCGACAGCTTGCCACCAATCTGACTCGCGGCCGGTACGCCGCCACCGCCAGCAGATCCGGCAAAGGACTCGCTTCCCCCGCCCTTGAACCCGCTAACGCCGCCAGGGCTTTAGTTCTCGTCGCAGGTCACCGCAGCCGTCGCCTTCTTTCTAATGCGCGCCGGATACGCTCTGATACGACTGAGCCACTCTCCCCGATCCGGCAGGTAGCTGTTGCTGACCCTTCGCGACTATCAGCGCGCCGCCGTCGACGCCGTCACCCCCGACGAGCACCGGGCGCTTCTAGTGTCGGGCTGCGGTACCGGCAAGACTCTCATGGCGGTGCACGCCGTGGCCAAGCTGCTCGCCGGCGCCCCCGGCACGGTCCTGCTGACCTTTCCCACCCTCGGCCTACTGGAGCAGACCTATCAGGTGTGGCGCGGCGAGGCACCAATGCCGTTCTCCGCGCTGGCGGTGTGCTCCCAGCAGATCAGCGACCCCGAAGACATCGCCGACGACGAGCTATCAATACCCAGCACCACCTCCGCTGAACAGTTGGCTCACTGGCTGGCCGACACCGCAGGTGTGCGCGTAGTTTTCGCCACCTACCAATCGGCGGCGGTCCTGGTCGAGGCCCACCGCGCGTTCAGTGCAGCGGCCTGGACAGTCATGGTGTGCGACGAGGCCCACCGCACCGCCGGGCGGCGCGGCAAACCGTTCGCCGTCGTGCTCGACGACCACAAGATCCCGGCCGCGCACCGCCTTTTTTTCACCGCCACCCCCAAAGTGCACGCCCGCGGTTCCTCGCCGAGCCGCAGCAGCGCCAGGCCGCGCAGGAACGCGGTCGCCTCCATGGACAACCAAGACCTCTACGGGCGGCGCGTGTTCTCACTGCCCACCCGCGACGCGATCCAGCGCGGCATCCTCAGCCCGTTCAAGGTGGCTGTCATTGCCGTTACCGACTCGGCAGTGGCCTCCGCCCTCAAAGATGTCCGCCTGATCAGCCTCGCCGCCGGCGAAGACGGCAGCGCCCGCGCTGACCATGTAGCCGCCGCCATCGCTTTGACCCAAGCGGCCGACGACTACCAGCTCTCCAGCGTCCTGGCCTTCCACAACACGATCGCCGCCAGCCGCGACTTCGCCGCCACCTTCGCCCGCACCCACGCGCTGCTGCGTGCCCGCGGCCTCGTCTCTGACGGACGAGAAGCCCACATCACCCACATCGACGGAGGCTCCCCCCTGCGGGAGCGCAAGGCCGCGGCCGAAGACACCCTCGGCCAGCACCGGCCCGATCAATGGAACATCGTCACCAACGCGCGCTGCATCACCGAGGGAATCGACATTCCCGCCCTGGACGCGGTGTTCTTCGCCGAGCCGCGGTCCTCCGACATCGACGTCGCCCAAGCCGTCGGACGCGCCATCCGCAAGAACCCCAACCACGACCGTCCCGCGCTGATCGTGCTGGCGCTGACGGTGGACGACAGCCTCGACGCCGAAACCGTCATCGACATCAGCCAATTCAAGAAAGCGCGGCAAGTGCTGCTCGCGCTGCAAAGCCACGATCCCAGCATCGGCGCCGATCTCACCCGGCTCTGGGGCACCCTGGGCGAGACCGGCCCCGGTGACAGCGACTCCGTGCACACCGACCTCGTCGACATCCTCATCCCCACCGACCTGCCCTCGGAGCTGGCTGAGCAGTTCCTGCGCGCCTTCAGCGTGCACACCGTCGACACCTTGACCCAGCAGTGGGAAGACAACTTCGCCGCGCTGGCCGCCTATGCCGCCGCGCACGGTCACGCCAGCCCGCCGCAGCAGTACACAACTGCTGACGGGCGCCCCCTGGGGCAATGGGTATCCGGACAGCGACGTGCCCACGGTCACGGCCGGATGCTCCCGCAGCGCATCGAGCGACTCGAAGGGTTGCCCGGATGGGCGTGGAACGTCGTCGACGCACGCTGGGAGACGAGCTTCGCTGCGTTGGCCGCCTACGCCGACGCCCACGGGCACTCCTACCCGCCGCGCACCGCGAATCTTCGCCTCAACCAATGGGTGATCGGGCTGCGCCGGCCCGGGCAGCGGCAGCGGCTGCGCGAGGACCAACGTAAACGCCTGGAAGATCTACCCGGCTGGAGCTGGGCTCACCGACAAACCCGTCAGTGGGAGAGCTACTTCGAGGAGCTCGCCGCGTACGCGGCCGCACACGGTCACGCCAGCCCGCCGATCGGCTACGTGACCGACGCCGGAGTTGAACTGGGCCAGTGGGTGCACGATCTACGGCGACCGTCGCGACGGGCGAAGCTTGCCCGTGCCCGGTGCCGGCGTCTGGAGGCGCTGCCGGGTTGGTCCTGGGAGTATCGGGCCCGACCCACGTGGGAGGCCGCGTTCGATGCGCTGGCCGCCTACGCCGCGGAGCACGGGCACACCAACCCGCCGGGCGGCGAGCAGACCGACGATGGTCGGTCCTTGGCGTCGTGGGTGACCGCGCAGCGTCAGGCACGCAGCAAGGGCAAGCTCAGCGCGGAGCGCTGCCGGCGTCTGGAGGCGCTGCCGGGCTGGTCGTGGAACCTCGCCGAAGCCCGATGGGAGGAAAACTTCGCCGCGCTGGCGGCCTTTGCCGCCACACACCGCAGCTGCGATCCCCCGCCCGACTACGTGTCATCGACCGGTGCCAGCATTGCCGACTGGATACGGGGAGTGCGCCGCGCCGCCCGCGCGGGCAGTCTGTCCACAGAGCGTCTGAAGCGGTTGCAGTCGTTGCCGGGTTGGTCGCCGGAGGCGCGGCGATTCGACGCCGCCTGGGACGAGAACTATGACCAGCTCGTCGCCTACGCCGACGAACACGGCCACGCCGCACCGGGCCAGCACTACCGCACCGCATCCGGGATGGCGTTGGGGCACTGGGTCTCCAACCAACGTGCGGCGTACCGGACCGGGAGGATGGCTCGGGACTTCCCCGACCGCATCGGCCGCCTGGAAGCCCTGCCCGGGTGGGCATGGAACACCTTTGATGCTCAGTGGGACAGGGGGTTTCGCGAACTGCAGGCGTACTGCGCTGAACACGGAGCGGCCACCCCGGGAAGCAAGCTCGTCACCGAGTCAGGTCACGGGTTGGGGCACTGGGTCAGCGACCAACGCAAAAAGCGCCGCGCCGGTCAGCTCAGCGAGGAGCGGTGCCGCCGCTTAGAAACGCTGGCCGGCTGGAGTTGGTGATCGCGGCGCCTCAGTCGGTGGTGTCGGGAAGAAAATAGCGGGGCGAAACACCAAACACCTTTGCCACGCAATACACTTCGTCGACACGCGGTGCCCGCTCGCCGTGGTAGAGGCGGTACCACTGGGTGCGGGAGGTCTTGAACTCCGGGCAGTGATCCCGGATCAGCTTGTAGACCGTAAGCGGCTTCGTCGTGCGGGTGCGGCCGGTATTGAGCATCCGAACCCGAGGATTGTCCTCGATAAGCGCGGCCAGCTGCTCGGAGAAGAAAGACGCGGCAATATGAGGCTTCGATGCCTGCGCCGGGCCAGTATGGGCAGTCATGTCGCCGGCGCGGCGCTGATATCGCCGCTCTGCGAGGAGGCCAGGGCGCGGGCCATATCATCGGTGTTGACCACCAGCAGCGACGGATCAGCGGCGGCCAAGGCGGCCAATTCCTCCGGAGTGTTACTGCTGAGTCGCCGGGCGCGCTCCCGTTTGCAGGCAACGACCACCTTGCGGGCGTAGCGGCCGTTGCCGGCGATATCGAGCGCGGTGCCGGCGTCGGTCGGTGTGGCGCGCAAGCGGGTGGCCTCGGCGTGCAGCATGGGCCACGCCTCCTCGGCAATTGCGATCTTCTCCTTACCCGCGATGTGGCGCCCGATCGCCACGATTTCATCGGCGGTGTAGCTGGTGAAGGTCAGGGTGAAGTTAAACCGAGACGCCAGGCCCGGATTGGCGGCCAGGAAGCGGCGCATCTCTTTGGGATAGCCAGCGACGATGACGACCAGCCGGTCGCGGAAGTCCTCCATGTATTTCAGCAGCGTGTTGATGGCGTCCTTGCCGAAGCTGTGGCCCTCAGTCTCCGGCACCAGCCGGTAGGCCTCGTCGATGAACAACACCCCGCCCAACGCCTCTTCGCAGACCTCTTTCATCCGCTGCGCGGTCTGAGAGACGTAACCGACGACAAGGTCCTCCTCGGTAACTTCCATGACCTCGGGGCGCTGAATCTTGCCCAAGCCGAACAGGATCTCGGCAACAATGCGGGCGAACGTGGTTTTCGCCGTCCCGGGCGGACCTTCCAAGACCATGTGGTTCTCACCGGTCGACGACGTTTCATCGCCCTGAGCGGCCATCAGCTGATCAATCTGAATTTCGGTGCGCCACACCGCGATCTGCTCTTTGGGGCCCTCCAGTCCAATCAGTTCGTCGAGGCGGCGCTTGGCGTTGGCCAGTACTTCCTTCTGCTCTTCGGCCAATGCGGCCGCGTCGCGCTGGGCGCGGCTGGTCTCGGTGGCCGGGTCCCACTTGTCGGTGCGGGTGGCGATGGTTTCGGGATCGGTGACCACAAGGCGGTAGCTGGGGTCGTCGATGGCCTGCTGGGCCGCGGGCAACAACTGCCCCTCCACTGCGGCGGCGCGGAACGCCGCCAGCGCAGCGTCGGGGTCGCCAAGTTCACGCAGGCACCAGCCGCGGGTGAGCGCCACATCGGCGCTGACGTAGGGGTTGTCGGTGTGGATCTTGTCAGCGGTGTCGAGTGCGGTTTGGAACTGTCCCAGGCTGGCGGAGGCCGCCGCCGTCAGCGCCGCGACCGCGGCGCTGACAGGTTCCAGGACATAGGTTGCCTCCGGCGGCGGGGACACCGCCGTGGCGGCGAGCAGATCCGGCCAACGCCGGGTGCGGTAGTGCAGTGTGGCGGTGATGAATTGACGCCATTGGGCGGCTTGGGTGTCCTCGGTGATGGACGGGTGGTCGAGCAGTGACGCGGCTTGGGCGTACTGTTCGGCGCGGATGAGTGCTGAGGCGTAGGCCAGAGCCAACGTGGCCCGTGACCACACCGGAAGCGTCAGGTATAGCGGTGCCACGATCACGGCGTGCAGTTCGCCGGCCTTGAGACCGATGCGGCGGGTTTCGCGGTAGAGCGCCCGGGAGTTCTCGTGCGCGCCGGCCAGGGTGTCGAGTTCCTGGTCTCCGCACGCCAGGCGACCCAGCCAGGCGTCCGACATGGCGGGGTTGTCGGCGGTGACGCGGGTAAAGATGCCCAGTGCGGTGGCGCGGTCCCCGGAGCGGTAGCTGTCCATCGCGGCGTCGAACGCGCGGCGCTGTTCGGTCGGCGAGGTCATGGGTGGCGCTTCTCCCCTGCTTGGCTACGTGTTGGTGATGGGATTGACGGTAGTCGGTGGCCCGGAGGAAGGTCCTGGCTCGTCGTCGGGTGGTGGAAACTCCTCGTCGTCGTGCGGCGGCTCCGGGGGTGGTGGAACCTCGTCGAGGTACCGCGCCTCGGGGAGGTCGGACATCGCAGGCAGAGATGTCGCTGCCCCGCCGAGCCCTCCCGGGGCCTCGCCGGGCAGCTCAAAGGTCGCTGACGGAGACCCGCTGGGAGCCGGGGCAGAGTGGCGGTTGGCCGGGGCTGTGGCGCGGGCGTTGTCGAAGCCGCTGAGCATGCCCTGGATTCCCCCGCCCGCCGCCGGCGGCGCTGACAGTGCCGGCTCCCCACCGCCCGCCGGGGCGGGGTGTGCTGCGCCGCCAGGGTCGATACCGCCGGCCGGGGGTTGCTGTGCGCCGGACGCGGAGCCGCCTTCGCCGCCCGAGCTTGCCCCGTTGCCGCCGGTGGGCACCGGTTCAAAACCTGGCTGAGGTCCGCCGTGGACTTGGCGGGCGTCGGCGGCCTGGGCGTCGAGCTGGTCCCACGGGGTGGTATCGCCGCGGCTGCGCAGTCGCGATCCCAGTCCCTTGGCCCCGGCCGCGGCGGCACCGCCGGC
>CAXEZH010000269.1:0-5240 GCA_964000695.1 uncultured Mycolicibacterium sp. | reverse complement strand
GCGGTCAGTCCGGCAGCGGCGGCGGTGGCGACGGTGATGCTCTTCATCTCGGTTCCTCTTTCTGATCTTGAGTTCTGCCGTGTGTAACCCGCAGGTCAGGGAGTTGATTTCCGCTGGCAGGAATTGACCGGCCGCTGGCAGGAATCCCCGGCTCGCAGCGACCGGCGACGTCCGTTCACACTGCCGTGACTGCGCTCCCCTCTCGCACTTTCCCGCCGTGGCTGCAGTCTCGACGCCGGGGCACTGCCAGTTCGGCGCCTCGAGTCGTCATACTTGCGTCATGGCAGACAGAGGTGACCGACCGATCCGGACCGGCCCGGAACGGATCCGCAAACTCGCACAGGCGGCGCTGAACGCCGACGTCACCGTCGAGCAGGTCGACACCATCCTGGAGGGTCTCAGCGAGACGCTGGAGGACCTCAACCATTCGACCGGCAATCTGGACGCCACCCTGGAACGGTTCAACGAGACCATCAACCAGATCAACGAGTTGGCTCCTCGCCTGCATGACGTGGTCGACCGGATGGAAGGGGTCGTCGCCCGCGTCGAACGCATCGTCGAGATGGGCGAATCGGTCATCTCCCCGCTCGCGGCCACCGAGCAGGTTGTGCGCGGCGCCATCGACCGGGTGCGACGCACCGCGGGACTGCAGTGAGACCTCAGCCGCTGTTGCGCAGCGCCGTCGCCAGCCCGCTCATGGTCAGCAGGATCCCCCGCTGGACCAACTCGTCCTCGTCGCCGGAGCGGTAGCGGCGCAGCAACTCCACCTGCAGGTGATTCAGCGGCTCGAGGTACGGGAACCGGTTGAACACCGATCGGGCCAGCGCAGGGTTGTCGGCCAGCAGATCGTCCTGTCCGGTGATCAACGCGTGCATCCGGATCGTCCGCGCGTGCTCGTCGACGATCTTGTCGAACACCCGCCGCCGAAGGTCCTCGTCGTCGACCAACTCCGAATACCGCGCCGCCAGACCGAGGTCCGACTTGGCCAGCACCTGGGCCATGTTGGACAGCACGGTGGTGAAGAACGGCCAGCGCTGATAGAGATCCTGCAGCACGGCCAGCCGCGCGTCTGGGTCCTCGCCGTCGGCGATCCATTGCTCGAAGGCGCTGCCGGTGCCGTACCAGCCCGGCAGCATCACCCGCGACTGGCTCCAGGCCAGCACCCACGGGATCGCGCGAAGATCCGAGATCTGGGTGGTGGGTTTCCGCGACGTCGGCCGGCTGCCGATGTTCAGCGCACCGATCTCACTGACCGGTGTCGAAGCCTTGAAGTAGTCGACGAATCCAGGTGTCTCGTGCACCAATTCGGCGTAGGCACGCTGCGCCCTGGCAGCGAGATCGTCGAGCACCGCGTAGGCCTCTTCCGACGATTGCCCCAGTCCTTCGGTGTCCAGCAGGGTGGCCTCCAGTGTGGCGGCCAACAGGGTTTCCAGGTTGCGGCGGGCGATCTGCGGCTCGGCGTACTTGGCGGCGATCACCTCGCCCTGTTCGGTCAGGCGCAGCGAGCCCCGCACCGCGCCGGGCGGCTGCGCCAGGATGGCGTCGTAACTGGGCCCCCCGCCGCGGCCCACCGTCCCACCGCGACCGTGAAACAACCGCAGCCGGATACCGGTCTTGCGGGCCGACTCCACGAGATCCAGCTCCGCGCGGTAGAGCGCCCAGTTGGCCGCCAGGTAGCCGCCGTCCTTGTTGGAGTCGGAGTAGCCCAGCATCACCTCCTGGCTGTCGCCCCGCGCGGTGACCAGGGCGCGGTACAACGGAAGGTCCAGCGCCGCCTCCAGAATCGACGACCCGCGCTGCAGATCGTCGATGGTCTCGAACAGCGGCACGATCCCGACCGCGGCGTGCGGCTGATCACCCGATGCGTCCAGCAGCCCGGCCTCCTTGAGCAGGATGGCGGGCTCGAGCATGTCCGACACCGACTGGCACATCGAGATGATGTAGTTCGGCACCGCCTGCGGCCCGAACACGTGCACGGCGCGGGCAGCGGCCATGACGATGCCCAGCTCCTTGCGCGCCAGCTCGGACAGGTCGGCCTCGGGCCGCACCAGCGGTCGCCGGGTGCCCAGTTCGGCGGCGAGCAGCTCGACGCGCTCCGGCTCACTCAGCGACGCGTAGTCGTCGTGCACCCCCGCCCAGGCGAACAACTCGGCGATGACCTCCTCGTGCACGTCGGAGTTCTGCCGCATGTCCAGCCCGGAGAGATGAAACCCGAACACCCGCACCGATTCCCGCAGTCGGCACAACCGATCGTCGGCGAGTACCGCGCTGCCGTTGGAGCGCAGTGACTCGTCGACCACATCGAGGTCGGCCAGCAGCTCGGCCGGCGTCTGGTAGGGCGACATGCCCAGGTCGAGCTCGTGCTCGGGTTGCTCGTCGAGGATCTGCCGGGCCGTCGCCGTCAGCCGCGCGTGGATGACCCGAAGCGCGCGACGGTAGGGCTCGTCCTCGCGGGCCGGCTCGTGGCAGGCGTCGGCGAGGGCGGCCAGCCCGTCGCTGATGTGCACCAGCCGCACCGACATCGACAACTCCTGCTCGAGCGCCGTGAGCTCACCGAAGTAGTACGCGAATGCGGTGAACGCGGCACGGCCGGTGGCCAGCCGCACCACCTCGGCGGTCACGTTCGGATTGCCGTCCCGGTCGCCGCCGATCCACGATCCGGGGCGCAGAATCGGCTCGGCCAGCAGGTCGGTGTCGGGCCAGCGGGCCTGCAGCGCCGCGCGCACCTGCGCATTGACCTGCGGAATGACCTCGAAGAACGCCGCCGCGTAGTACCGCAGGCCGGTTTCGATCTCGTCCTGGATCTTCAATCGGGACAGCCGGATCAGCGCGGTCTGCCACAGCGTGAGGATGTGCCGGCGCAACTCTGTCTCGATGTCGCGGCCTTCCTCGGTCCTGGCCAGTCCGTGCAGCCGCATCCGCATCAACTCGGTGATGCGGTGCTGGGTGTCGAACACGGTGCGCCGCCGCGTCTCGGTGGGGTGCGCGGTGATGACGGGCGACACCAGCGCCCCGACCAGCGCGTCGGCCACGATGTCCGGATCCAGGTTCGCCGTGTCGAGTTTGAGGTAGGTGGCGGCCAGGCTGCTGTCCTGGGGCGGTTCACCGGCGGCCTCGTGGACCGCCCGGCGGCGCTCCCGATGGATGTCCTCGGCCACGTTGGCCAGCAGTGCGAAGTGGGTGAAGGCGCGGATGACGGGGATGGCCTGGTGAACATCGATGCCGTCGAACAACGAGACGATGTCGTCGCGGTCGATCTCGGAGCGACGCACCCGAAACGACTCCACCCGGGCGCGTTCTACCAGGTCGAAGACGGTGTCACCGTTCTGGTCGCGAACGGTCTCCCCCAGGATCGCGCCGAGCAGGCGGATGTCCTCACGCATCGGCTCCGTCGCTTCCCGTCCCACCTGGGTGCGGAGGACAGAACCGATCGGTGCCAACGTGGTATCGGGAGACTCAGCCATCCCCCAAGTATCGAGGGCGAGCCGATCAGTCGCATGACGAGCCCCCTGCGGTGACCAAGCCGCGACGCACAATGCCCGGTCACGACGGTGACGTCGGACCGGGCATGCGGTGTACGCAGGGTCAGCTGTATTTGATCTGCAGCGCCATCCCGATGATGGCGACCACCCAGATGCCGGTGACGAACAGCGTCAACCGGTCCAGGTTCTTCTCGACCACCGTGGAGCCGGACAGGCTGGACTGCACACCGCCACCGAACAGGCTGGACAGACCGCCGCCCTTGGCGCGATGCAGCAGGACCAGGAGCACAACCAGCACGCTGGTCACGACCAGGATGATCTGCAGGGCCAATTCCATGGCGGCCAGACTACAGGGTGAGCAGTCCGCCCCACGAAATCGGCCCTGCGAAATCGGCCCTACCGGAAAGGCCCTACGGAAGAGGCCCGCCCGCGGCGATCGCCGACAGCGTCGCGAACTGCTCGCCGTCCAGCGAGGCACCGCCCACCAGCGCGCCGTCGACGTCCGCCTGCCCGACGATCTCGCCGACGTTCTTGGCGTTGACCGAGCCGCCGTAGAGCACCCGAACGCCGGCAGCCAGCTCCGGCGACGCCAGGTTGCCCAACTCCTGCCGGATGGCCTGACAGACCTCCTGGGCGTCGGCCGCACTGGCCACCCGGCCTGTACCGATCGCCCACACCGGCTCGTAGGCGATCACCGCCTGCCCGATCTGCTCGGCGCTCAACCCGGCCAGCGAGCCCCGCAATTGTTCGACGTTGTAGTCGACGTGGTTGCCGGCCTCACGGACCTCGAGATGCTCACCGATACAGATGATCGGCACCAGCCCGTGCTTGAACGCGGCGAGCGCCTTCGCGGCGACCAGCGCGTCGTCCTCGTGATGGTAGGTGCGCCGCTCGGAGTGGCCGACCACGACGAACGAACACCCCAGTTTCGCCAGGAAAGCACCGCTGACCTCGCCGGTGTAGGCGCCCGAGTCGTGCTGAGAGAGGTCCTGGGCACCGTAGGTCAGCCGCAACTTGTCCCCGTCGACCAGCGTCTGCACGCTGCGCAGGTCGGTGAACGGCGGGATGACGGTGACATCGACCTTGTCGAAGTACTTGTCGGGCAACGAGAACGCGATCTTCTGCACCAACGCGATGGCTTCGAAGTGGTTCAGGTTCATCTTCCAGTTGCCGGCGATCAGCGGCTTTCGCGACACGGTGCCCCCTTCAGGACTCGAGTACGGAGATGCCGGGCAAGGTCTTGCCCTCGAGGTACTCCAGCGACGCGCCGCCGCCGGTGGAGATGTGGGAGAAGCCGTCGTCGGGCAACCCCAGCTGCCGTACCGCTGCAGCCGAGTCCCCGCCACCGACGACGCTGAAGCCGCCCTTGCCGGTGGCGGCGATGATGGCTTCGGCGACGCCCTTGGTGCCAGCGGAGAACGCCGGGAACTCGAACACGCCCATCGGACCGTTCCAGAACACCGTCTTGGCGTTGGACAGCAGCGCGGCGAAGCGCTTCACCGACTCGGGGCCGATGTCCAGGCCCATCTTGTCGTCCGGGATCGCATCGCAGGACACCGTCTCCGGCGGCGAGTCGGCGGCGAACTTCTCGGCGACGACGATGTCCACCGGCAGGTGCAACACGTCGGCGTAGGTGTCCAACAACTTCCGGCAGGTGTCGACCATGCCCTCTTCGAGCAACGATGAACCAACCGAAAGACCCTGCGCGGCAAGAAAGGTGAAGCACATGCCGCCGCCGATGATGAGGCTGTCGGCCTT
>CAXEZH010000268.1:0-15619 GCA_964000695.1 uncultured Mycolicibacterium sp. | reverse complement strand
CTGGTCCGGCGCGTTCAAGCAGAGCCTGCGCGACAGCCGCATCGGGCCCACCGAGGTACTCGCGCGCGCTGTCGCCGACGCCGGCGTCCCGGTGCTGGTCAACGCCAGCGCCGTCGGCTACTACGGAGACACAGGGGCGACGCCGGTCGACGAATCCGCACCGCCCGGAAGAAACTTCCTGGCCCGCCTCACCGTGGACTGGGAGGACGCCACGGCCCCGGCGGCACAGAACGGATCTCGGGTGGTCCAGACCCGCACCGGGCTGGTGATGGCGCCGTCGGGCGGCATGCTGGGACGGCTCAAACCACTGTTCTCGCTGGGCCTGGGGGCGCGTCTGGGCAACGGCCGGCAGTACCTGTCCTGGATCAGTCTCGAAGACCAGATCCGGGCGCTGCTGTTCGCCATCGGGCACGACGAGCTGGCTGGTCCGGTGAACTTCACCGGGCCCGCCCCGGTCACCAACGCGGAGTTCACCACCGCGCTCGGACGCACCGTCAACCGGCCCACCGCCCTCATGGTGCCCGGCTTCGCGCTGCGCACGGTGCTCGGCGAGTTCGCCGACGAAGGGTTGCTCGGCGGGCAGCGCGCGATCCCGGCCGCTCTCGAGCGAGCCGGTTTCCGCTTCCACCACAACACGATCGGTGAGGCGTTGGCGTTCGCCACGGCACCCGCCCGTACGTGAGCGGGAGTACCGTCGGCTCCATGCAGACCTCGATCCGATCAGACGGTGCGCCGGTGCGCGTGCGTCGGCTCGGATCGATCGACTACCGGGCCGCGTGGGAGCTGCAACGCGAACTCGCCGACGCCCGGGCGGCCGGCGGCCCCGATTCGCTGCTGCTGCTCGAGCATCCCCCCACCTACACCGCCGGGCGGCGCACCCTGCCCGAGGAGCGCCCCCAGGACGGCACCCCGGTCATCGACACCGACCGCGGCGGCAAGATCACCTGGCACGGCCCCGGTCAGCTGGTCGGCTATCCGATCATCGGGCTGACCGAACCGCTGGACGTGGTCAATTTCGTGCGGCGACTCGAAGACGCGTTGATCACGGTGTGCGCCGACCTGGGCCTGGCGACCGGCCGGGTCGAGGGGCGTTCCGGGGTATGGGTCCCGCCCGACGAGCGTGGCCCGGCCCGCAAGATCGCCGCCATCGGGATCCGGGTGGCCCGCGCCACCACCCTGCACGGCTTCGCGCTCAACTGCGACTGCGACCTCGGGGCGTTCGGCTCGATCGTGCCGTGCGGCATCGCCGATGCGGGCGTCACGTCCCTGACCGCCGAGCTCGGCCGCCGGATCGGCGTCGACGACATCGCCGACCGGGTCGCCCACGCCGTGTGCGCGGCGCTGGACGGCAACCTCACCGGCACCGACGCCGCGCCCGCCGACGCAGTACCATCGACGCAGTGAGTGTGGATCCCGGTAACCGCAAACTGCTCCGACTCGAGGTGCGCAACGCGCAGACCCCGATCGAGCGCAAGCCGTCGTGGATCAAGACCAGGGCCAAGATGGGTCCGGAGTACAAGGAACTCAAGAGCCTGGTGCGCCGCGAGGGCCTGCACACGGTGTGCGAAGAGGCGGGGTGCCCCAACATCTACGAATGCTGGGAAGACCGCGAGGCCACGTTCCTGATCGGTGGCGAGCAGTGCACCCGGCGTTGTGACTTCTGCCAGATCGACACCGGCAAGCCCGCCGAATTGGACCGTGACGAACCGCGCCGGGTGGCCGAGAGCGTCGCGGCGATGGGTTTGCGCTACTCGACGGTGACCGGCGTGGCCCGCGATGACCTGCCCGACGGTGGGGCCTGGCTGTACGCCGAGACCGTTCGCGCGATCAAGGCGCTCAACCCCAACACCGGGGTGGAGCTGTTGATTCCGGACTTCAATGCCGAGCCCGCGCTGCTCGACGAGGTGTTCGCCGCCCGCCCGGAGGTGTTGGCTCACAACGTCGAGACCGTGCCGCGCATCTTCAAGCGGATCCGTCCCGGTTTCCGCTACGAGCGCAGCCTGTCGGTGCTCACCATGGCGCGCGCGGCCGGCTTGGTCACCAAGAGCAACCTGATCCTGGGGATGGGCGAGACGCCCGAGGAGGTGCGCGACGCGCTGGCCGACCTGCACGAGGCCGGCTGCGACATCGTCACCATCACCCAGTACCTGCGGCCCTCGGCCCGGCACCACCCGGTCGAGCGGTGGGTGCATCCCGAGGAATTCGTCGAGCACGAGAAGTACGCGGCCGGGCTCGGTTTCGCCGGGGTGCTGGCCGGACCGCTGGTGCGCTCCTCCTACCGCGCCGGGCGGCTCTACGAGCAGGCCAGCAAGCGCACGCTGACCAGCTGAGCGCCGCTACACGATCACGCCGCCACACCGGCCCGGCTGGATTTGTATGCTGGACACGTTATGGCGAAATCGCGCAATCCCGCTGAGGTCAAAGCCGCCAAGGCCGAGGCGAAGGCTGCCCGCAAGGCGGCATCCAAGCAGCGCCGCAGTCAGCTGTGGCAGGCCTTCCAGATCCAACGCAAAGAGGACAAACGCCTCATCCCCTATATGGCGGGTGCGTTCGTCCTGATCGCGGGGGCATCGGTGGCCGCGGGCATCTACGCCGGCGGCTTCACGATGTTCATGCTGATCCCGCTCGGCATTGTGCTGGGCGCGCTGGTCGCGTTCATCATCTTCGGCCGCCGAGCCCAGAAGTCGGTCTACCGCAAGGCCGAGGGTCAGACCGGCGCCGCGGCGTGGGCCCTGGAGAATCTGCGCGGCAAGTGGCGGGTGACGCCAGGGGTGGCAGCCACCGGCCACTTCGACGCCGTGCACCGGGTGATCGGCCGACCCGGGGTGATCTTCGTGGGCGAAGGCTCGGCGGCGCGGGTCAAACCGCTGCTGGCGCAGGAGAAGAAGCGCACCGCCCGGCTGGTCGGCGACGTCCCGATCTATGACGTCATCGTCGGAAACGGTGAGGGTCAGGTGCCGCTGTCCAAGTTGGAGCGTCACCTGACCAAGTTGCCGTCCAACATCACCGTCAAGCAGCTGGATGCGCTCGAATCACGGCTGGCCGCCCTCGGCAGCAAGGTGGGTCCCGCCGCGATGCCCAAGGGGCCACTTCCCACGGCCGCCAAGATGAAGGGCGTTCAACGCACGGTGCGCAGGCGCTGACCCCACAATCAGTCCATGTGCACCGCATGTGACTGGTCGTCGCGATTCGCCGCGTTCGGCACTCCCCGACCGTTGTCGACCACCCGCCGCACGGCCTTGCGCGCCGGTGCACTACTCGTCGCCGCGACGAGTCTGGCCGCCTGTTCGACGACGGGTGAGAGCCCCTCGCCTGCTCCTGTGGAGAACGCCGACGCGGATGTGGTCTTCCACCGCGGCCGGGTCTACACGCTGACCGACACGGCGCCCTGGGCGCAGGCGGTCGCGGTCACCGGAAACACGATCACCTACGTCGGCGACGACGACGGCGCCATGGCGTTGGCGGGTCCGGACACCCGCGTCGTCGACCTTGCCGGGCGTCTGCTGATGCCCGGCTTCGTCGAGGCCCATATCCATCCGTTCCTCGGGGCGTTCCTCACCACCGGTGTCGACCTGCAGGTCCCGACCGGCGAGGACGCGCTGGCCGCGATCGCCGACTACGCACAGCAGCACCCCACCGGCCCGGTGCGTGGCTTCGGATGGCGGGTGGACATGTTCGGCCCGCAGGGCCCCACCCGAGCCGATCTGGACAAGGTGCTGCCCGACCGCCCGGGGTTCTTCTTCGCCATCGACGGCCACAGCCTGTGGGCCAACAGCACGGCGCTCGAGATGGCCGGTGTCAGCCGCGACACCACCGATCCGATACCTGGGTTCAGCTACTACGTCCGCGACGGCAACGGCGACCCGACGGGTTACATCCTGGAAGTGGACGCGGTCCTGAGCCTCGTCAACGCGATCGAGCCGATCTCACCCGAGAACATGCGGACGCTGCTCGAGTCGTGGCTGCCGAAGGCCTCTGAAGCGGGCATCACCGCGCTGTTCGACGCCGGGGTACCGCCCATCGGCGACGACCAGGGCGCGCTGATCAGCCTGTACACCGACGTCGAGCAGCACGGAGCGCTGCCGTTCCGCGTGGTGGCGTCCTACAGCGTCAAGTCGCCGCCGGTCGACGGGGCGGTGGCCGCCCTCACCGACATCCGCGACCGGATCTCCAGTGAGCTGGTCACCGTCGGCGTGGTCAAGATCATCGGTGACGGCACCCAGGAGGGCTATACCGCCTGGCTGATCGAGCCCTACGCCGACAAACCCGACTCGACCGGCGGCTCACCGTTCACCGAGCAGCAGTGGCGTCAGCTCGTCGCCGAGGTCGACGCCGCCGGGTTCGACGTGCACGTGCACGCCTGCGGGGAGCGCACCGCACGCACCGCGCTCGACGCGATCGAGGCCGCCGTCGCCGCCAACCCCGAGCGCGATCGCCGCCACACCATCGCTCACCTGGTATACGTGGCCGATCCGGACAGCGGTCGCTTCGCCGATCTCGGCGTCGTCGCACAGTTCTCGGCCAACTGGATGTCGGCGGACCCCGACACCGTCGAGAACCTGGCGGCCCGCTACGGGCGACCGCGCCAGGACCTGCTCTACCGCATCCAGGACGTCGCCCAAGCCGGCGGACGCATCTCGCTGGGCACCGATTGGCCTGCGGCCGGGTACTTCTCGACCTACAAGCCGCTCGACTCGATACAGATCGGCGTCACCCGGCAACTCATCGGCGAGCCCGGCGCCGCCGTCCTCGCCCCCGCCGATCAGCGCCTGAGCGTCGAGCAGGCCGTGCACGCCAACACGCTCGGGGCGGCCTATCAGATCCGGATGGACGACCGGGTGGGTTCGCTGGAGGCCGGAAAACTCGCCGACCTGATCGTGCTGGACCGCAACATCTTCGACATCGACCCGCATGACATCCACCGCGCCGAGGTGCAGCTGACGATGATGAACGGGCGGGTCGTGCACGAGGTGTGAGACGCCCTACCGCTTCACCACCGCGGTCTTGGTGGCCAGGTCGTGCAGCCCCCGTAGATCGGAGTCGGTGAACAGCGCGGGGATCACCAGCGCGATCAACAGTCCGCGGCCCAGCGCCCGGCCGACACCTGCCGGGCGGCCGTCGACGCCGACCACTCTGAGCCCCAGCACCAGCTGGCCCGGGGAAAACCCGAACAGCCGCACCGACACCACGCCCAGCGCCAGCCAGATCCCCAGCACTGCCGTCGACAGCATCGACATGCTGATCAACCCGAACGTCATCGCGAGGGCGGCCAGCCCGTAGGAGACCAGCCAGTCGAGGCTCAGCGCGGCCACCCGGCGCCCGAACCGGGCGATCGAACCCGGACCGCTCTCCGGCATCCCGAGCCGCTCGCCCGGGTACTTGCCGGGATCCGAGGCGCCGGGCCCGGACAGCCAGGACCCCAGACCGGAGCCAGTGGAAGGGGCCATGATGCCAGGATATGTGTGCACCACGACCGTGCTGGAACCGCCACCGGAAGGCTCATGCGTAACGTCGGCGCAACATATGGTTGACGACGGTGCAACATCGGGTCCATAGCGTCAACGCGCGGGCTTACCAAATAAAGGAGAGCAATCAGTGGCAGAAAAGACCGCCGACGACATCATGAAGATGATCAAGGACCAGAATGTCGAGTACGTCGACATCCGGTTCTGCGATCTGCCCGGTGTGGTCCAGCACTTCTCGATCCCGGCTGCGGCCTTCGATGAGAGCGTGTTCGAGGACGGCCTGGCATTCGACGGTTCGTCGGTTCGCGGCTTCCAGTCCATCCACGAGTCCGACATGATGCTGCTGCCGGACCCGGCGACGGCGCAGATCGACCCGTTCCGGCACGCCAAGACACTGAACCTGAACTTCTTCGTCCACGATCCGTTCACCAGGGAGGCGTACTCCCGCGATCCGCGCAACGTGGCCCGCAAGGCGGAGAACTACCTGGCCAGCACCGGCATCGCCGACACCTGCTTTTTCGGCGCCGAGGCCGAGTTCTACATCTTCGACTCGGTCAGCTTCGACTCGCGGATGAACGGCACCTTCTACGAGGTCGACTCGGAGTCCGGCTGGTGGAACAGCGGCGAGCCGCTGGAGGCCGACGGTTCGCCCAACCGTGGCTACAAGGTCCGCCCCAAGGGCGGTTACTTCCCGGTGGCGCCCTACGACCACTACGTCGACCTGCGCGACCAGATGGCCACCAACCTGCAGAACGCGGGATTCGTGCTCGAGCGCGGCCACCACGAGGTCGGCACCGCCGGTCAGGCCGAGATCAACTACAAGTTCAACACGCTGTTGCACGCGGCCGACGACGTGCTGCTGTTCAAATACATCATCAAGAACACCGCCTGGGCCAACGGCAAGACCGTCACCTTCATGCCCAAGCCGCTGTTCGGCGACAACGGCTCCGGCATGCACGCACACCAGTCGCTGTGGAAGGACGGCAAGCCGCTGTTCCACGACGAGTCGGGTTACGCCGGTCTGTCGGACATGGCCCGCCACTACATCGGCGGCATCCTGCACCACGCCCCGTCGCTGCTGGCGTTCACCAACCCGACGGTGAACTCCTACAAGCGGTTGGTGCCGGGCTACGAGGCCCCGATCAATCTGGTGTACAGCCAGCGCAACCGGTCGGCGTGCGTCCGTATCCCGATCACGGGCAACAACCCGAAGGCCAAGCGCCTCGAGTTCCGCTGCCCGGACAGCTCCGGCAACCCGTACCTCGCGTTCGCGGCCATGCTGATGGCCGGCATCGACGGCATCAAGAAGAAGATGGAGCCGCTGGCGCCGGTCGACAAGGACCTCTACGAGTTGCCGCCGGAGGAAGCCGCCAACATCCCGCAGGCGCCCACCTCGCTGGCCGCCGTGATCGACAAGCTCGAGGAGGACCACGAGTACCTCACCGAGGGCGGCGTGTTCACCCCCGACCTGATCGAAACGTGGATCACCTACAAGCGGGAGAACGAGATCATGCCGGTGCAGATTCGTCCGCACCCGTACGAGTTTGCGCTCTACTACGACGTTTAAGTCGGCCCCGCCGACGCGACGTTTAAGTCGGCCCCGCCGACGCGACGTTTAAGTCGGCCCCGCCGACGCGACGTCTGAGTCACCCGGAGAGCCGGATGGCAGCCCCCTTCTGGGGCGGCCATCCGGCTCTTCGTCTTCCCGCAACGCCTTCGACACCAAAACGCTATGCGGACTGTAGTCCGCCCCGGTATCCTCACAGCTATGTCACAGAAAGTGGACGCACGCCTGGCGAGCCTGTCCTCCCCCGCGCTGAGCATCTTCCGCATCATCTTCGGCCTGCTGTTCACGCTGCACGGCACGATGAAACTCTTCGGCTGGCCCGTGGGTGAGGCCGTGCCGGTGGGCACCTGGCCGTTCTGGTGGGCCGGCCTGATCGAACTCATCACCGGCCTGCTGATCACGGTCGGCTTCTTCACCCGCATTGCGGCGCTGATCGCCGCGGGCCAGATGGCGGTCGCCTATTTCTGGCAGCACTGGGGCATCCTCGGCGGCGAACTCGGAAGCTTCTGGCCCACCGAGAACGGCGGGGAAACCGCGCTGCTGTTCTGCTTCGGGTTTCTCCTGCTGGCGGCGACGGGCGCTGGTGCATGGTCCGTCGACGGCCAGCGTGGCGGGTCGACGCTGGCCCGCACCTGAGCTGTCCTCAGTCGCCGAGCCTCATATCCGCGCGGAAACGGCGCATCCCGTCGATCTTGTCGGCGGTGCTCGAGTCGGGACCGCTGTAGAACATCCACGGCATCGTGATGATCCCGGTGATACCGCCGGCCTCGGCTCGCGCGTAGTGCTCCGGGGTGAACGCGTCGGTCAGCGGCGTGATCACCTCGAAACCGTCCATGCTCAGATCCTTCTCGGCGCGTAACCGGCGGACGGCGTCGACCCGTTCCAGCGCCTTGTCGGTGGTGATCAGATCACCGATCCAGCCGTCGTGCCGGGCGGCCCGGCGCAGCGCGATGTCCGACAGTCCACCCACGTACACCGGAATCGGCGGCGGAGTGGGCTCCATCTCCAGCCGCGGAGCGGTGTAGAACTCACCGGAGAACTCGGTCCACCCCGGCGACCACAACGCTTTCATAAGCTCGAGCATCTCGTCAGTGCGCCGGCCGCGTTTCTCGAACTGCTGACCGAGCAACTCGAACTCCTCACGGCACCAGCCCACGCCGATACCGAGCTCGAGGCGGCCGTCCGCCAGCACTGCCGCGGTTCCGATCGACTTGGCCGCCGAGTACGGATCGCGCATCGCGGGCAGGTACACCGTGGTGACGAACCGTAGTCGGGTGGTCACCAAGGCGATCGCCCCGATCATGACCCAGGGGTCGGGCCAGTCGGTGAACGCCTCCCAGCGTCGGGCCCCGTCCTTGGTGTACGGATAGGGCGTCTGCAGAGTTTCGAGGTTGATGACGTGATCCGGGATCGCCATCCCGTGATACCCGAGATCATCGGCGGCCCTGGCGATCTCGACGGCCTCCCGGGTGTCGAGGAAGGCCGTGCTGACGTAGAACTTCATCCGGCGTCGCGCGCCCACGCCGGCATGATGAACACGCCCTCGGCTTCCACGGTCACGCCCTCGGCATCTTTGAGGTATCCCCGTGCGTAGGTCTTGAAGCCTTCCGACCGTTCGACGAACGCCTCCGCCCGCACCGGCCCCAGGTGTGTGCCGCGCAGGTACTTCACACTGATCGTGCCGGTGAACTTCGGCAGGCTCAGCCCCTCGCTGGCGACCTCTCCGAGGATGTGGTCGAGCAGCAGCGCGCAGATGCCGCCGTGCACCCAGCCGGGCGGTCCCTCGTAGGCCCGACCCAACGTGAACTCACTCCAGCAGCTGCCGTCGGGATCATGCTGGATGACCATCGGCGGGGCGATGGCGTTGCGAAGTCCGACAGCGGGATTGGCCCAGGCGACCGGCTTGCCCGTGTCGGCGTGCCGGAGAGTGGAGGTCACGCTTCGCTGATCGCGTTCGAGTAACTCGGTCGCGGCCTCGAGGTGTCGCAGCGCCTCCTGCACGGTGCCGTCGTCGACGGCGGTGTGGATTCCCACATCGATGAGCCGGCGCAACGCATCGGTGAGCGGGTCATAGCTTGCCCGCTGCCGGTCGTAGTCCTCGGCACTGATCACATCGAACGCGAACTCCACACCAATCCTCCACATCCATCAGTCGGCTCAGCCTCCACAACCATCAGTCGGCTCAGCCTCCACAACCATCAGTCGGCTCAGCCTCCACAACCATCAGTCGGCTCAGCCTCCGCAACCATCAGTCGGCTCAGCCTCCGAAAACCTTGCGGACCACGGCCTTCGCCCGCCGTGTCACCCGCAGATAGTTGTCCAGGAACTCGCCGCCGTCCCCGTCCGGCCAGCCGGCCGCGGTCGCCACGGCGTTGAGCAGGCGTCCGGGCCCCGGCAGCTGGTCGGTCGGCTTGCCGCGCACCAGCACCAACGCATTGCGCGCCTTGGTCGCGGTCAGCCACGCGTCACGCAGCAGTTCGATGTCGCCCTCGGCGATCAATTCGGCTGCACCGATCGCGGCCAGGCTGTCCAGCGTCGAGGTGTTGTGCAATGCGGGAATCTTGTGCGCATACCGCAACTGCAGCAACTGGACGGTCCATTCGATGTCGGCCAACCCACCGCGACCGAGCTTGGTGTGGGTGTTCGGGTCGGCGCCGCGGGGCAGCCGCTCGGCGTCCACCCGCGCCTTGATCCGCCTGATCTCCTGCACCGTCTCGGCCGACACACCGCCGGGCGGATAGCGGGTCTTGTCGATCATCAGCAGGAACTTCTCGCCCAGTTCGAGGTCCCCGGCCACCCGGTGCGCCCGCAGCAACGCCTGCACTTCCCACGGCTGTGCCCACTGCGCGTAGTAGGTCTGATAGGACGACAGTGTGCGGACCAGAGAGCCGCTGCGCCCCTCGGGACGCAGGTTCGTGTCCACCTCCAGCGGCGGGTCGGCGCCGGGGGTTCCCAGTCGTGAGCGCACCTGCTCGGCAACCGTCACCGACCAGCGGACCGCCGCCGATTCCTCGACCCCTTCGTTGGGTTCGCACACGAACATGACGTCGGCGTCCGACCCGTAACCCAGTTCTCCTCCACCGAGGCGGCCCATCCCGATGACCGCGATGCGGGCCGGCGGACCGGACTGCGGGGAGTTCGCCCGGATCACCGCGTCCAGGGCGGCCTGCAGCACCGCCACCCACACCGCGGTGAGCTGCTTGCACACCGCGGTGACGCTCATCATGCCGAGCAGATCCGCCGAGGCGATGCGGGCCAGTTCCCGGCGGCGCAGCGACCGTGCCGCGGCGATCGCCCGCGTCGGGTCGCTGTGCCGGGCCGCCGAAGCCACCAGCGAACGGGCCACCCCCTCGGGGTCCGCCTCGCACAGCTTGGGCCCGTTCGGGCCGTCGGCATAGAGCTGGATGACTTCCGGATCGTGCATCAGCAGCTCTGGAACGTAGGCCGAGGTGCCCAGCACGTGCATCAACCGTTTGGCTACCGCCCCCTCGTCGCGCAGCGTCGCCAGATACCACCGGTGGTCGGCCATCGCGTCGCTGAGACGGCGGTAGTTCAGCAGCCCCGCATCCGGGTCAGGGGTGTCGGACAGCCAGTCCAACAGTGTCGGCAACAGCACCCGCTGAACCCGACCACGCCGCCCGCTACTGCCGGTCAGCGCGGCCAGATGGGTCAGCGCGCTCTCCGGCCCTTCGTACCCCAGGGCGGCGAGCTGGCGCTCCGCGGCTTTGGCGCTCATCCCGACCGGCAGGCCCATCGTCGCCTCGGCGACCGACTCCAGCAGTGGCTGATAGAACAGCTTGGCGTGCAGCCGCGACACCCGGTGGCTCTGGCGCCGCAGCTCCTCCCGCAGCACGCCCAGCGCGTCGTGGCGGCCGTCAGGACGCATGTGCGCCGCGCGCGCCAGCCAGCGCAGCGCCTCGTCGTCGTCGAATTCGGGCAGCATGTGGGTGCGCTTGAGGCGCTGGAGCTGTAGCCGGTGCTCGAGCAGGCGCAAGAACTCGTACGACGCGGTCATGTTGGCCGCGTCGTCCCTACCGACGTACCCGCCGTCCGCGAGCGCGGTCAGCGCTTCGACGGTCGAGGCCACGTGCAACGACTCGTCGTTGCGTCCGTGCACCAGCTGCAGCAGCTGCACGGCGAACTCGACGTCACGCAGGCCGCCGGTGCCCAACTTGAGTTCACGCGAGCGCACCGCGGCCGGCACCAGCTCCTCGACCCGGCGGCGCATCGCCTGCACCTCGGGTACGAAATCCTCACGCTCGCAGGCGGTCCACACCATGGGCTCGAGAGCCTCGATGTAGCGCCTGCCCAGATCCATGTCGCCGACGGCGGGCCGCGCCTTCATCAGCGCCTGGAACTCCCAGGTCTTGGCCCACCGCTGGTAGTAGGCGACGTGGGAGTCCAATGAGCGCACCAGCTGGCCCTGCTTGCCCTCCGGCCGCAACGCCGCGTCGACCTCGAAGAACGCGTCGGAGGCCAGCCGCATCATCTCACCGGCGATGCGGGTCGCCAGCGCGAGACTGCTGTGGGAGCCGTCTTCGGCGACGAAGATGACGTCGACGTCGCTGACGTAGTTCAGCTCGCGGGCGCCACATTTGCCCATCGCGACGACGGCCAGCGCCGGCGGGGTGTCCGCGCCGCACACCGAGCGGTTCACCACGCTCAGCGCCGCACCCAGCGCGGCGTCGGCGAGGTCGGCCAGGTGGCGACCGACCTCGGTGAACGGCAGCACCGGCTCGTTCTCCACGGTCGGAGCCAGATCCAGTGCGGCGAGCACCATCACCCGGCTGCGGTAGAGCACCCGAAGCGGGGACACCGCCGCGATCGCGTCGTCGTGCTGGTCGGCCTCGGCGGCGAAGATCTCGTGCAGCTGCGCCGGTGTCGGCAGCGTGACGGTGCCGGCCAACAGATGCCAGACCTCGGGGTTGGCGATCAGGTGATCACCGAGCGCCAGGGAAGACCCGAGGACCGCGAACAGTCGTCCACGCAGCCCGCGGTCCTTCAGCAGTGCGCTGTTGAGTTCGTCCCAGCCCGAGTCGAGCGCGTCGGCCAGGCGGGTGATCGCGCGCAGCGCGGTGTCGGCGTCGGGGGCCCGGGACAGCGACCACAACAGTTCCACATGGGCGTCGGTGTTCCACCCGAGCCGGTCGAGGTCGGCCTGCGCGGTCGACTCCACCAGTCCGAGCCGACCGACGCCGGGCAGCTTGGGTCGCTGCGTCGCGGGTTTGGCCACCCTTGAGAATCTAGTGCAGGCCGGAATCCCTACAGCGACAGATACGTCTTCAGCTCGAACGGAGTGACGTGACTGCGGTAGTTCTCCCACTCGGTGCGCTTGTTGCGCAGGAAGAAGTCGAAGACGTGCTCACCGAGCGCCTCGGCGACCAGTTCGGAGTTCTCCATCTCCGTCAGCGCGACACCCAGGCTGCCGGGCAGCTCCTTGTACCCCAGCGCGCGACGCTCCTCTGAGGTCAGGCTCCACAGGTTGTCCTCGGCCTGCGGTCCGAGCGTGTAACCCTTCTCCACCCCGCGCAGCCCGGCTGCCAGCAACACCGCGAAGGTCAGGTAGGGGTTGCACGCCGAGTCGGGGCTGCGGACCTCGATGCGGCGCGACGACGCCTTGTGCGGGGTGTACATCGGCACGCGCACCAGCGCCGAGCGGTTGGCCGCACCCCAGGACGCCGCGGTCGGGGCCTCACCACCGTGCACCAGCCGCTTGTAGGAGTTCACCCATTGGTTGGTGACCGCGCTGATCTCGGTCGCATGCTCGAGAATCCCTGCGATGAAGGACTTTCCGACCTCGGAGAGCTGCAGCGGGTCTTCCGGGCTGTGGAAGGCGTTGTTCTCGCCTTCGAACAAGCTCATGTGGGTGTGCATCGCCGACCCCGGGTGCTCGGCGAACGGCTTGGGCATGAACGAGGCCCGCACCCCGTCACCGAGGGCGACCTCCTTGACGACGTAGCGGAACGTCATCACGTTGTCGGCCATCGACAGCGCGTCGGCGTAGCGCAGGTCGATCTCCTGCTGTCCGGGCGCGCCCTCGTGGTGGCTGAACTCGACCGAGATGCCCATCTGTTCGAGCGCGTCGATCGCGTGGCGGCGGAAGTTCGGCGCGGTGGCGTGCACAGCCTGGTCGAAGTAGCCGCCGTTGTCCGCGGGCTCCGGCTCGCTGCCGTCGTCGGGGCCGGGCTTGAGGAGGAAGAACTCGATCTCGGGATGGACGTAGCAGGTGAAACCGAGGTCGCTGGCTTTCGAGAGCTGACGACGCAGCACGTGCCGCGAGTCCGCCCACGAAGGCGAACCGTCGGGCATCGTGATGTCGCAGAACATCCGCGCCGAATGATGCTCGCCGGCACTGGAGGTCCAGGGCAGCACCTGGAACGTCGACGGATCGGGTCGGGCCACCATGTCGGCCTCGGACACCCGGGCAAACCCTTCGATAGCCGAGCCGTCGAAGCCGATGCCCTCCTCGAAGGCGCCCTCGAGTTCGGCGGGCGCGATCGCCACGGACTTGAGGAATCCGAGCACGTCGGTGAACCACAACCGGACGAAGCGGATGTCGCGCTCCTCCAGAGTGCGCAGCACGAATTCCTTCTGCCGATCCATGCCCGCGAGCGTAGGTTCCGCCTGTTAAATCCGTGTTACGTCCGGACGCTCCGGTTCGGGTATCCGGTTACGTCTGAACTGGCGAAAGACCCGCCGGAAACCGAGGCATCGAAACACCCCGATGAGCAACCACTCCCACCCGCTGACTCCCGACGAGTTCCGCGACATCTACAGCAAAGTCCCGCGACTGACTGTCGAAGTCGTGATCCGGTCACCGGCGGGGGTGCTGCTCACGCTGCGTGACATCGAGCCGTGCCGCGGACTGTGGCATCTACCAGGCGGAACGGTCCGATTCGGAGAGAAGTTGTTCGACGCCGTGCGTCGCGTCGCCGCCACGGAGTTGGGCATCGACGTGGTCGCGGCACACCCGTTGGGCTACATCGAGTACCCCAGCCATCACGAGAACGGCCTGGACTCACCGGTGGGCATCGCGTTCGACGTCGTCGACTACACCGGCGTCCCACACCCCGACGACGGAGCCACCGCCACGCGATGGTTCACCGAACTGCCGCGGGCCATGCATCGCGAGCAGGCGGACTTCCTGCGCTCGCACTCCGCCGGCGTGTTCATCGGCCGCACCGCATCTCAGCCGCGCCCGTGAGCTAACACTGCAGATTGGGCGGCGGCAGCGAAGAATCGACGAGGAAGTCGACGATCGCGGTGTCCACGCAGGCGTCCCCGTTGAACACCACGGTGTGCTGGGCGCCGTCGAAACTGATCAGCGACGCACCCATCTGGCGGGCCAGCGCGACACCGGATTCGTACGGCGTCGCCGGGTCCCCGGTGGTGGAGACCACGACCACCTTGCCCGGACCCGGAGAGGTCGCCGGGTGAGCCGTCGTCGTGGCGGGCACCGGCCACAATGCGCATTCGTCGCGCGGGGCGAAACCGGTGAACGCCCCGTAGGCGCTGAACGGCGCGACCTGCCGGATCCGGCGGTCCGCCTCCGCCCACACCGCGGGGTCGGTTGGGTACACGGCGTCGACGCAGCGGATGGCGGTGAACGCGTCCTGGCGGTTCTGGTAGTGCCCGGACTTGTCGCGACGCTGGTAGTCGTCGGCGAGCAACAGCAGGTCGACGGGATCGGTGCCGCGTTGCAGGCCCAACAACCCACTCGTCAGGTAGGTCCAGTACCGCGGCGAGTACAGCGCGCTCGCCGTGCCGGTGATGGCGTCCTGGTAACCCAGCGGTCTGGGGTCCGACGTCGCGGCGGGATTTGCCACCAGCGGGTCCACCAACTGCCGGAAGCGGCTGACGAACTGAGTGGGGTCGCTGCCCAGCGGGCATCCCTCGGACAGGGCACAGTCCGCGGCGTACTTGTCGAAGGCGCGCTGGAACCCGGCCATCTGGTTGATGCTCTTGGTGATCGGATCCAGGCTGGGGTCGATGGCGCCGTCGAGCACCATGGCCCGCACCCGGTCCGGGTACTGCTCGGCGTACGCGGCGCCGAGCTGGGTGCCGTACGAGAAACCGAGATAGTTGATCTGCTCCTCGCCCAGCGCGGCGCGCACCACGTCCATGTCCCGGACGCCTGCCGCGGTGCCGATGTTGGCCAGGAAATCCGCCCCCATCCGGTTGAGGCACTGCGCGGCGAACTCCCGGTTGAGTTCTTCGATGTGGGCCACCCCGGCCGGGCTGTAGTCGACCATCGGTTCGGCGCGATCGGCGTCGAACTCGGCGTCGGTGCGGCACCGCAACTCAGGTGTCGAGTGTCCGACTCCGCGCGGGTCGATGCCGACGAGATCGAACCCGGTGGTGATCGGGCTCCCGGCCAGCGCCGCCGCCATTCCGGCCACCGTGTCGACGGCCGAGGCTCCCGGGCCGCCGGGGTTGACGATCAGCATGCCGATCTTGGGGCCGCTGGCCGGAACCCTGACCACCGCCAACTGCACTTGCGGCCCTTCAGGATTCGCGTAATCGACGGGAACGGCGACGGTGCCGCACTCGGCGGTGGGCACCCGGGAGGCGTCGCCGATCCACGGTG